>NZ_CP050152.1:3197533-3517287 GCF_011617245.1 Brevibacterium atlanticum | reverse complement strand
CTGCCCGGATCGGACGAATGTTCCCGGAGCAGAGAGTCCAGTCCGCGCGAGATCTGCTGATACGAAGTCTCGTCGCATACCAGCGCCCCGAGAAAGTAGAAGTCCTCGTCTCGCTCGGACTCATCAATAAATGCTACGTGCATCTGTCCACCTTGGGTCAAGCCGATTTCGTCTGGTCGGACTGCCAAGCCATCGTGTGTAACAGCCAGGAAGTACCTCACCCCTTACTTGGAACCTACGGTCGAAATTGATCCCAGTCTAGAGACGACACGCGCAGTGACCATCTGAAATTCGGAGACTGTTTCGAACGATAAAGCTGAGACCATCTCGGCACTGATTGATCAAGGTGAGTAGTCGCGGTGCAGGTGACCAGTGGGCGCAGGCGACGAATGCCCCTCACCTGCGTTTATGCAGGTGAGGGGCATTTTCGAGTGTGGGCCCCGTGGGGATCGAACCCACGACCCGCGGATTAAAAGTCCGCTGCTCTACCAACTGAGCTAGAGGCCCCGCCCCAACACAAGCACGCGGCAGAACCCGCGAGAAGCAGTTGGAGACTCACTCATATTAGAGGTTCGCGACCTCATTACTCAAACCCGACTCAGCGGCATAAGAGCGGGGCCGACGGCGACTCTCATCACCGCCGGCCCCGCTCCGAGTGTCCCTCGGATCGTCCGCCGTTGGTTCCTCCGATCATCGTCCTGCAGTTCACTGCGGAATGCTGACGATCACTTCTCCAGTTCGGGACGATCCTCACCGTCGTAGGTCCGAGGCAGGCCGTCCGGCGCTTCGAGCTCCGCGGAGTCGCTGGGCTCGATGACCTCGGACTCGATGCCCTTGTCCTTCTTCAGCTTCCCGAGCAGCGCGGAGACGTACTTCAGCCCTGAGAGCAGCCTGCGGTCCTTCTTCGGGGCGACGTATTCGGGGTCGGTCTCGATGGGGAAGACCGTCGGTGCGGCACCGAACGCCTCCGTCGACTCCTTCGCGACCTGGCGAGCCATCTGCGCGTTGACCACGCCGCCGATGACAGCGCCGATGCCGAAGGGCAGGAGCCGGCCGACGAGGGAGCCGCCGGCGCGTGCGGCGAACTTGCGGATGAAGGTCTTCCGCAATTTGCGCACCAGCAGGTCGACCAGGGGAGCGGGCAGCTGCTTGGTCACGGTCGAACCCCAGCTGCCGAGCATCGAGTCCACTCCGCCGTTCTTCTTGCCGAAGCGCTGAATGAGGTTCTTCCCGTCCTTGCCCAGCATGAGGCCGAGAACGAGTGCGTTCGCACGTTTGGCATCGGCGACCGGCAGTCCGTGGATCTCCGAGATCGCCTGCGCGAAGAGGGCGGTGCCCTCGAGGAACCCTCCCGTCTCCACGGTCGCCACGCCGAGGGCCGCGGTCGTGCCGAGCCCGGGGACGGCCGCCGTGGCACCGACGGCCGCTCCGCTTGAGGTCGTGAGCGTCAGGTAGTGACGCCGAACGATCTTGATGAGCTCTTCGGGAGTCGCATCGGGGTGCCTGCGGCGCAGACTGCGCACATAGGCCAGCGCGACGGGTCGCTGCACGGACAGCAGACGCGACAACATCGACTGGGCGCGGGGATTGAGGGTGCCATCGTCATTGACCGCGAGCTTCGCTGCCTTGTCGATGCCCTTCTTCGCCACTGATGATTTTGCCACGAGAGTTCCTCCTCGTTTCGGTCACTCGCACCTGCGGGTCGCAGACGCGAATCACTGACGAGTTTAGTCGCGACCACTGTGAGTCGAACGAGCGAACCCTGACCGTCGCACGAAAGCCCGTGATCCACGTCGCAAGAGCCTCACCCTGCCCGCGACTCACTCTGCCCATGACTCACGACCCGACTGTGACCCAACCCTCGACTGCGCCTCGCATCAGGTCCGATCTGCTCGAGGTGTGACCTGCACCCTGGTCGGTGCCCACTCCCAAGGACTAGACTGCCTTGACGATGACACAGCGACCCTTCCACCGCCCCGTTCCCCTCGCCGATCTCGACTCCGTCGGTGCCTCCGACGACCCCGTCGCCCGCTCCGAAACCTCCCACGCCACCGCGGCCCTGCTCCTCGGCGATGCCGACGGCAATCGCGACGAGGCTGCCACCAGGCGATTCATCGACCTCGCCGATGACATCGGCTTCGAACTCATCGCCGAGATGTGGTCCGCGGCTCCCGCCGTCTCCGCTCCCGGTGCCCTGTGGCGCCTCTACGCCCTGCGCCAGTGGATCAGAACCGCGCCCCGCGAACTGTCCGAGATGTTCTCCGACGGCCAGCGCCGCATCGACCGCGGCATCGGCTATGAGGAGATCCTCGCCGGGGTCGAACTCCCTGCCGGTCCCGACGAGATCGCCCGCGCCATCGACGAGATCCTCGCCGGGGCCTTCCGGGGCGATGTCGTCATCGCCCTGCTGCGCGCCGCGGCGTTCGTCGGAATCTGCGCCGAAGGCACCGACGACGCAGACACGGGCACCCGCCTGCGCCGACTCTCCCAGGACCTGACTGACGCCGCCGTCGCCCATCGCCGAGGTGGCCTCGACTGACCCTGCGCCCACCCGTATCACCCTCGCCGAGGTGACCCCGACTGACCGTGTGCGCTCGATTCCGTCTCGCCGCCCTCGGGCTCGTATTCCCTCCCGACCGACATCGGGACTGTGAGATTATCAACGGACGAAGGGCCGCCTCGGCGGTGGACTCATCAGTGTGAACGAGTATCGTAGGGGGTGGCCTTCGGGCCACCGGACGCTGGATCGCTGAAGCCCCGGGCTCCAAATTCAGCCGCTTCGAGCGGCCTTCCGCCGAGAGGCGCTCTCGGTCCAGCGTTCGGCACATATCATTGAGGCATCATGCACATTCGTCCGGCGCGACCGGGCCCCGGGCAGGAGGAGCGGATGCGGCTCAAGCGAGTACCACAGGACACTGTCTTCTATGAGCGGCTGTCCGATCTCGTCTCACAGATGCGGCAATGCAATCTGGTGCTCGCCGAACTCTCCGGGATCGAAGTCGGCTCTCGCCGCGACGTCGCCGACCGTCTCCGCGAGATCGGGGACAAGGCCGATGAAGACATGGGCGCGATGCTGCGGGCTCTGCGGGAGAACTACATCACTCCCTTCGACCGCAATGACCTGTACCTGCTCAGCCATCACATGCGCGACATCTGCCACCGCCTGCACGGGGTCGGGTTCGTCCTCGCCTCCGAAGCGTTCGATCCGCTGCCCTCCGGAGTGCCGGAGACCCTGGCGGTGCTGTCGAACCAGACCGACCACACGTCCCGTCTGATCACCCGTCTGCCGGGCAAGCTCGACCAGTGGGACTACGTCGACGCCATCAACCGCCTGACGTACCAGGTCGAGACCCTGCAGTGGCGCATGTCGGATGCGGTGCCGAACTCCAAACGCGGACTGACCTACATGGCCGCGGTCTCCCAACTCGGGCAGGCATTCGTCCGAGCCGCCCACGGATTCACCGAACTCGGCAAGGTCGTCGCCACCATCGCGATCAAGGAGTCGTAGTCCGTGGAGCTGCTGTTGGTCGGTGTCATCATCGCCGCGGTGATCTTCGCCGGCTCGAACGGCTTCCACGACGCCGCTCTGACCATCGGCAACGCCGTCGTCGGGCGCGCACTCAAACCGGGCTGGGCGCTCAGCCTGGCTGTGGTCTTCAACTTCATCGGGGCGCTGCTCGGTGAAGGCATTGCCTTCGTCGTGGCCAACCAGATCGTCCTGTTCACCGGTTCGGACTACCTCATCCTCACCTGTCTGCTCATCGCCTTCGTCTCGGCGACGATCTGGAGCCTGTTCACCTACCTCCTCGCGCTGCCGGTGTCATCCACGCACTGCCTCATCGGCGGTCTGCTCGGCGCCGGCGTCGTCTTCGGGTTCACCGTCAACGGCGCCGAGGCGATGGAGTCCGTGGTGTGGCCGCTGCTGCTCTCACCCATCCTCGGCTTCGCCCTGGCCTGGGCGCTGACGCTGTTGTTGTCGAAGCTGCTTGCCTCGACCCCGCCGAAGCCGATGTTCCGGGGTGCGCGCATGGTCGACTCCGTGCTCACGGCATCCCTGTCACTCGTCCACGGAGTGCAGGATGCGCAGAAGGTCGCAGCCCTGGTCATGGTGGCCATCCTCGCGGCCGATTCCGCAGCGCACGGCAGTCTCTCGGTCGTCGACATCTCCTGGCCGGTGCGCATTCTCATCGCCGCCGCGCTGGCCCTGGGCACCGGTCTGAGCGGTTGGCGTGTCGTGCGGACCCTGTCGGTGCGGATGGTCCGACTCGACCCGCTCAAATCGGCCGTCGCCGACGGTGCCGCCTCGGTGCTCATGTACATTGCGGCCCTGGTCATGCGCGTGCCCGTGTCGCTGACCTTCGTCCTCGGCTCGTCCGTCCTCGGCACCCAGTACGCGGGTCGGAAGGGCCACGCTCGGGCGCGCTATTTCGTGCCCGTGTTCGGGGTGTGGCTGCTGACGATCCCGGCCGCGGCCCTGTTGGCAGTGGTGATCGGCGGGATCGTCAGGCTCGCAGTCATGTGACTGCTGCTCGAGACAACGGTGGAGCGCCGAGACACCTGTGTATGCACAGTGGTCTCGGCGCTCCACCGTTGTCTCGGCATGAGGCTGTTGCCTTGATGGGGTCGTGCCGGTGGTGGAGCCGCCGCGCGGGTTCGGCCCCAGTGCAACGTCAGCCTCGGCGGGGCCTCGGCCCCAGTACAGCGTCAGCCTCGTGACTTGCGGCCGAAGACGAAACCGGTCGTGATCATGGCTGCTGCGAGCACGAAATGCAGCCAGTTGTCGGCGGTGTTGAGCGGAACGAAGTTGCCCATCGACTCCATCGGCACGACGAGTCCGTAGATCCACAGCACCGCGTAGACGATGCCGCCGACGATGAGGTAGCTCTTCGCCAGTCCTCGTGAGCGCAGACCCAACAGGCCGACGATGCCGAAGAGCAGGTGGACGACGTTGTGGAGCACGGAGACCTGGAAGATGCCCAGCAGAGCCGCCTCCGAGTGATGCCCGGCGAACATGATGGTATCCAGGTTCGCGGTGATCCCCGGGATGAAGCCGAGGATGCCGACGAGCAGGAACACAGCGCCGAAGATGCCGGCGACGACCTGCACTGAGGTGCGCCCTGTGCGAGCGTTCGTGAGCAGGGGACTGGAGTCCGAATGCGAGGCGGAACGTGGCGAGGTCATGACTGTCCTTTCGACGGAATGGTCGTTGTCACCGATGATTCGGAGCCCACCAGACAGCGGATGGGTGGTGGGACGAGGAATCTTCCGCGCCGGGGGACCAGCCGTGCCTCTGCTCGATCGCCCGGGGACACGTCAGGGGTCTGCGTCATGGGCGCGCGGTAGTCTGGTAACAATGGGAGCACGTGTGACGATGCTGTGGCGCAGGCTGCTGGTCCTGCTGATCGGCGGTGTCATCGCCGTGCCCTATATCGCCGTCGTCATCTGGGTCGTCACCGCCTGGAATCAGCTGACCGACCGCGGCGCCGCACTCGGCATCCTCGCGACAGGCACAGTCACCTTCGTCCTCCTGTGCGTCCCCGCATTCCTCGCCGTCATCCGAGCCCTCGAACGGACGCTGGCCGAGCAGCTCCTCGGCCTGACCATCCCCACCCCGCCGAGGCGAGCCTCGAGTGCCGATCGCCTCCGCGGTGCCCTGTTCTACGCCGGCCACGCTTTCTCCGGCGCGCTGCTCCTGGTGACCGTCATCGTCGTGATTCCCTCCGCGGTGCTCCTGACCGCCGACCCTCACCTGGTTAAGTCTTTGTCGCCCGGGTTCATCGGGACCACAGGCAGCGACGGCTCTGCTCCTGGCGGCGACGTCGGTGCCGGCAGCGACGGAGCGATGGTCATCCTGCCTGCCGCGCTCATCCAAGTCCTCGCACCCCTGTGCCTGCTTCTGCTGGTCGCACTGATCATCGCCGAAGGCTACTTCCTTCCCCATTACGCACAGATCCTGCTCGGTCCTTCGGCCGCGGACCGCGCCGCGCTCGCCTCGGCCGAACGAGTGCACCGCTTCCGGCGGACCGTCCTCGCCCGCGAGGTCCACGATTCGATCGGCCACGCCCTGACCGTGACCACGATGCAGGCGGCCGTGGCCAAACGTGCCCTGCACACGGATCCGACACTCGCCGAGGCGGCCGTGGACGAGATCGCCGCCACCGGACGTGAGGCCGTGGCCGAGTTGGACCACGTCCTCGCGCTGCTCCGTGCCGAGACCGAGGGAGGCGATCGGGGCGACGGCAACGATCAGGCCGGATCGGCCGACGGCCAGGGCGACGGGATTGAGGAAGGGGCGGTGGCCGGGGAGCGGCCGCCTCGGCGCACGATGCGCGATATCGAACGACTCGCCGAGGAGGCCCGGTCCCTCGAGCACCCGACCGTCCTGACCGTCACCGGCGATGCCGCAGCACTGCCCGAGGCAGTGGTCGGCGAACTCCACCGGATCGTGCGCGAGGCGGTGACGAACTCCCTGCGGCACGCCTCGGAGCCGGGTCTGTCCGTGACGATCAGCGTGCGAGACGACGCCGCGTGGGTGGAGACGAGAAACGCGTCCACGGCGAACGGGCCGGCGCTCGATCGGGGACACAGAGATCGCAGAGCTCCACCCGATGAATCGGTCGGGAGACGCGGAAAGATGCGCAGTCCCGGACTGGGTGCGGTCGCCTCGGCGAGGGAATCGCGCGGTCTGCGCGGCATCAGCGAACGGGCCGAACTCTTCGGCGGACACGCGAGATGGGGAGTGGACGACGGACAATGGATTCTGCAGGTGACGTTGCCGTTCGGGGAGGAAGCGGAATGAAGAGCATCAGTGTGGTCCTCATCGATGACGAACCGCTCGTGCGGGCCGGGCTCGCGGCGATCATCGATGCTGATCAGGGACTCGAAGTCATCGGCGAAGGCGATGATGGGGCGGAGGCGATCGAGCTCGTCGGCCGGCTGAGCCCGGACGTCGTCGTCATGGACGTGCACATGCCCGGCCTCGACGGTCTTGAGGCGACGCGGCGGCTGATGGCCAGGCAGGCTCCACCGCGGATCCTCATCCTCACGACCTTCGACAGCGATGACTACGTCGTCGAGGCGCTGCGGGCCGGGGCCGACGGTTTCGTGCTCAAACGCGCGCAGCCGGACGAGCTCATCCGCGCGGTTCACACGGTCGCAGGGGGAGAGGCGCTGCTCTATCCGCAGAAGATCAGGGACATGGCGGTGCGGACGGGACAGCGAGAGAACCTGGCGGAATCGGTGGGACTGAGCGGTCGCGAACAGGAGGTGCTCACCCTGATGGCGCGGGGGCTGAGCAACGCGGAGATCGCCGGTGAGATGTTTCTCGGTGCCGAGACCGTGAAGACCTATGTCAGCTCGCTGCTGTCGAAACTCGGCGCGAGGGATCGCACCCAGGCGGTCATCCGGGCCTTCGAATCGGGGTTCGTCGAGACCGCCTGAGGGCGCCGGGCTGGTTCGTCGTCTGTGCGGCGAGCTGCTCTAAGCGTCAGGCTGGCCGGTTCACCCGTACGGCGACCCGCTTCACCCCTACGGGGGAGGTCCGGTTGGGGCTCTGGGCGCGAGCCTGGAGACATGACACAGAAACAGCTCCACCAACCAGTCCGTCATCCATCTCAACAGACCGACCTCACCGTTCGGGTGGGGCTCGTGGCCACCTCGGCGTGGTCGCTGTTCCTACTCATCATGTCGGTCCTCTGGGGAACGGGAGCCGCCCCGGCTGCCTTCGCCGGAGACGAGGAAGGGGCATTCACCTCGGTGATCGCCTCGCTTCCGGTGCCGATCGTGGCCGGCCTCGTCGGCTTCGTCGCACTGCTCAGCTTCGTCAGCGCGGCCGTCCTGCTCACGGTTCCTCGACTGCGTGCGCAGCTGCGCGAACGTGCCGGGGTCCGGGTGGTCGGCCTCCTCGCGCTCTTCTTCACCATCATCACGACGGTCCTGTTCACCAACACCCTGCTGCTGGCCTACCTCGGCTACGTGCTCAGCATGCAGTTCCCGCCGATCTCAGGACCGGTGATCTGGCAGGCGGTGATGCTCCTCGGGCCGCTGTTGTGGCTCATCGTCTGGGCCGCCGCCGAGCATGCCCATCGGCGCTCCACGAGCCGAGTCGCAGGCGGGCTGCCGGCGGCGGGCGAAGGACAGGGAACGGTCGGGTACGTGCGTGCGACTGCGAGCCTCGACGAAGACCGGGGCGCTGTCCGCGGCGCGGGTCACGACGAAGACCGGTCGGCTGCTGTCTCCACGAGCGCTAAGGTCGCCGTGACTCTCGCCGTCATCGTCCCCGGCTTCTATGCCCTGACCCGGATCCTGTGGGCCATCGGCATCCCGGTCGGGCTGAGCGACACCCTCTACGAGGAAGGCGTGCGGACGGGGCTCTGGCACTCGGGATTGGCGCTTGCCCTGGCTGCGGTGGCGGGGATCCTCCTCACCCTCGGTCTGGTGCAGAAGTGGGGAGAGCGCCTGCCGGCATGGCTCGGTCCCCTGAGCGGTCGGCGCGTACCGATCACGCTGGCAACGATCCCGGCGACGATCGTGACCCTGGCGCTCTTCACCGGCGGCGTCGGGATGATGCGCACCGTGGTCGCCGGGCCGTCCGGGATCTTCGCCGACAGCTGGTGGGCGACGGTCGGACCGACGCTGCTGTTCCCGGTCTGGGCCGTCGCCCTCGGCTGGGCGACCTTCGCCTACCGGCAGCGCCGCCTGGCCACCGAGTCCCGCAGCTGAGGTCTGAGCAGCTCCCGGGCCGACCTCATCGCCTGGCCCAGAGGCTGAGCGCCGCCGCGACGGCTTCGTGCGGTTCAGCGCCCGAGCACCGAAACAACGGCTGAGCGCCGAGACACCTGTGCACGCACAGTGGTCTCGGCGCTCAGGCGTTGTCTCGGCGAGATCGCGTCACGTGAGGCGGGGACCGTACGTGGCGAGCAGGTTGCCTTTGCTTGTGCGCTGCACTTCGCGCAGGTCCAGGCGAGTCGTCGCTCCGCCTGCGAAGAGTGAACGTCCGCTGCCTGCCATGACCGGATGGATGGCCAGCGTCAGCTCATCGACGAGCCCCTCCTCGATGAGCTGACGGACCACCGACATGGATCCTTCGACCGCGATCTTCCCGCCGTCGGCCGCCTTGAGGTCCCTCACGAACTCGACGAGGTCACCGTCGATGAGGCTCGAATTCTCCCACCGGAGATCCTTGGGGGTCAGCGTCGATGAGGCGACGTGCTTGGGCGTCGCGTTGATGAAGTCGGCGAATGGAGCGTCGTCGCCCTCGGTGTGATTGGGCCAGTAGTTCTCCCACTCCTGATACGTGACCCGGCCGAGGAGGCAGTCATCGACTCCGTCGATGGCCGTTGTCATCCATTCGCCCATCTCCTGGTCGAAGGAATCGAACTGGAAGGTGAACGGGTCCGATGCGATGCCGTCGAGAGACTGGAACAGGGCGGCGATGACGGTGCGGCTCATCATGTACTCCTCGTTGAGTGGGGTGCGGATCAGTGCAGAGCAATTCTCGAACAGAGACTCTCTGACAGCGATCCTTTGATGGTTTATAAAGTGAACTGCTATTTCAATAGTGAACCGTCGTGGCTAAACTGTCAATCATGAAATCGTATGGACAGTACTGCGGCCTCGCCCGTGCGGCCGAGTTGCTGGGGGAGAGGTGGTCGCTTATCATCCTCCGCGACCTCCTCGTCGGGGCGAAGCGCTTCAACGAACTGCGTCGGGGAATCCCCGGAATACCGTCGAACCTCTTGACCACCCGCCTGCGAGAACTCGAATCGAGCGAGATCGTCGAACGCAGTCTCGAGGGACGTCACGTCGTCTACCGGCTCAGCGACTACGGGTGCGACCTCGGGCCGGTGCTCATCGAGCTCGGCCGGTGGGGCTCCCGCCGCCTCGGTGCCCCGCGAGAAGGTGAGGCACCGACGCACAGTTCCCTGGCCGCCGCACTGATGACGTCCCGCACCGAGGCTGCGGTTGAGCCGTTCACCGTCGAGGTGACCGCGGGGCCGGCCGTCGCACACGCCGCCGTGTCCGGTACCGGTGTCGACGTGGCCGAAGGCACCGATCCGCACGCGCAGCTCTTCCTCGGCGGAGCGGGACTGCGGGATCTGCTCGCCGAGGGTGATGCTGAGTCGGCGCTTGCGGCCGGAACCGTGACAGTCGCCGGTGATGTGCGCCTGTTGGCCGAGTTCGTACGGGCCTTCCGTGCCCCACTCGACGAGGTCATCAGCAGCTAGACGGCAGAGTGAGGTCCCTGCAGAGTGATCCCGGCTGCGGCGTGAGCCCGCCGAGGCGAGTCACGGCAAGCTTTGGTCGATCCACCGCGGTCTGGCGCGGGCAGAACGCGGTGGATCGACCAAACAATGACGTGTTGCTGGTGCGTCGCGCCCGCAACGCCTTGCTGGACGCCCGCAACGAGGAATCGTGCGCCCGAAGTGTCATACCGTGCGCCCGCGACGACGAATCGAGCGCTGGACCCGTCGGCATGACGGGTCCAGCGCTCGGTTCGGACCTCCGACCGACCGCGCCGGAGCACTCAGCTCCCCGACGCAGTCGCAGCCTCACATCACCCGAAGCGGCCGGAGATGTAGTTCTCGGTCTCTTCCTTGTCCGGGTTGGAGAAGATCGCCGAGGTCTCGTTGAACTCGATGAGCTTGCCCGGCTTGCCGGTGCCGGCGATGTTGAAGAACGCGGTCTTGTCGGACACGCGTGCGGCCTGCTGCATGTTGTGCGTGACGATGACGACCGTGTACTTGTCCTTGAGGTCGTTGATGAGGTCCTCGATCGCCAGCGTCGAAATCGGGTCGAGGGCCGAGCACGGTTCGTCCATGAGCAGGACCTCGGGTTCGACGGCGATCGCGCGGGCGATGCACAGGCGCTGCTGCTGACCGCCGGAGAGTCCGGAACCGGGCAGGTTGAGGCGGTCCTTGACCTCGTTCCAGAGGTTCGCTCCGCGCAGGGCACGCTCGGTGAGGTCGTCGGCCTCGGACTTCGACAGGCGCTTGTTGTTCAGGCGTACCCCGGCGAGCACGTTCTCCTTGATGCTCATGGTCGGGAACGGGTTCGCCCGCTGGAAGACCATGCCGACCTCGCGGCGGACGTTGACGGGGTCGACGCCGGCGCCGTAGATGTCGGTGCCGTCCATGAGGACTTCGCCGGAGACGCTGGCACCGGGAATGACCTCGTGCATGCGGTTGAGTGTGCGCAGCACCGTGGACTTGCCGCAGCCGGAGGGCCCGATGAACGCGGTGACCGAGCGGGGCTTGATCTGCATCTGCACGCTGTCGACGGCCCGGAAGTCACCGTAGAAGATGTCGAGATCCTTGATGTCGATCTGCTTGGACATTGTGTTTCCTATCCGTGGATATTGATGAGTCTAGAGGAACGAAAGCTGCCCATCAGCGTCCGGCCTTCGGAGCCAGCACCTTCGCGATGATGCGGGCGAGGAGGTTGAGCACCATGACCAGCAGGACGAGCACGAGGGCTGCGGCCCAGGCGCGCTCGGAGCTGGCGAGGGCGGCGGCTCCGGGGGAGACGGGGCGCAGCTGCGAATCGTAGATGAACGTCGGCAGTGTCGACATCCAGCCGGAGAAGAGGTTCCAGTTGAGGGTCTTCGCGAAGCCGGCGGTGACCATGATCGGAGCGGTCTCACCGATGACGCGCGCGATGGCGATGGTGACACCCGAGAGGATACCCGACACCGAGGTGGGCAGGACGATCTTCATGATCGTCTTCCACTTCGGCACGCCCAGGGCGTAGGAGGCCTCTCGCAGATCCATCGGCACCAGCCGGAGGATCTCCTCCGTGTTGCGCACGACGATCGGGATCATCAGCACCGACAGGGCTACAGCAGCGGTGAAACCGGTCTTCGCGATTCCTGCTGAGGCGGGCATGATGAGGTTCGCGACCGTCGAGAACAGGGCGAAGGCGAAGAGGCCGGCGACGATCGAGGGGATGCCGGTCATCACGTCGACGAGGAAGGTGATGGCCTTGCCCAGGCGGTTCTTGTTCGCGTACTCGACGAGGTAGATGGCGGTGAGGACGCCGATCGGGATCGAGATGATGCACGCGGCCACGGTGATGAGCACGGTGCCGACGATCGCATGATAGAAGCCGCCGGCCAGAGTGGCCTCTCCAGCGACGTACTGCTGATCGAGCACACCCTTCATGCCGAGCATGGTCCGGGTCAGCAGGTCGCCGCTGATCGCGGCCCCGCCCTTGGACACGGTCAGCCAGAGGAGCGAGACGAGGGGAACGCACGCGAGGATGAACGTCGAGGTGACGACCGTGGTCGCGACCCGGTCGACGGCCTTGCGGCGACCTTCGTAGGAGGCGGAGAGCACGAACACGGCGACCATGTTGATGAGGCCGGCGAGGACGGCGACGACGGGGATGTTGAAGCCGCCGAAGGCGATGAAGCTGATGACGATCGCCGCAAGGATCGAGGCCGCTGCGATGACCCACGGGGTCGCCTTGGGCAGCTGCTTCGACGTCAGCTTCGCGGGCTTGGAGACGACAGTTTCTGCGGTGGTCATTCTTCTCAGCTTCCCTTCACCGAAGTACGGGCGACGATGGCGCGGGCTCCCATGTTCACCAGCAGGGTGATGACGAAGAGCACGAGGCCGACCGTGATGAGCTCGGACAGGCGCAGGCCGGCGGCCTCCGGGAAGTTCTGCGCGATCTCAGAGGCGATGGTCTGGTTGCCGCTGACGACGAGTGAGGCGGTGAGGACGCCGGGGGAGAGGATCATGGCCACGGCCATCGTCTCGCCCAGGGCGCGGCCGAGGCCGAGCATGGTCGCCGAGACGATGCCGGACTTGCCGAACGGCAGCACGGCCATGCGGATCATCTCCCAGCGCGTGGCACCGAGCGCCAGGGCCGCCTCCTCCTGCAGACGTGGGGTCTGGAGGAAGATCTCACGCGTGAGCGAAGTGATGATCGGCAGGATCATGATCGACAGGACGAGCGAGGCGGTGAGGAGAGTGCGCCCCGTCTGCGACACCGAGCCGTCGGCGGCCGGTGCGAAGATCGGGATCCAACCGAACCACTGCGACAGCCACAGGTAGAAGCCGGTGAGGTTGCCGGCCAGGGCGATGCCCCACAGGCCGTAGACGACCGAGGGGATGGCGGCGAGGAGGTCGATGACGTACCCGAGCACAGGGGCGAGCCTGCGCGGCGCCATGTGCGTGGTGAACAGCGCGATGCCCAGGGCGAAGGGGGTCGCCACAACGAGCGCGATCGCCGCGGAGATGAGCGTGCCGACGACCAGCGGCCAGACGTAGGAGAAGAACCCCTTGCCGCCGGTGATCTGCGAGGGATCGGTCAGCTGCGCTTCAATAGTGTCCTTCGACTGCGCGAGCAGGAACAGGGCTACACCGGCGAGGATGACCAGGATCAGGATGCCGGCGATGAGTGTGGCGGCTGAGAAGATGCGGTCACCGGGACGGACGACGGCCTTGGATGCTCGCCCGGCGGGTTTCGAGGCCGGCACCGGCTGCTCGGCCTCGGGTTCGGAGCCCGGCCCTGTTGGGCCTGACTCGGTGGTCTGTGTGCTGGTCGGCACAAGTACTCCTCACGTGACTTGTGGTGGAACCCGGATGGTCCCACAGGCACCGAAGAGCGGCGCAGGGCCTCTGCGCCGCTCCCGGTTGGCTATTCTTCGAGGTCAGAGACCACGTTCATGGAATTCGGAGATGCTCACTCTGCGACCTTGATCGAGTCGATGACCTTCTCGATCTGCGAGCGGAGGTCGTCCGAGAGCGGAGCGGAACCGGCCGAATCGGCGGCCGACTTCTGTCCTTCTTCCGAGACGACGAACTTCTCCCAGGCCTTGACCATGTCCACGGTCTCCTGATCCTTGTAGGAGGAGCAGACGAGGTGGTAGGAGACGAGCACGATCGGGTAGGCGCCGGACTCGGTGGTGTCGCGGGCCAGGTCGAAGGCGAGGTCGCCTTCGCTGCGTCCCTCGACCTTCTCCGAGGAGTCGACGACCTTGGTCGCGGCCTCGGGGGAGAGCTCGACGAACTCGTCGCCGACCTTGACCTTGGCGGTCCCCAGCTCACCGACGGCCGAGGCATCCGCGTAGCCGATGGCTCCGTCGGTGTCCGAGACGGTCTGGATGACGCCGTCGGTGCCCTGAGCGGCTTCGCCGCCGTACTCCTTCGGGAAGTTTCCGTCGACCTCGGCGTCCCAGTCCTTCTCGGCGGTGGCCTTGAGGTACTCGGCGAAGTTCTCGGTGGTTCCCGAGTCGTCGGCGCGGTGGACGGCGGTGATCTTCGTGTCGGGCAGATCGGCGTCCGGGTTGTCCTTCTTGATCGCCTCGTCATTCCACTTCGTGATGTCGCCCTTGAAGATCTTCGCGATGGTCTCGGGGGACAGGTTGAGCTCGTCGACGCCTTCGACGTTGAACGTCACGGCGATCGGGGAGATGTAGACCGGGAACTCGTAGGCTCCGTCGGCACCGCAGGCTTCCTTGCCGGCCTTCACTTCGTCGTCATCGAGGTGCGCGTCGGATCCGGCGAACTGGGCGTTGCCCGCGAGGAACTGCTCACGACCGGCACCCGAACCGTCGGGGGAGTAGTTGACGGTCACGCCGGAGTTCTGTGAGGTGAAGTCGGCGGTCCAAGCATCCATGGCCGCCTTCTGCGAGGAGGCGCCGATGCCGGTGAGGGTGCCCTGCAGGTCACTGTCGCCGCCGCTGGCTTCCTCTCCGGTCGCCGAGGCTCCGCCGCAGGCTGAGAGAGTGAGAGCGCCGACCGCGAGAATCGCTGCGGAGGGGGCGAGATGCTTCATCTTCACGAAGATGCCTTTCATGTTGTGGAGACAGCTCGAGAGTTCTCGATTGTTCGCTGTCCACGCTAAGGATCACGCGTGAAGTGCAAGGAGTTGGAACGTGAATGGAAGATGAATGACGGCTGAAGGATCCGCGCAGTTCCGAGTGCTCGGTCACAGTCCGGGCTGTATTCGTGAAAGGATCGTTGCCGTCAGGACTCTGCCATCGCCGAGGCGGCCCTACCCGGCCGCTCAGCCGTCGATCGGGCGGACGCGTTCGATCTCGACGATGCGCGGCACCGGACCCGGACGCACGTAGGCGATGAGGACCTCGCCGGGTTTGAGGTACGGGTCCTCCTTCGGCAGCTTTTCGACGACCCGTTGCGGGGCGTGCGAGCGGTAGACCTCGAAGATCGTCGGCAGCACCGGACGGTGCGTGCAGAAGATGACGGGCTTGCCCTTCTCGAGGATCTTCTCGACCCACCGCGCGGTCTTCTTCGGGTTCGCCGCCGTGGCCTTCTCGGACAGCGTCGTCACCTTCTTGATCGACCTTCCCGTCGCCGCCGACAACGGAGCCAGGGTCGCCATGCACCGCTTCCACGGGCTGGAGATGAGTTTCTTCGTCTCCCACGCACCGAGCAGTCCGGTCAACGCCATCGCCTGCCGCGTGCCGAGCTTGAGGAGAGGGCGGACATGCTCGGTCTCGTACCACTTCGACCGCGGGAACGCCTTGCCGTGGCGGACGAGGATGAGCGGCCACGCCGACAGCGCGTCCGTCGAATCGTACTTCTCCAGGGCATCGAGCTGATCTCGATCGGCATAGGAGGTCAGCTTCGTCCGCGCCTTCTCGATCGGCAGCCACTGTGCCCGGTCGACCTCGCGTTCGTTCATCGGGGCGAAGGGGAGATCGCCCTTGACCTGGGCGGACCAGTAGAAGACCTTTTTGAGCTTCTTCCCTCCGACCATGTATTCGGCAGTGGGCAAGGGGATGCCCAGGTGGATGTCGAATCCCGTCTCTTCCTTGACCTCGCGCACGGCCGCCTCAGGCAGGGTCTCACCGGGTTCGACCTTGCCCTTGGGCCAGGACCAGTCGTTGTACTTCGGACGGTGGATGAGGACGACCTCGAGGCCGTCGGCCCCGTGCCTCCAGCATACGGCTCCGGCTGCCAGCACATCGGCGTCGACGCGAGACGACGCCTGCGCGGTATCGACCGGAGAGGGACCACTCACGCTTCGTCACCGATCCGCCGACGCTTGCGGTGCCGGCGGATGAGCTCCGTCTGATAGTCGATGAGGACGTTGCCGTCGGCATCGTGGGTGCGTCGGGTCCACTTTCCGTCACCGGCGAGCTCGAACGCCGAGGTGGTGTCCGCGAAGGCGAGATCGAACAGGTCGATGATCTCCTCCCGGTGGTTGTCCTGGACGATCTGCACGAGGGTCTCGACCCGCCGGTCGAGGTTGCGGTGCATCATGTCCGCCGAACCGATGTAGACGATCGGGTCCCCGCCGTTGCCGAAGACGAAGGCACGGGAATGTTCGAGGAACCGACCGAGCACCGAGCGGACGGTGATGTTCTCGCTCAGTCCTTCGATTCCCGGTCGCAGTGCGCAGATGCCGCGGACGAACACCTCGACGCTCACCCCGGCCCTCGAGGCCCGGTAGAGGGCATCGATGATGGCCTCGTCGACGATGGAGTTGACCTTGATCCGCACCTGCCCGGCACCGCCTGCCTCGGCGATGGCGATCTCGGATTCGATGAGTTCGACGAGCCCGGTGCGCACCTGGGTGGGAGCGACGAGGAGGCGTGAGTACTCCGAGCGCGGTGCGTAGCCGGAGAGCTGGTTGAACAGCTTCGTCAGATCATCGGCGACGGCTGTGTCCCTGGTCAGCAGGCCGAAGTCCTCATAGCCGCGTGCGGTCTTCGGGTGGTAGTTGCCGGTCCCGACGTGGCAGTAGCGGGCCAGTCCCTCGGCCTCTTGGCGGACGACGAGGGAGAGCTTCGCATGCGTCTTGAGCCCGACGATGCCGTAGACGACGTGGACGCCGGCGCGTTCGAGCTTGCGCGCCCACGTGATGTTGGCCTCCTCGTCGAAGCGGGCCTTGATCTCGACGACGGCCAGGACCTGGATGCCGGCCTGTGCGGCATCGACGAGGGCATCGATGATCGGCGAATCGCCGGATGTGCGGTAGAGCGTCTGCTTGATCGCGAGCACGTTCTTGTCCGCGGCGGCCTGTTCGAGGAATGCCTGCACGCTCGTGGAGAACGAGTCGTACGGGTGATGGAGCAGGATGTCGCGGCTCGACACGGCCGAGAACACGTCGACCTGATCGCTGGATTCGCGCAGCGAGAGGTCCTTGTTCATCTGCGGGACCATCTTCGGATAGTGCAGATCATCGCGCGGGACGTCGGCGATGTCGGACATGCCCGAGAGGTCGAGCGGCGTCGGCAGGTGGTAGATCTCGGATTCGTGGATGCCCAGTTCGTCCTTGAGCATCTCGAGGACCCGCGGGTGGATGTTCTCCGTGATCTCCATCCGCACGGCCGGTCCGAAGCGGCGGCGCAGCAGCTCCTTCTCCAGGGCTTTGAGCAGATTCTCCGCGTCGTCCTCTTCGACCTCGAGATCTTCGTTGCGAGTGACGCGGAAGGTCGAGTGGTGGATGACCTCCATGCCTTCGAAGAGCGTGCCGAGATGTTCGGCGATGATGTCCTCGAGGGCGACGAAGCGGGCTGGGACGTCGCGTCCGGCGGGTCGGTCGGTCGCCTCGGCGACGTTGAAGAACCGGGGCAGGCGCGGGGGCACCTTGACCCGGGCGAAGAGCTCCTTGCCGGATTCCGGATAGCGCAGGAGCACGCCGAGGTTGAGCGAGAGCCCCGAGATGTAGGGGAACGGGTGGGCGGGATCGACGGCCAGGGGCGTGAGGACGGGGAAGACGTGACCGAAGAAGAATTCGTCGACGCGGGCGCGTTCGTCCCCGGTGAGGTCCTCGACCTGGACCTTCGTGATCGACTCTGCGTCGAGGCGGGGGCCGATGTCGTCCTTGAGCAGGGCCGCGTGCCGGCTCATCAGTTCGTAGGCGCGCACGCCGATGTCATGCATGACCTGCGCGGGCATCCGACCGGTCACACTCGGCACGGCCAGGCCGGTGTTGATGCGACGTTTGAGACCGGCGACGCGGACCATGAAGAATTCGTCGAGGTTGGTCGCGAAGATCGAGAGGAAGCGGACCCGCTCGAGCAGTGGGATCTCCGGGTCGGAGGCGAGGTCGAGGACGCGTTCGTTGAACGCGAGCCAGCTGAGTTCGCGATCGAGGAAGCGGTCGGTCGGGTCGGGCAGACCCAGCTCCTGGCCGGCTGCTGCGATGTCGTACAACGCTCTACTCCTTCTCGCCTGTCGTGCCTGCGGGGGCGTAGGCCACGTGCGCGATCGCGACGTGGAAGCCCAATCGCTCGTACAAGCCTAGCGCCGGAGCGTTGTCCGATTCGACGTAGAGTTCGACGGCCCGGGCGCCGTCGGCGACCATCCGTCGCAGACCTTCGACCGTGAGCGCTTTGCCCACCCCTTTGGCGTGGATGTGCGGGTCGACCCCGACGACATAGACCTCGCCGAGGCGGCCCTGCGATTCCGTGTCCGTGATCTTCGTCTGGTGGAATCCGATGACCTCGCCGTCGCGGACGGCGAGGATGACCGTCTTCGGGTCGAAATCGGGGGCGGTGACGATGGCATCGATATCGGCTCGGGTCTGCGCACCCTGTTCGGGGTGCCAGTCGAAGGCGGCATTGTTCACGGCCAGCCAGCCGTCTTCGTCTCCCGGTGCGAACGAGCGGATCTCCACGCCGTCGGGGGCGTCGGTCTCCGGCAGGTCGGCCAGGCTCAGACCTGCGTCGGTGCGCATCTGGTAGAGCACGCGATCACGGCCGAGCCCGTGTTTCTTCGCGAGGTGCGCGGCGGCCGGGTGGTCGCCGTGGGACCAGCACCAGGCCTCGGGCTGTTCGTCGAGGATCGTTCTCAGCAGCTCCTCGCCGAGGCCGGTGCCGCGGTGTTCGGGAGCGATGAGGAATTCGGCAGCGTGCCGTTCTCCCTGCAGGGCGCGGATGCCGAAGCCGATGAGCTCGGCGTCGGCGTACACGCGCCACACGCTCGAGGTGGTCTGCGCCTCGTGGGAGGTGTCCTCTCCGGTGGCGATGGCGATGAGCCCGCCGGAGATCTCGGCTGCGCCGTCGGCGGCGGCCACGCGGTCGAGGAACGCCTGCTCCGCCTCGGTGAGGGTGTCGATGGGCGTGCCCGTGACCGCTCCGCTGGCCGTCATTGTCATACCTTCACGTCCTCCGTGCTCGTCGTCTCTCCCGTGTCGGCCGTGCCTGATTCCGCGGAGTCGGCCGGGTCGTTCTCCTCGCCCTCATCCTCGTCATCGGTGACGCTGTCGGCGCTGAACCGATAGCCGACGTTGCGCACCGTGTGGATGGCGTTCTCGAGGTCTTTGCCGAGTTTCGCACGGAGGCGTCGGACATGCACGTCGACGGTGCGGGTGCCGCCGAAGTAGTCGTCGCCCCATACGGCCAGGAGGATCTCGTCGCGGGTGAAGACGCGTTCGGGGTGCATCGCGAAGAACTTCAGCAGCGCGAATTCGCGGTAGGTCAGGTCGAGGCTGCGGCCGCCGAGGTCGGCGGTGAACGCGGTCTCGTCGATGCGCAGGGTGCCGGTGACGACGATCATCGGCTCACCATCGGCATTCCACGGACCGCCCTCGACGCCCTCGCCGAAGTACCCCTGCGTACCGGCCTCACGAGAGGTGGCGACCGGTCCGCGCCCGGAATCGAGGGGACCGCGAGCGGTGCGCACCGGTCCTCTGCCGGTGGCGGTGCCAGCGGGGGCACCGGGAAGATACGAGCTGCCGAAGCGCGCCCCACCTGAGTAGGGGCCGGGGGACGGAGCCTGCCGGTGACGGTCACGGGCCACGCGGAGCCGGGCCTCCACCTCGGCGGGGCCGGCGGTCGTGAGGATGAAGTCCGAGACACCCCACTTCGCCGAGGCGGTCGCCAGTCCGCCCTCACCGAGCACGACGATGACGGGAGCGGTGACGCTGCGGTGGGTGAGCACCTCGGCGATCCGCGGGGCCAGGGACAAGTCGATGCAGGCGTCGGCGATGACGACGTCGGCGTCGAGGGACTCGCGATCGGCGGTGGTCAGGGCCTCGGCGCCGAGGCGGCTGACCTGGTGGCCGAGGTACTGCAGCGATTCGGGGGCGACGGGGGATTCGAGGCGAGCCGTGGGGCAGATGTGCAGGATCCGCATGTGCTGCCTCCACCTCCTCGGCGTCTGTCGTCTGAATAGAAGTATAGCGAGTGCGAAATCGCGAAGCCGCGACCGGATGAGGCACGATAGTGCTGTGATCAGATGGATTCGAGTAGCCGTCGCCCTGGTGCTGGTGCTGGCCCTGAGTACCTCCGTGTACTGGGGTTACACGCTGTTCCTGCTGGCGACCGGGCTCATCGTCCTAGGCGTCGCCTACGGGTGGCCGCGCCTGACGGACTCCCCGCAGCCGCGGGCGACGTCGATCATGCTCGCCCTCTTCGGGGTGGCCGGTCTGTTCGCCGCCTGGAACGACGACACCGCGCCCTACCTCGACTGGCTGCCGGTGCTGGCGGGCCTGGGCCTGCTGTGGACGTTCGTGCAGAACCTCACTCGTGGAATCGGTGCCTCGGACGCGGTCGCCAACGTGTCCGCGCAGGTCTCCGGCCTCGTCATCGTCCTGTCCGCGAGCACCTGGGTCGCGGCGATCACGGTGCCCGGCGACAAGGAGGCCATCGTCGTCGGCCTCTACGCTCTGCTCATCGCCCAGTGCATGACCGCACTGCCGTGGCCGGCGATCTACACCTCACCCCTGGCCATCGCCATGGCGACTGCTGTCGCCGGGATCCTCTCCGTGCTCGTGTTCGAACATGCGATCTCATGGCCGACCGCGCTCGTCCTCGGCATCGTCATGGGTCTGCTCGTCGCCGCCGTCGACCGGATGCTCGGACTCGTCGCCTTCGCGAAGTTCCAGGCGGCCAGCCTCGAGGCCTCGCAGAACATCGAACTGAAGAAGAACGTGGAGAAGGCGCGCAGCTTCGCCGTCCAGCTCGCCCTGGGCGCCGCCCCGATCGCCCTCGGCGGTGTCGTCGTCTACGCTCTCGAACGCATCGCTCTCTGAGCACCCATCCAGACGGGACTGTGCCGGTCGTCTGTGCCGGCGGACCGGATGCACATCGAGTTGCCGGGAACTGTAGACTGAGGGCATGGAAAATCTCGTTGCTCTCGAAATCGTCTTCTCCAGCCTCGTCGGCATCGCCGCACTCGGTGCCCTGGGCGTGGGAGTCAAGGTCGTCACCGCGCTGTTCAAAGACAACCGCTGAGACCGATGATCGAACTTGACGCCTCGGTCCATCCGGAGCTCGTCCCCCTGTCCTGGCTGATCGGGTCGTGGGAAGGCGTCGGAGTCGTCGGCTACGCGGATACGCCTGAGAAGCAGTTCGGCCAACGCGTCGACTTCGTCGCCCACGAAGGCACCCCGTACCTGCAGTACACCGCGCATGCGTGGCTGCTGACCGAGGGCGGGGAACTCGAATCGACCCTGACTCTCGAGACCGGCATCTGGCAGCTGGTGCGTCAGCGCGATGAGGGCGACGTCGGCCCGGGCATGATGGTGCCCACCGCCGACCAGAGCTTCACCTCTGCCGCTGCCGTCGAGACGCTGCGCACCAACGACGACGCGTTCGAGCTCGAAGCCGAGATCGTTCACCCGCACGGAGTCATGGAACTCTACGCAGGCACCGTCAAGGGCCCGCGCATCGACCTCGCCACCGATGTCGTCGCCCGCACGAAGACCTCGAAGGAGTACACCGCCTCGACGCGGATGTACGGACTCGTCGGAGGCGAACTGATGTGGGCCTGGGATATGGCGGCCATGGGCCATGAACTCGCCTCCCACTCCTCCGCCAGATTGAAGAAGCTGTCCTGAGATGACCGAACACGCGTCGCCGAATTCCGATCCATCCGATTCGCCGTCGCCGGAGACTCCCGACACCCCCGCCGATGCGGTGCGTCGTTCCTCGCTCGCCCGCGGGCTGAGCTCGACCGCGGTGCTCGGAGCGGGAGATCTGGCACAGACGCCGATCCACTACGGGGCATCGCTGCGTGAGCAGCGCGTCCTGGAAGAGAAGGACGGTCTGGTCGACCTCGCCCATCTGCGGGTGCTGCGCTTGAGCGGACCCGACCGTCTGACGTGGCTGAACTCGATCACCTCGCAGAAGATCGACGCTCTGGCCCCAGGTGTGTCCACCGAGACCCTCGTGCTCGACCCCAACGGCCGCATCGAGGGCTGGCTGAAGATCGTCGACGACGGTGAGGCCCTGTGGGCCATCAGCGACCTCAACACCGACGACACCCTCGACTTCCTCCGCAGGATGGTCTTCATGATGCGGGTCGAGATCGAGGACCTCAGCGACGACTACCAGTGCTTCGGAGCTGTCACCGCGCTGCCGGAGAAGCTGCCCGTGACGAAGCTGTGGTCCGACCCCTGGCCGCACATCGGCACCGGTTCCGCGTCCTACGCCGAGGTCGACCTCGGCCTCGAGGTCGCCGGCACCGACCATCCCGGACTCGAGACCCCGTTCGTCATCGGCATCGTCAGACGCACCGATCTCGCCGGGCTGTCCGCGAACGATTTCGCCATGGCAGGGTTCGACGCGTGGGAGGCGCTGCGGATCGCCGCCTGGCGACCGGGGCGCAATGAGATCGATCACAAGTCCCTCGTCGGTGAGCTCGACCTGCTGCGCACGGCCGTGCACCTGGCCAAGGGCTGCTATCGCGGCCAGGAGGCGGTGGCACGTGTCCACAACCTCGGTCAGCCGCCTCGGCGCTTGGTCTTCGTCCACCTCGACGGGTCCGGGCACATCGCCCCGGACCCCGGCACCGAGGTGCTCGCGGAGGTCCGCGGATCCGAACGGTCCGTGGGAACCCTGACTTCGGTGACCGTGCACTGGGAGCTCGGCCCGATCGGGCTCGCCGTGGTCAAACGCAACCTCTCGCCCGAGGCGCCGCTGAGCTTCGAGATGAGTGACGGCGACCGTGTCGTCGGTGCCCAGGAGACCATCGTGGTCCCCGTGCGCGAGCACGAACAGCAGCTGCCGGGGCGCAATCGCGACGTCGATGCACGCGGTCGCAACCGCTGATTCCCGACTGCCGCGTCGCTGCGGATTCCGCACCTGTCTACGAGCGAATCGTGCTGTTCTGCTCACCCCGCGGACGGCAAGTGACAAAAACCGTCGCGAACCCCTATTCTTCCCTGTATGACAGCTTTGGAAATTGGCGGCGAAGCTCTGCCGCAGGAACGTCAACTCGTCACCGAGATCCCCGGACCGAAGTCCCGTGAACTCGAGGCGCGTCGCAAGTCAGCCGTGGCGACCGGTGTCGGTTCGAGCCTTCCCGCCTATGTGGTGGCGGCCGGAGGTGCGATCCTCAAGGACGTCGACGGCAACCAGCTCATCGACCTCGGCTCGGGCATCGCCGTGACCACGGCCGGCAACTCGAACGCTCGTGTGGTCGAGAATGCGAAGGCCCAGATCGAGGCCTTCACCCATACCTGCTTCATGGTCAACCCGTACGAGAGTTACGTCGAGGTCGCCGAAGCCCTCAACCGTCTCACCCCGGGCGACCACGAGAAGCGCACCGTGCTGCTCAACTCCGGCGCCGAGGCTGTCGAGAACGCCGTGAAGATCGCTCGCGCCCATACCGGCCGCGATGCCGTCGTCGTCTTCGACCACGCCTACCACGGCCGCACCAACCTGACCATGGCGATGACCGCGAAGGCCGCTCCCTACAAGGCCGGCTTCGGTCCCTTCGCCGGTGAGGTCTACCGTGCACCCATGTCCTACCCGTTCCGTGATAACGACGCGGCCGGCACGAAGATCAGCGGTGAGGATGCCGCCAAGCGCGTCATCACGATGATCGAGAAGCAGATCGGCTCCGAGTACGTCGCCGCGATCGTCATCGAACCCATCCAGGGTGAAGGCGGCTTCATCGTCCCGGCCGAGGGCTTCCTGCCCACGCTGGTCGAATACGCCCGCGAGAAGGGCATCGTCTTCGTCGCCGACGAGGTCCAGGCCGGCTTCGCCCGCACCGGCAAGATGTTCGCCTCCGAATGGGAAGACATCGTCCCCGACCTCATCACCACGGCCAAGGGCATCGCCGGTGGCCTGCCGCTGTCGGCTGTGACCGGTCGCGCGGACATCATGGATTCGGTCGGACCGGGCCGCCTCGGCGGAACCTATGGCGGCAACCCCACCGCATGTGCCGCCGCCCTCGGTGCGATCGCCGCCTATGAGGAGGACGGACTGGCCGATCGGGCCGGACACATCGGCGAGATCATCGTCGACCGTCTGACCAAGCTGCAGTCGAAATACCCCGAGGTCGGCGACATCCGCGGCCGCGGAGCCATGATCGCCGCCGAGTTCGTCGAGCACGACTCGATCGAGCCGAACGCGGATCTGGTGAAGAAGATCGCGGACTACTGCGCGAAGAACGGCGTCCTCGTGCTCACCACGGGAACCTTCAGCAACATCCTGCGCTTCCTGCCGCCGCTGACGATCTCGGACGAGCTGCTCCACGACGCCTTCGACGTCATCGAGGCGGGCCTCGCCGAACTCCTCCCCGCCTGACCCTCCGCCCAATTACTACCTGACGGCGGCCCAGCAACCTCGCGCGAGGTTGCTGGGCCGCCGTCAGGTAGTTCGGGAGGGCGTGGTCGGCGCCCTGCAGGTGTAGCACAATAGAGGCCATGACTACAGCGATCGACGGCTCGAGCATGAGCGTTCCGGCCCGCGTGTGGCGGTTCCTCAGAGGACCGCGCTTCATCGACCTGCCGATCCGACTGTTGGCGCTGATCATGGGCCTGACCATCCTCGTGCCCGGGTCGTTCGAGATCGCCGAACCCCGCTACGCCGCGTTCCTCATCCTCGCCTACGGGTTCATCGTCCTCGCCGCATTCCTGCCGCTTTCCATCGTCATCGCGGCGACCGGGCTCGGCATGGTGTTCTCCCAGCTCTACCCGGACCTGGAGAACATGTACCCCGAGGCGCTCATCCTCGCCACGGCGGTCCTCATCAGCCGTCGCCGCTGGATCGGGTTCGCGCTCGGCACCGTGGGGCTGGCCGCCTACCTCTTCGCCTCCACTCAGCTGGGGTCCTATGACGCGGGATTCGAGGGATTGACCGACCTCGGCTACGGCTGGCTGACCTACGCTCTGCTTGGTCTCTCTGCCAGCTTCGTCGAGGTGCGGATCCGGCGCGAGATCGACCGGAGGGAACGTGCCGCAGTCGACCACCAGAAGACTCTCGACGCGATGCGTGCACGGTTCACCAGCGATATGCACGATACGATCTCGCACTCCCTGACCACCGAATCCGCGATCATCCGCACCTTGGCCAAGGAGACCGACTCGGAGAACGCCGCGCGACTGCTCGCCGAGCTCTCGCTCGTCAATGCCGAAGCGACCAAGAGACTGCGCCAGCTGGTGACGAGTCTGAGCACATGGGAAGCCGAAAGCTGCACCGGGGATCGGCGCAGCTCCCGCATCCGCTTCCGCGCCGAGGCCGAGCAGCTGACGACCGCGATCGAAGACGGCTGCACGGCCGGCTCCGTGCCGCTGACGACCAGTCTGTCGCCGCTGCCGGCATATTCCTCGAGCATGCTGGGACACCATTTCCGCGCCGTCATGCTCGAGCTGGCCACGAACGTCATCCGCCACTCCACTCCGGCCACTCCCGCCTCGATCGAGGTCGAGATGCGCGGCGAGGACGGCGACCGGGCTGAGCTGGTCTGCCGCAGCATCAACGAAACCCCCGCCGCACTCACTCAGGCACCGCGATCACTGACCCGACGTGCGACCGCGGTGGGCGGGCGGTGCCGGGTCGCGACCGATGAGGAGGAGCGAGCCGTCGTCGAGGTGGCTCTGCCCGTCCGATTCCTCGCGCCGTCGGCGGGGATCACGTCCGCAGGTCCGTCCGCCGGGTCGGCGTCCGTGACGGCGGCTGGCACCCGTGCGGCGGTGGATTCGGACGCCGTGATGATCGACGTCATCGGTGACGACGTGCTGTCCGCGCCGATGAACGACAGTGGGGCTTCCGCCTCGGCGATGGACGAAGGAGACCAGGAGACAGTGGTCGAACGCGGCCTTGGAGGCGGACCGGGGCATCCCAGCGAGTCGACCAGCGAAGGCGGATCGATCACCCACGGCGGCGATCGGCCCGCCCGCGATGACTCCGCCGGCGATCGGAATACGGTCGACGCGTGACGTCGATCCTCGTCGTCGACGACGATTCCTGGACGACGCGCGCGGTCACCGCGGCGCTGCGGGACGCCGGCGACTTCGCCGTCCTCGACCCGGTCCACTCCGGCGAGGAGGCCGTCGAGTCCTTCACCGCGCACCGTCCCGACCTCGTGCTCATGGACGTCAACATGCCGCCGGGAATGAGCGGCGTCGACGCGACGGGGGCCATCCTCGAGCGCGACCCGGACGCCCGCGTGGTGCTGCTGACCACCGTGGCGCCCGGGCCGGGCATCGCCCGCGGACTCGAGGCCGGTGCACTCGCCGTGGTGAATAAGACGGCCGGCGAGGAAGAACTCGTTTCGGTCGTACGCGCCGCCTCGGCGGGGGAGTCGCCCGAACTGCTCAAAGGCCTGGCCGAGGACATCAGCATCAGCGGCGATCACCTGCCCGAGGCCCCGCTCTCCGCGCCGCAGCTGACCGACCGGGAGCTCGAGCTGCTCACCCTGCTCTGCCAGGGGCACGGCTACGACGAAATCGCCGAGGCGCAGTTCGTCACGATGTACACGGTGAAGTCGCACGCGAAGAACCTGCGCACCAAGCTGGGCGCGAAGAACCTCGCCCAGCTCGTCGTCCGCGCCCTTCAGTTCAAGTACTACTCACCGGAATAGGAATCCCCCGCCGAGGCGGCCGCCCCGTGCCGCGAGCCCGTGAACACGGGGCCCGCCGCCTCGGTGGGCGATCGTCGCCGCCACCCGCAGCCGCCGGCCCGCCTATTAGAGTGGGACCCATGACAGACGCCGCGAGTCCCCGCCTGTCCCACTTGATCCGGGACACCGAGGGCTTCCTCCTGCCACTCACCGAGGCGACCGACGATGTCGTCGTCACCCGGGTCGAGTTCGACTTCGACCTGCACGCCGATACTCCGACGCTGACCGGCACCGTCGTGCTCATCACCGAGGCGGTCGCCGGCTCCGGCCATCTCGACGCGCTGATCGAAACCCACCGCGGGGCGGCGGCGCTGATCCTCTCGCCCGGAACCCACGATCACCTCACCGACGCCCCCGCGAATCGCCAGGGAGAGTCCGCACCGGTGCTCCTCGAACGGTCCCCGGCCGTGACGTGGTCCGAGGTGCTCGTCCATCTCCGCCAGCTCCGCGAGGGGGCCGCGAGCACTCTGGCCTGGCCTGATGTCGATGACCTCAGCGCGCTGGCCGCGGTCATCGCGGAAACGACGGGCGCATCGATCACCATCGAGGACCCGGCCTCCCGCGTCCTCGCCCATGCCAACCTCGGCGACGAGCTCGATGAGATCCGCCGCGAGACGATCCTCTCCGGTGCGATCCCGGGCTGGCGCATCGCCGAACTCGAGGAGTCCGGATTCCTCGACACCGTGCGCCGCTCGACCGACGTCGTCGAGCGTCCCGCCGACGGTGCGACCCCGGCACGGTCGGTGATCGCACTGCGCAGCGAGGGCGAGCTCATCGGCACGATCTGGGCCGCCTATCCGGAGTCCGTGGCTCCCGAATCGCTGCGTGAGGTGCTCCGCGACGCGGCCCGCGCGGCACTTCCGGTCATGCTGCGCACCCTGCGGCGCTCACCGTTCGAGAAGCGCATCCGCCGTGAAGCGCTTGGGTCGATCCTCCTCGGCGCCGCTGACCTGGGGCCGGCCGCGACGCTGCTCGCACTGCCCTTCTCCGGGCACTACGCGGCTCTCGCCTTCGCCGAGGTGGCCCCGGAGCGGGAACCGGCGCTGCGGTTCCATCTGCGTGCGGCCTTCGCCGATGCCGTCCTCGCTCACGACGACCGCACCGGCCGGCTCGCGGTGCTCGTCCACATCGACGGTCACTTCACCGCGGCCGAGGTCAAGACGCGTGTGCTCGCGGCGCTCAAGCGATCGCTGCCGTCGTCCGGGATGCTCCTCTTCGGGGTAGGGTGCACCGTCGAGAGACTCGATCATGTGCACCGGGCGTGGAAGGAGGCAGTCGACATCGTCGATGCGCTGCTCAGCCGCGGCACTCGGGCACGGGGCCGGGCGGCGGACACGAGCCATCCTCCGGAGCGGGGGCCGGCAGCGGAGCGGGGGCACTCACCCTCAGGCAGAGATTCGTCGACCGTCACCGCTCAGGCGATCGGTGCCACGGCCGATGACGTCGCCGCCGAGCTCATCGGACTCACGGCGGCCGACGCCCTCCGCGCCGCGGATTCGCAGCTCCCGACGAGCGGTGTGGGTTCACAGAGTCCGATGTCAGGCACCGCGCCGCATACGGTTCACCCACCGTTCGGGTCGTCTGCCGTGAGCCCGCAGATCTCGGCACCGGCGCGGGCGCTCGCCGCCCACGATGCGGAGCACAACGGGCAGCTGCTCGAGACGCTGCGGGTCTACTTCGCCACCGTCGGCAATTCCGCCGAGGCATCGCGCCGACTGCACGTGCACACGAACTCCCTGCGCCATCGACTCGGCCGGATCGAGGAGATCACCGGACTGTCGACCTCCGAACGTGCCGAAAGACTGTGGCTGGAACTCTCCGTCCTCGTCGTCGACAGGGAGACCGCTCTCGGCAGCGAACGACGCGGCAGCGAACGCAGCGGCAGCGAACGAGGCGGCAGCACACGACCCTGATTGTCGGTTCATCACAACTGTGCCGCGAGAACGTTGGCGCAATAGTGTCCGAACCTTATGGAGCTGGCGTTCTAGAGTGCACTCATACCGCTGACGAAGGACATGATGCACACCAGACACGACGCTTCCTCAATCTCCGCCCGGCGGGCGCGCGCGATCACCACCATCGCCGACACGTCGGACCAAACCGGCGCTCCCGCCCTCAGTGACGCACACCCCGTCATCGGTCTCATCGACCTCGACCACATCGACGCAG
This sequence comes from Brevibacterium atlanticum, assembly GCF_011617245.1. NCBI lineage: Bacteria > Bacillati > Actinomycetota > Actinomycetes > Micrococcales > Brevibacteriaceae > Brevibacterium > Brevibacterium atlanticum. Next base: position 3,488,344 of record NZ_CP050152.1, on the reverse strand, counting down.
CTTTTGCGCAGCTGAGCTCGGCCTTCGCCTCCGACCACGAGGTCCTCCATGCCGTGGCCTGCAAGGCCGTGCCGCTCCGCCCGCTGCTGCGCCTCTACGCCGAGGCGGGGGCCGGCTGCGAGGTCGCCAGTCCCGGCGAGCTCGAACTCGCTCTCGCCGCCGGGTTCACCCCCGACCGGATCGTCTTCGATTCACCCGCGAAGACCTGGACCGAACTGCGTCGAGCCGTCGAACTCGGAGTGTCGATGAACATCGACAACCTCGAGGAACTCGCTCGACTCGACACGCTCCTCGAGGAGCGACACACGACAGCCGCCGCGCCGGGGACGGCAGCCCCCGCCCTTGCCTCGGAGGCGACCCCCGCCCCCGCTTCGGCGGGGACGACGACGTTGACACCGGCCGTGGGTTCCGCGTATCCCGCCCCCACCTCGGCGAGGATCGGCATCCGTATCAACCCGCAGTCGGGCACGGGCACGATCGGCGCGCTGAGCACCGCCACCCAGACGTCGAAGTTCGGCATCGGCCTCACCGACGAAGGATCCCGTGCCGCCGTCATCGAGGCCTATCTCTCCCGGCCGTGGCTGACCCAGGTCCATGTCCATTCGGGGTCGCAGGGCATCGGCCTCGAACAGGCAGCCGAAGGTGTCGCCGTGGCCGTCGAACTCGCGGCAGAGATCAACACCAGAGCAGGCCGACGGCAGGTCACCTGCATCGACATCGGCGGGGGACTGCCCGTGAACTTCGACGGCGAGGAGGTCACCCCGACCTTCGCCGACTACCGCAGCGCTCTCGAGACCCGGATCCCCGAGCTCTTCGACTTCGACATCGTCACCGAATTCGGCCGTGCCCTGCTCGCGAAGGCCGGCACGATCCTCACCCGCGTCGAATACGCGAAGACCACCGGCGGCCGACGCATCGCGATGACCCACGCGGGCGTCCAGGTCGCCACCCGCACCGCCTACGCTCCCGCGGACTGGCCCCTGCGCATCCTGCCCTTCGACCCGCAGGGCCGCCCCAAGATCGCCGAGGCGGTCCCCACCGACGTCGCCGGCCCCGCCTGCTTCGCCGGAGATCTGCTCGCCCGCGATCGGATGCTGCCCGGCCTCGACGCCGGCGACCTCGTCGCCGTGCCCGACACCGGCGCGTACTACTTCTCGAACCCCTTCTCCTACAATCTCCTCCCGCGCGTGCCCGTCTACGGCTACCGCATCACCGCCGCCGGTGGTGGAGCCGACCCGAACCGGCCGGCCCCGACCGGCACTGACCAGACCGGACCCAGCCCATCCCCGGCCGCGGATGAGCGTCGTGCCGGGGGCCGCCTCGGCGAAGGGGCGCCGCAGTTCTTCCTCATCCGGGCCGGGCAGACGATCGACGATGTCCTCGCCGAGGCGGGGGAGCCGGAGCTCACGGCATCGCCCGCGGGCGGGCCCTCCCGCGCTGCAGGGGAGGACGGTGAGTGCCACGCAGACAAACAGGGCGCATTTGTCCGAAGTTGAGGTCACAGCGACTTAGGATGAAGTGTGAGCAGGATCTCACCTGCAGATATCCATAACCGAATCACTGAAAGAACAGAGGGACAGGGATGTTCACCAACCCCACATTGCGCAGAGGGTGGCACCGGTGTCTCGCCGGCGTCGCAGCACTGGCGCTTGCCGGATCGCTGGCCACCGCGCCGGCCCAGGCGGCGACCTCCGAGGCCCCGGGCGATAACGTGCTGCGGATCGCCACCGACGGCTTCATCGACTCTTTCAACCCATTCACCTCCTTCTACCTGCTGCCGACGAACACGTTCCGGTACATGTACGAGAACCTCGTGGCCAACGACGCCAAGGACGGCTCGGTCACCGAGGGCCTCGCGACCGAGTGGAACACGGACGACGACGGACTGGTCTGGACCTATCAGATGCGACCGGACATGAAGTGGTCCGACGGTGAACCGCTGACATCGAAGGACGTCGCCTGGACGTACACCCAGATGATGGAGAAGGACGAGATGGCCGTCGCCAACGGCAGCCTCGTCGAGAACTTCGACAAGGTCGAGGCGCCGGACGACGACACCCTCGTCATCACCCTGAAGAAGCCGCAGGCGAACAACCCGGGCCAGGAGATCCCCATCGTCCCCGAACACGTGTGGTCGAAGATCGACAAGCCCGGCGATTTCAAGAACGATAAGGATTCCGTCGGTTCGGGTCCGTTCCAGCTCGAGAGCTATGAGGCGAACAAGTCGGTCACGCTCAAGGCGAACCCGAACTTCTGGCGCGGCAAGCCGAAGCTCGACGAGATCCAGTACCGCTACTATACGAACTCCGACGCTCAGGTGCAGGCGATCCGCTCCGGCGAGGTCGACTTCATCACGGGCTTGAGCCCCGAACAGTTCTCCGCCCTCGACGGGGCCGAGAACGTCGACCTCAACGACGGCCACGGCCGCCGCTTCAACGGCATCTCGATCAACCCGGGAGTCGCCGATGCCAAGGGCAAGGAGTTCGGCACCGGGGCGAAGGCACTGAAGGACAAGAAGGTCCGGCAGGCGATCCGCGCCGGCATCGACGTCGAGACCCTGCGCAAGCAGGTCATGCAGGACTACGCACAGCCGGCGACGAGCTTCATCCCCGCCGTCTACCCGAACTGGGCGCTCAAATCCGACAACCCGGTCATCAGCGGCTTCGACGTGAAGAAGGCGAAGAAGCTGCTCGACGACGCCGGTTGGAAGGAAGGCGACGACGGCATCCGCGAGAAGGACGGAAAGACGCTCACGCTGCGTTTCCTCACCGACGCCGACGCTCCGATCGAGCAGAGCACTGCGAAGTTCCTGGCTCCGTGGATGAAGGACATCGGCATCGACCTGAAGAACGAATCGACCGACGTCGACACCGTGTCCGAGCGCACCACCAAGGGCGACTACGACATGTACTTCTCCGGCTGGTCGATCAACCCCGATCCGGACTACCAGCTGAGCATCAACACCTGCGGTCAGCGCCCCGACGCCGAAGGCAACGGCGGCACCAGCCAGGACGGCTGGTGCAACAAGGAGTTCGACAAGCTGTATCAGGCCCAGCACGTCGAACTCGACCAGGCCAAGCGCCAGGATCTCGTGCAGAAGGCTCTGGCCATCCACTACGAGGAGGCCCCCTCGGTGACGCTGTGGTACCCGAACCAGCTCGAAGCCTACCGCTCCGACCGGTTCGACAACTTCACCAAGCAGCCCACCGACGGCGGAGCGATTGCCAACCAGGTCGGCTACTGGGGCTACGCCTCGGTCGAACCGGTGAGCGACGAGGACGCCGCGGGCGGCGGCGGAATCGGCACCGGCGGATGGATCGGCATCGTCGCAGGCGCGATCATCGTCCTCGGCGGAGGCGGTTGGCTGCTTAGCCGTCGCAAGAAGTCCGACGACCGCGAGTAGCAGCCCGCGAGCAGCGGCCCGGACGTCGCAGCAGCGGCGTCCGGGACCAGGGCCCCTCGGGACCTAGCCTTTCGGGACACAGGCCCGGACCCTCCCCTTCAGTACCAGGAGCACCGCAGTGAGCACACCCACCCACGACGATCCCCGACCGGGGGACCCGAACCAGGGTCCCACCGGAGCGGGCACGGGCCCCGCGGGCAAGGACACTGGCCCTTTGACCGGGGGAGCAGCCTCGGCGACGGGATCGACCGCCTCCGCGACGGGATCAGCCGGCGCCGCCCAAACCGGCCCCGACCGGGACATGGACGAACCACCGGCGGGCGGATCGTTCACGCGGTACTTCCTGCGCAAGCTCGGCGGGGCGGCGACGTCGATGATCCTCGTCGTGCTCCTCGGCTTCTTCGCATTCCGCCTGCTGCCCGGCGACCCGGTGCTCAAGATCGCCAAGGAACGGCCGATGAGCCCGGCCCAGATCGCGGAGCTGCGCAGTCAGTACGGTCTCGACAAACCCGTCATCGTCCAGTTCTGGGACTACCTCGTCGGCATCGTCACCGGAGACCTCGGCGAGTCCTACGTCTACCGGAAGCCCGTGGCCTCGCTCATCGGCGAATACCTCGGACCGACCCTGCTGCTGACCGCCACCGCCGCCGTCATCGCGATCGCCCTGGGCCTGTGGCTCGGTCAGCTCTCGGCCTGGCGGCGCAATTCGCTCTTCGACAAGGTCGCCTCGTCGACCTCGCTGATCTTCTGGTCCGTGCCGACGTTCTGGCTCGGCCTCATCCTGCTGATGATCTTCGGCGGCACCCTGCAGTGGCTGCCCACCGGCGGCATGGTCACCCCGAGCCTCGAACCGTGGTCGGCAGCCGCGGTCGTCGACGTCATCAAACACCTCATCCTCCCGGTCATCACCCTCGTCGCCGTCGTCTATGCGCAGTTCCTCATGGTCATGCGCGCCTCCCTGCTCGAGGAGATGAGCGAGGACTACCTCACGACCGCCCGTGCGAAAGGCCTGACCGAGGACGAGGTCCGTCGCAAGCACGCGGTGCCCAATGCGCTGCTGCCGACGGTCACCGTCGTCTTCCTCCACATCGGCGGGCTCATCGCCGGCGCCGTCACCGTCGAGGCCGTGTTCTCCTGGCCGGGGCTCGGCAAACTCACCTTCGAGGCGATCCGCGGCCCCGACCTGCCGCTTCTGCAGGGCACGTTCGTCGTGTTCTCGGCGATCATCATCCTCATGAACCTCGCCGCCGACCTCGTCTACCGATTCCTCGATCCCCGCGTCAGGAGGGCCTGATGAGTGCAGATACCCCCGCCGAGGCGGCCCCGAACTCCCCGTCGGACGGCTCGGATCCGCGTGGCTCGGATCCGCGCGGCTCGGATCCGCGTGGCTCGGATCAGCATGGTGCCGCCCCTGCCGTCGACGGAGCGAAGCTCGTGCGCGAACGCCGGCTGAACAACGCGAAGAAGAACTGGGCGCTGTTCCGCTCCGACATCCCCGCGATGGTCGGCGCGGTCGTTCTCCTCTTCTTCGTCATCATCGCCGTCGCCGCCCCGCTCATCGCGCCCGAGTCGATGCTCGACGTCACCAAGCAGCTCGACGTCCCCCGCTACGCCCCGCCGAGCCTCGAACACCCCTTGGGCACCGACGACCTCGGCCGCGAGATGTGGGTGCGCATCCTCTGGGGTGCGCGCGTGTCCATCCTCGTCGGCGTCGCCGCGACCGTGATGTCGATGGTCATCGGCACGATCATGGGCCTGGCCGCCGGTCACTTCACCGGGCTCTTCGGCGGCGTCATCATGCGCATCGTCGACTTCTTCATCGTGCTGCCGTCCCTGCTGCTGGCGATCGTCCTGTCCTCCGTCCTCGAACGCGGGGTGTTCACGATCGCCGTCGCCATCGGACTGACATCGTGGGCCTCGACCGCGCGCATCGTGCGCTCGCAGACGCTCAGCGTCGAATCCCGGCTCTACATCGAAAGGGCGCGCATCCTCGGTGCCGGGCATCGGCACATCCTCTTCCGGCACCTGCTGCCGTCGGTGATGCCGCTCGTGCTCGCGAACACGACGCTGACGGTCGGTGGGGCGATCATCGCGGAATCGACTCTGTCCTTCCTCGGCCTCGGGGACACGAGCAAGGAGTCGTGGGGCACCATCCTGAAGAACTCGATGGACGTGTCGGCTGCGACGTCGGGCTACTGGTGGTACGTGCTCACCCCCGGCGTCGCGATCCTCCTCGTGGTGCTGGCCTTCACCATGGTCGGCCGTGCGCTCGAGGCCATCATCAACCCCGCCCTGAGGAGCCGCTGATGACCGATCTGAGCTTCGAGAACGTTTCGATCACCTACCGGTCGTCGTCCGACCGCGGCGACGTCGTGGCCGTGGAAGACGTCAGCCTCGACCTGCCCGCGGGAGCCACCCTGGGCATCGCCGGGGAGTCCGGATCGGGGAAGTCGACGCTGATCATGTCGGCCCTGCGCCTGCTGCCCAAGTCGGCCCGGCTGGACGGGCGGGTCCTCCTCGGCGGGCAGGATTTGAAGGACCTGAACTTCGGTCAGATCCGCGCGGTCCGGTGGGCGCAGGCGTCGATCGTGTTCCAAGGCGCCCTGCATTCGCTCAACCCCGTCCGTGAGGTCGGCAAACAGATCATCGAGGCCCTCGAACACCATGCGAAGGGCACGTGGACGACCCCGGAGAAGCGCCGGGATCGGATGTTCGAACTCTTAAGCGAGGTCGACCTCGACCGGTCGAAGGCCATCGCCTATCCGCACGAGCTCTCCGGCGGGCAGAAGCAGCGGATCATGATCGCCATGGCGCTCGCATGCGAACCGGACATCATCATCGCCGACGAACCGACCACGGCGCTTGACGTCATCGTGCAGAAGCAGATCCTGTCCGGGCTCGCGGCGCTGGTCGCCGAGCGCGGGATCTCGCTGCTGATGATCAGCCACGACCTGGCCGTGCTCTCTGCGGTGTGTGCGAAGCTCGCGATCATGCGGCACGGGAAGCTCGTCGAGTACGGGCCCAGCGACGACGTGTGCCTGCGACCCCAGGAGGAGTACACGAAGCAGCTCGCCGGTGCGTTCCCGCAGATCGGCGACCCCGAATCCCGGCTGAATCCCAGGACGCTCAAACCCGCCGAGGTGACCCGGGCGGAGCCGTTCACCATGACCGACGAGGTGGTGCTCGAGGCGAAGGACCTCAGCGTCTCCTTCGACACCCGGCATGGCCGGGAGAGAGCCGTCCGCGGCGTGGACCTGGCGCTGCACAAGGCGGAGATCCTCGCCGTCGTCGGCCAGTCCGGTTCGGGGAAGACGACCCTGGCGCGGTCGCTGCTGGGGCTGCAGGACGTGGAGCCGGGTTCGCAGCTGTCGTTCGCGGGCAAGCCGCTGCCGAAGAAGGCGAAGGCGCTGCGGACGTTCCGGCGGCAGGTGCAGATGATCCTGCAGGACCCGTCGGGTTCACTCAACCCCAAACGCAGCGTCTACGAGGCGGTCGTCGAAGGACTGCGCGTGCAGGGGATCAAGGATCGCGAGTACGAGAGGGTCATCGGTGCCCTCGAAGCCGCCGAGCTCACCCCGGCCGCGGACTACCTCGAGTCGATCCCGCAGGAGCTCTCCGGCGGACAGCGGCAGAGGGTCGTCATCGCCGGGGCGCTCGCCTTGGATCCGCAGGTGCTCATCGCCGACGAGCCGGTGGCGTCCCTGGACGCCTCGGTGCGCGGGGAGATCCTGTCCCTGTTCCTCGCGCTGAAGAAGAACCTCGGGATGAGCGCACTCATCATCACCCACGACCTGGGTCTGGCCTGGAACATCGCGGATACAGTGGCAGTGATGAAGAAAGGCGAGATTGTGGAATACGGTGATGTCGACACGGTGCTGAAAGACCCACAGCACGCCTACACGCAGGAGCTGCTCGCCGCGGTTCCGCGACTGGGAAGTCAGAGTCTGGTGAGGAATGAGTAGCCCGGAAACAGTCGAATCTGACGCAGTGGCAGATGGTGCGGGTGTGAAGGTGTCGAGCCCATACCTCGGCACCGCACCCCTGCGGCCCGGTGACACCGTGCGTCTCATCGCGCCGTCCGGGCCCACCGACGAGGAGTCGCTGCTGCGCGCGATCACCCAGCTCGAATCCTGGGGGCTTCGCGTCGTCCCGGGTGAGAACGTCCGCGCCCGGCATCCTCGGGTGAAGTATCTCGCCGGCACCGACGAGCAGCGCCGCAGCGACCTCGTCGACGCCTGGTGCGATCCGGACACCGATGCCGTCATCGCTCTGCGCGGCGGATACGGGGCGATGCGTCTGCTCGACGGCATCGACTTCGACCTCATGCGCCGACATCTGCGACGCCGAGACGGCCGGCCGAAGCTGCTCACCGGGTCCTCGGACATCACCGCCCTCCACCAGGCCTGGGAACACCACCTCGGGGTGGCGACCCTGTTCTGCCCGATGGTCGGCAACGACCCGTTCAAGAGTTCGACCGTGGTCCCAGACGAGGTGGCTTCCTGGCTCTTCCACCCCTGGGGCGGCCGCGAACTCGGTTTCCCGGCGGACCCAGCTGGTGCAGGCGAGGACGTTGCTGGCGCCTCCGCACCCGCCCACCCGTCGCTTAAGTGGGCGAAATGGTCGGATGAATCCGCCGGTGAGCCGACCATTTCGCCCACCCAAGACGGTGCTGCCGCGACCCGCCGGCTGAGCCGGGCGCGGACGTTGGTCCCGGGGACGGCGCAGGGCCGCCTCGGCGGGGGGAACCTCAGCCTCGTGGCGGCCGGGATCGGCAGTCCGGAACTGCTCGGTGCGAGCCGGTGGCGGGAGACGAACGGGCCGACGATTCTCATGCTCGAAGATGTCGACGAGGAGTTGTACCGGCTCGACAACCTCATGGTTCAGCTCGTCCGCGGCGGATGGTTCGCCTCGGCCGAGGCGGTGGTGCTCGGATCGTGGGAGGACTGCGCGCCGGTCGACGAGGTCGAGGCGCTGATGATGGACTACCTCGGCGATGCGGGCATTCCGATCATCAGCGAGATGGGATTCGGGCATGACCCGGATGCCCCGAGCGTGCCGCTCGGCGTCGCTGTCACGCTCGAAGCGCCGGCGGACGGGCAGCCGCGGATGTGGGTGGACCCGGCGGCCCGCACAGGCAGCGCGTGAAGAGCGCGAGCATTTGACTAGTACGACGACCACGAGACTGACAGGAGCGCGATTATGAGCGAACTGGACTTCGACGGACTGCCGGGGGTGCGCTTCAGCGCTGTGGCCTTCGACATCGACAGCGGGGAGAATGTGTTCGCCCACCACGAGCACGACGAACTCGACACCGCCAGCATGGGCAAGGTGTTCCTGCTGCACACGGCGCTGCAGATGTACAAGGACGGCACTCTCGACCTGGAGGAACGTCTGCACCGCCGGCCGTCTGAACGGGTCGACGAGTCCGGGATCTGGTACCTCATGGAGCAGGACGATCTGAGCATCTTCGACGTGGCGCTGCTCATCGGGGCCTTCAGCGACAACTTCGCGACGAATGTGCTCATCCGTCGTGTCGGCCTCGAGAACGTTGCGGCGCAGGTGGAGAAGCTCGGGTACTCGAACTCGAGCCTGCACGACTTCCTGCGCTGGCCGCGACCGGCGAAGGCGCCGCGGACCCTGTCGACCGGTACGGCCGCGGAGATCAGCGATTTCATGGCCCGCCATGCGAAGGACGAGTTCTGGGATGAGTCGACGAACGAGATCTTCCGTCGCTGGTTGGGCGCCGGCGCGGACACGTCGATGGTCGCCTCGGCGTTCGATCTCGATCCCCTGGCCCACTACAACTACCAGCGCGACGTGTGGGTGTGGAACAAGACGGGCACGAACGGGACGATCCGGGCCGATGCCGGAATCGTCATGACGCGGCAGCGGCGCGTGGCCTATGCGGTCTTCGCGAACTGGGAGCCGGGCACCGACCGCGTCGTCGACGTCATGCCGATCATGCGCGAGGCCGGCGAGGCCATCCACCGATTCCTCTAGGTCGCCGGGTCGGGCCGGTCGAGTCGGTCGGGTCTCGAGTCGGTCCGGTCGGGTCCACCATGTCGCGCACCGCCGGTGTCTCGCGCACCCAGTCCGTCTCTGCGTAACGCTCACTTATCGGTACGGTCGAAGAACACGTCTCCACCGACGCGAGTTTTGACCGAAGCGATCAGTGACAGACCGGAGCACGCGATCAGCGCTCCGTCACACCCTGCCGGCACCCGATCAGCACCCCACGAGCGGCACCCCACCAGCAGCACCCCACGAGCAAGGAGAAGCACATGAGCATCGACGTCTTCGACGGACACAACGACCTCGCCTGGTTCCTGCGCGAAGAGCGCGACTACAGCGTCGAGGGCCTCAATGACCCGGCAGTCTCGCCGTTCACCACGATGGATCAGCTGGCGGCCGGGAACGTCTCCGCGCAGTACTGGTCCGTCTACGTCCACTCCTCGATCACCGGGGCGGATGCCGTCAAGGCGACGTGGGAGCAGATCGACGCGGTCAATCGCGTGGTCAGCGCTTATCCCGAACGACTCGCCTACGCCCGCACTGCCGCCGACGTCCGCGCCGCTCGCGCCGCCGGGAAGGTCGCTTCCCTCATGGGTGTCGAGGGCGGCCAGCAGATCGACGAGTCGCTTGCGCTGCTGCGCTCGTACGCCCGCGCCGGTGCCCGGTACATGACGCTGACCTGGTCGACGACGCACTCCTGGGCCGACTCGGCCACGGACGACCCGCACCACGGGGGCCTGAGCGAATTCGGCCGCGAGGTCGTCGCGGAGATGAACCGGATCGGCATGATCGTCGACCTCTCCCACGTCGCGCCGTCCGTGATGCACCAGTCGCTGGATATCAGCACGCTGCCCGTGATCTTCAGTCACTCGTGCGCGTACGGCCTCAACCCGCACCCGCGCAACATCCCCGACGAAGTCCTCGATCGCGTGCCCGGAAACGGGGGAGTGGCGATGATGACGTTCGTGCCCTCGTTCGTCTCGAACGAGCGTCGCGAATGGGTCGAAGCCGGGGAGAACGGCACCGCCCCCGAGGTGACCGTGGCCCAGGTCGCCGACCACTGCGATTACGTACGCGAGAGGATCGGCATCGACCACATCGGGCTCGGCGGCGACATCTGCGGAGTCGATGAGCTGCCGACCGGACTCGGCGACGCGGGTCAGTACCCGAACCTCTTCGCCGAACTCGGCGACCGCGGCTGGTCGGAGGCCGACCTGCGCAAGCTCGGCTTCGACAATGCGCTGCGCGTCCTCGACGCGCACGAGGAGGCGTACACCGCCTTCCTCGGCACGCCGGCACCTACCGGCACGCCCTCAGCCGACGGCACAGCCGCCTCGGCGGGGTGGGAATCATGACCCGGCTGCTCGTCATCGTCAATGACATCGAGTCTCAGCCGGGGCAGCTGACGCGGTGGATGATCAGCGAGAACGTCGAGTTCGACCTGCGCATCGGGGGTGTCTCGCCGCTGCCGGGGCCCGATTCGCTCGGTGAGTATGACGGGCTGGTCATGCTCGGCGGCGGGTATATGCCTGATGAGACGGACCGGGCGCCGTGGCTGGCCGATGAGGCCGCGCTCGTGCGGCGCGCGTTGGAGACGGATCTGCCGCAGTTCGGAATCTGTCTCGGCGGGCAGCTCATCGCGCACGTCATCGGCGGTGACGTGCGCGCACAGACCGGGGCGCCGGAGAAGGGGTACACGAGGATCGATGCTACCGCCGAGGCGGTCGACGACCTCGTGTTCTCCGCGATCCGACCGCGGACGTCGTTCGTCGAAAGCCATGTCGATCGCATCGTCTCGCTGCCGGGGGAAGCGACGCTGCTGGCGCGCAGCGAGGCCTGCGAGTTCCAGGCGTTCCGGGTCGGCCGGGCCTGGGGGACGCAGTTCCATCCCGAGGCGACACGAGAGAACATTCTGCGATGGGATGCGGAGAAACTGCGGACACTCGGGTTCGATAAAGCTACGCTGTTGGATGAAGCGAAGGAGCTTGGGCCTGAGAGCGAACGTGACGCGAAGGCACTGTTCACTGCGTTTCTCGATGTTGTGCGGAGCTGAGGCATACTGGGTCAGGCTCTGACCACCGTCGGAGTTGCCAGGACTGCCAGGACTGCGGTGAACCTGCCGCGGCGAACCGGCTGCGGCGAACCGGCCGCTGACGACACGGAGGAATCATGAGCGACAAGGGATCGACGACCACGGTCGAATCAGGTGAGGGGCGGCAGCCCGAGACCCTCAAGCGGGTCATGGGGCCGAAGCTTCTCCTCCTGTTCATCGTCGGCGACATCCTCGGAACGGGCGTCTACGCGCTCACCGGCCAGGTGGCGGGGCAGGTCGGCGGTGCCGGCTGGGCGCCGGTCATCCTCGCCTTCGCGATCGCCCTCATCACGGCGTTCTCGTATATGGAGCTCGTCACGAAGTACCCGGAGGCCGCGGGCGCCGCGCTGTATACGCACAAGGCGTTCGGGATCCACTTCGTCACCTTCCTCGTTGCCTTCGCCGTCCTCAGTTCGGGCATCACCTCGGCGTCGACGGCCTCGAATGTGTTCGCGGCGAATATGGTCGCCGGCTTCGGCTGGGACATCTCGGGCACCGGCGTGATGTGGATTGCGCTCGGATTCCTCACCCTCGTCGCAGCGATCAACCTCCGCGGTGTCGGCGAGAGTGTCTGGTTCAATGTCTTCCTCACTCTCATCGAACTGACCGGTCTGCTGCTCGTCATCGTCGTCGGCTTCTTCGCGCTGGGGTCCGGCAGCGCCGACTTCTCGCGGGTGATGATCTTCGAGACCGCCGACGACAAGAGCGTGTTCCTCGCGATCACCGGTGCGACGGCGCTCGCCTTCTTCTCGATGGTCGGGTTCGAGGACTCGGTGAACATGGTCGAGGAGACGAAGGACCCGCGGATCTTCCCGAAGATCATGCTCTCGGGACTCTCGATCACCGGTGTGATCTACGTGCTCGTGTCCATCGTCGCGGTCGCGGCGGTTCCGATCGGTCAGCTCTCCGAGAGCGAGACCCCGCTCCTCGACGTCGTCCGGGCCGGTGCGCCCGGGATCCCGATCGACGCGATCTTCCCGTTCATGACGATGTTCGCCGTCGCGAACTCCGCACTCATCAACATGCTCATGGCCAGCCGCCTGCTCTACGGCATGGCGAAGCAGAACGTGCTCCCGCCGGTGTTCGCGAAGGTGCTGGCCGGCCGCCGGTCGCCGTGGGTGTCGATCATCTTCACGACGCTCATCGCCTACGCGCTCATCATCTCGGTGACGACGATCCTGCCCGAATCGGTGACTGCGTCGCTGGGCGGCACCACCTCGCTGCTGCTGCTCGCGGTCTTCGCCGTCGTCAACGTCGCCGTGCTCATCCTGCGCAAGCAGAAGGCTGCGCACGAGCACTTCAAGGCGCCGACCTTCCTGCCGTGGATCGGCGTGTTCAGCTGCGCGTTCCTCGTCGGTCCGTGGGCACGCCTCGATGACCTCATCCAGTATCAGATCGCGGTCGCGCTCGTCGGCATCGGCGTCGTCCTGTGGGTCATCACCTGGCTGTGGAACCGTTCGACGAAGGGCACGAGCACCCGCTTCCGCAATCCCGAGGAACTGACGTGAGGCACACCCTCGCCGAGGTGGGACACAGTCCCATCGCCCGACCGGCACGTACCCCGGCGGGCACGTACCCCGGCGGGCACCGGCAGGTTCCCCACCGGGGGCCAGCGGGCGTTCGCCGAGGTGCGGCACCGTTATCCTGGGAGGCGGGGCCACCGCCCCGCCCACTCCGTTCTGTTCCGTCCTGTCAGCTCAGATCAGCGAAGGTGAATAAATGAGCATTCTCGTCGGTTACGTCAACAATCCCGCCGGTCATGCGGCGCTCGACTCCGGAATCGCGCAGGCGAAGAAGGACGGCAAGGAGCTCGTCGTCGTCAACGCCTCACGGTCGGCGCAGCGGAATGACTCCTACCGCCTCGGCGAGGGCGAACTGAAGTCCGTGAAGGACTACCTGTCCCGCTCAGAGGTCGAATTCCGGGTGCTGACGATGGGCAGCGAATACGATCCGGCCGAACAGATCCTCGACACCGCCGCCGAGGTGGGGGCCGAGCTCATCGTGCTCGGCACCAGGAAGCGCACGCCGGTAGGGAAGTTCCTCCTCGGTTCGACGATCCAGAAGGTCATCCTCGATGCCGAGGTTCCGGTGCTGTGTGTGAAGGCCGCGCACTGAGGTCATTCGCTGAGGGCGCCGGCGCGCCCGACGCCCCGCGCACTGAGGCCATCGGTGGGCTGATCAGCCGACCGAACTCATGATGAGGTCGGCATTGACGTGGGCACCGGCGAGGACGCCGCTCGCGGCACTCGCCACGACCATGGCCGACATATCCGCGCTGTTGCCGATCGCCCACACGCCCGGCACTGCGGTCTGGCCGGCCATCTGCGTGGGTATGTAGGTTCCCATTCCGCTCGGATGATCGTCCACGCCGCCGCCGAGCTGGCCGAACAGCTCGGTGTTCGCACGTGCGTAGCCGCCGACGGCGAGGGCATCGAAGGTGAGGGTTTCGGTACCACCCGCACCACCCGCGCCAGCCGCAGCATCTGCGGACCGTCGCCGCAGCGATAGGACGGTGCCGGCGTCGGTGCGGTCCACCTCGGCGACGTGGGCGTCGATGTACTCGATGCCGAGCGAATCGAGCATCCTGGCTTGATCGGCATCGGGACCGGGAGCATTGTGTCGGATGAGGGTGACATCCTCGCTGAGCTGGGAGAACAGCATCGCTTGGTGGTAGGACATCGCGGTGGTCCCGATGATGCCGAGGCGCTGCCCGCGGACCTCGTATCCGTGGCAGTACGGACAGTGCAGGACGGTGTCGCCCCACCCCTCGGCGAGGCCGGGGATGTCCGGCAGCTCATCGGTCAGTCCGGCGGCGATGATGATCCGCTGGGCGCGGATGACGACCCCCGCCGAGGTGGCCAGTTCGAACCGATGCCCCGGACCCTCCTCGGGGGCCTGGGTTGGGCTTGCGTGAGTGACGGTCGCGTCGAGGAAGGCCACTCCGTAGCCTTCCGCCTCGGCGCGGCCCTTCGCGACGAGCTCGAGAGGATCGATGCCCTCGTTGCCGAGAACGTTGTGCGCATGCGCGCTCGGCGCATTGCGGGGCTGACCAGCGTCGATGACGATGACCGAGCGCAAGGATCGGGCGAGTGCCACCGAGGCGGCCAAACCGGCAACACCGCCGCCGACGATGGCCACCTCGACGGTCCGGGTGTCTGTCGCAGGGGAGTGCGTGTCGGTGGTGATCTGTGCTTCGGTGTCGGTGGGCGATTCAGTGTCGATGGGTGATGCGGGAGCGTTCGGTGATGTGGGGACGGTCGGTGTTGTGGGGGACATAGTTCTCCTGAAGTGTCATTCGTGGCTGCCGCGGATCGGTTGTTGCCATGAATCCGTGGCTGGCGTGGATCGGTGTATGGACAGTCTGACGCTAGGTCGCGCGAATCTGCAAGAGGGTTTGCGGAAATGGCAACATATCCTCTGCTGTTGGCGTGGCCCGCTGGTGTGGGCCGGCTTCCTGAGTCGTTTCGGGGCGCTTCTTGCGATGCCGGGGCGGGTTCCTTCCGGTGCTGCGGAGCTGTGGACGGGTTTCTTCCGGCGGTGCGGAGCGTGTGTCCTGCGACGCCTGGGTGCCCGCCCCGCGCCGCTGCGAACTGTCGCTTCCTGTCGCGCCCAGAAGTCGTGTCAGTGTCGAAATGTAGTCTGAAAGGAGGTATTGGAGACCGTGTCTCCTCGGCTATTCTCTTCCGGGATTCGCTGCGATTTCGCACTTATTCCGCCTGGCGGGCCAGCGCGATGGCGTGATGGCTTTATCGGCTTCGAGGTCTGACGCTTTCGGTGGGGTCAGGGAGCTCTTCACTTCTCGTCGACCCTCAATCTCATGTAAGCCGCACAAAATCGTAAGCGATCGTAGAGAAGAACTTGAAAAGAAGAAAAATAGTACAAAGTATAGACTCAGTTCGAATTCTATATTAGAATATAAGTAGCCGAAGACATCAACGATGATGAACGGACACAGAGAACATGGCTCTCATCCCCGACCGTAGGCACGACGAGCAGAACGACGACGATTCCAGCTCGACTTCGTCGACCCCACTTCACCCAGACTCACCGGCTCCGGACATTTCCGCAGGGTCAGGACCCGCCGCGCCGTCCTATCGAGAACTTCTCGAACGGGCCGGCCTCGATCTCACCGGACATCCCCTGGCCGACCGCTTCGACAGCATCGCCGACGAGGCGGACGACGAAGACGCCGCGGTCACTCCATCGACGCTGCAGGGAAGCGACCTGCGCGACGCAGAAGGGCTGTGGTCGCGCAAGTCCGTTCAGCCCAGCACCGAAGAAGACGTCAAGGCGTGCATTGCGGAGATCGACGCACACCAGACCGCATGGTTGAAGAAGAAGCGCGAAGCAGGCGAGTCACCGGAGCAGCGCGAAGCGCGAGAGTTGCGTGAGGCGCGCGAAGAACGCGAAGCGCAGCAGTTCCGTGAGGACTGCGAACGCGAAAGCGCCGAGCTGGACGCGCGGTTCGAACGGTGGGACGAGGAGAAGCAGAAGGCGCAGGAAGCAGCACGCGCGGCCGAGCTCGAACGTGCCGAGCGCCACCGAGCCGTGGCAGCGAACACCGCTCCGACGACGGACGGGCATCCCCTGCTCGATGAATATCGCTGGTCAGACCTCGAACACATTGCCCCGGAAGTCACCGGCAGCGTCGAACAGCTCCAGCGTCTGCTGGGCGAGCTCAGCGACTTCTCGCGGCCCATGGGGCCCGACGACGCAGTGACGGTGCTCGAC
Organism: Brevibacterium atlanticum; assembly: GCF_011617245.1. Lineage (NCBI taxonomy): Bacteria > Bacillati > Actinomycetota > Actinomycetes > Micrococcales > Brevibacteriaceae > Brevibacterium > Brevibacterium atlanticum. The sequence goes on along the minus strand of NZ_CP050152.1, from coordinate 3,472,106 downwards.
GGACTCGAGACACTTGATCGGCTGACCGAGTCTCTGTCAGTCGTCACTCTCTCGGTCTTCGACCGGGTCGGAACACCCCGCGACTACGGAGCCAAGACGACCAAAGCGCTGGTCCAGAATCGCCTGAACCTCTCCTCGCAGGAGGCTCACCGCAGGACTCAGCTCGCGGAACACCTGGGCAAGCGGACCGCCATGAGCGGCGAATCGATCGAACCGCAGTTCGCGACGCTGTCGGCGGCACTGCGCAACGGCACGCTGTCGTCGAACCAGGCGTCGACCATCATCAAGTGCCTGAAGAGCCTTCCGCCGACGGTCTCCGAAGACGACAAGCTCAAAGCCGAACGGCTGCTCGTCGAAAAGGCGCCATCCGTCCGCGTTCGAGACATCCACGCTCTCTTCGAGGAGATCTGCGGTTGGATCGACCCGGACGGTCGGAAGCCGAAAGAGGCGGCCGACCGGGACGACTTCAACGTCAACCTGCGCCAGCTCAAGGACGGAACCTGGACCCTCAAAGGTCGACTCGACGCAGAGACTGGAGGAGTCCTCAACGGGCTGCTCACCTCCCGTATCAAGACCGACGCAGCAGCGGACGAGGAAGACGATGCGCCGCAGGTGGACGGCGGTGCAGATGGAGCAGCCACCACAGGAGGTGGCGTCGACAGCACTGTTGCGCCGGGCACGGAAGGCGCTGCCTGCTACGCGGCAGAAGCCGGGGTGCTCTCCGACATCACCGCTGCGGCCACCTCCGGAGCCACGGCGTCGGACAGCGACCAAGCCATCGTCGACACCTTCGCCGAAGTTCTGCGTGGGGATCGTTCCGACTGCCTCGACCCCTCGCTCGACTTCTCTCAGCCGCAGGTCGGCGAAAACGGCGAGATCCCGCAGGGCGCGGGCGTCAGGGAAGACGGCACCCTGGTCGCGATGGCCGCGCAGCAGCCGAGCGTTCGCCGCCGGATCTACGAACGCTTCTCCAGCCTCGTCGGTGGTATCGAGATGAACCGCATCAAGGCGGGCGCCGCCTACGCGCTGGTCGTCACGGCCAAGGCCGAAGACCTCGCGACGCAGACCGGCAAAGCGGCCACCGGGGTCGAGGCACCATTCCCGATCAACTCGGCCGCACTCGAAGGACTCAACGGTTCGGTGTTCTTTCACCTGATGGGCAAGAAGACCAAATCGTTGGCACTCGCGACCGAACGGCGACTGGCGACCGAGAAGCAGCTGGCGATCCTCGCCAGCCGTGACCAGGGATGCTCATTCCCCGGCTGTGACACTCCTCCTGGACGGTGCGAAGCCCACCACATCGTCCCTTGGGCAGACGAAGGCGAGACCGACGTCAACAACTTGACGTTGGCATGTTCAGCCCATCACCACCTGATCGACAAGTCCGATTGGTACTGCATCATGCTCAGGGACGGTCGCCCAGCATGGGTGCCCCCGGCATCGGTCGACCCGAGTCGGACACCGGTACTGCACGCGCGGTTCATCGCACGGGAGATCGCAGAGACCCTCTTCGGCTGACCGCCCGCGGGACTGCGCACGGTCGCAGTCCCGACACCGGATCGAGCCTCAACCCAGCGCCCGCGTCGGCGCCGGGTAAATGGTCGACCCGCCAGCTGAAATTCCCACCGACCGTGCCGACGAGCTCGGCTGTACTTCCGGCCACAACCGGAATGATCCCGTCTCGCGCACTGTTGCTCGAGTATGAAGCTTTCCATTCTCGACCTCGTCCCCGTCCGGACGGGGCAGACCACGTCCGATTCGTTCGCTGCATCGAAGCAGATCATCGACACCGCCGACAGGCTCGGGTTCACTCGCTACTGGGTGGCCGAACACCACAACATGCCTTCGATCGCCTCGACGATGCCAGGGCCGGAACTCATGCACCTCGGTCAGGGCACCGAACGCATTCGGCTCGGCTCCGGTGGTGTCATGCTTCCGAACCATGCGCCCCTGGCCGTGGCCGAACTCTTTGCCTTACTCTCCGCGGTCTACGGCGATCGCATCGACCTGGGCATCGGACGTGCGCCCGGTACGGATCCGATCACGTCTGCGGCCATGCGGGGCCACCTCGGCGAAGGTCGGATGGTCGATCGGGAAGGACAGACCATCGATCCTGTCGAACAGTTCCCGCAGCATGTGATCGATACCCTCAGCCTGATGCGGCCAGAAGGCCTGCGGGTGCCTATGCACGGCGGCCGCGAGCACGGACTCAAGGCGACACCGGACCCGGTGCCGGGCACTCAGCCGCTGCCATGGCTGCTCGGGTCCTCCGGATACTCCGCTCGACTGGCCGCCCAATTGGGCATGCCCTACGTCTTCGCGAACCACTTCGCAGCGGGGGCGACGACCGGGATGAAGATCTATCGCGACAATTTCACCCCAGGAGCCTACGGAGACCAGCCGCAGACCTTCGTCACGGCCAACGTCGTCGTCGCACCCACCGCGGAGGAAGCACAGCTGCGCTCTGAACCCTTCATGTTGCAGATGTCTCGCCTGCGCACGGGCGGCCCGATGGAGAAGCTGCGCCTTGTCGGTGATGACGTCCGCTCAGTCATGACCGATCAGCAGCGCATGGTCGGCGAAGAGCTGTCGGCCAACTGGATCGTTGGTGATCTGGAATCCGCCGCCGCTCAACTGGAAGAACTCGCGGCACGATTCGACGTCGACGAGATTATGATCCAGCCGGTCGCCGGTGCGATGGACGGTGAAGACCTGCGCGAGGATCCCGGTCGGATTCAGACCCTCGAACTCCTGGCCGGAGAATTCCTCAAGGGCTGACGTTCGGACACCGGCGAACTGCCCGGCGCCGTCGTGCGCCGCCGCCGATGCCTTCGGATGTCTCTGAGCGCTGCAGCCGATGCCACCAGGCGGAAGCTGCAGCGGGGAGCGCGCTTGTCGTCCGTTCGGTTCCCTGCTGAGGTCAATCGGTACCTTGTTGAGGTCTCAGCTCAGCATCGAAACGGGCAAGTGGACTTCAAACCTGCGACGGAGCACGCTATCCTGTCACAGTGTCATGAATGCCGCCAGTCGTCGGACAGCCGACAGAATTGACACCGTGCACCGTCTCGACACCAGCGAGGTTGCCCGTCACGGGAGACCCTGCCGGTGACGAGGCCAGTACGCCGAATGCGTTCGCGCATCTTCGGAGACTTCCCCCACGCGGGCCTGCCGCCCGCAGACCGAAAGAGAAATAATGCGTACCAAAATTGCTGTTTCGGCAGCACTTGGGGTCGGATTGGTTTTCGGCTCCGGTGCTCCCGCACTCGCGAGCAGTCTGACCTCGACCGACGCCGCAAAGTCAGCCGAGATCTCAGCCGATGTCGTCCCCGGTCAGGAACTCGAACGAATCAGTGACGGGAAGATCGAGAAAGGCGAAACCGCCTACGTCGACGTCACCGTGGCCACCCTGTGGACCGACACGGACGCACCCCGCAAGGTCGACAAGCCTGCCCTCGGACACCCCGTTGACCTCGATAAATGGAACAAGAATCTCAAGAGCACCGATGTGCGCCGGGACCTGACCGGCAAGACCGAGACACAGGCACCCTACGGTTCGGAAGTCATCGTCCTCGACACCAAGGGCAAATGGTCCTACGTCAGTGTCAAGGACCAGAAGACCCCGAAGAACAAGAAGGGGTACCCCGGCTGGCTGCCGACGAAACAGCTCGTCGAGAACGACCGCTTCACCAAGCTCCGTGAGGAGCAGCCTCGCGCCGTCGTGACGAAGCCCAAGAGCGAACTCGAAGGCATCGAGTTCACCAAGGACACGGGAGCTGACCCGAGCTTCAACGTCGATCTGCCCCTCATCGCCCAGGACGTCGATGATGTTCGCGTCGCCCTCCCCGGCGGCGGTGCCGCGTGGATCGACGCCGATGATGTCGACGTCTACGATGTCGGCGAGAAACCGGCGAAGCCCAGCGGCAAAGACCTCGTGAAGACCGCGAAGCAGTTCGACGGACTACGATACCTGTGGGCCGGCGTCTCCGCATACGGATACGACTGCTCCGGGTTCACCTACAGCATCTACCGAGCACATGGCATCGACCTCCCGCGCGACTCGGGGGAGCAGGCGAAGGTCGGCAAGGCCGTATCCTCGAAGAACCTCAAGGCCGGCGACTTGCTGTTCTTCTCCACGAGTTCGGGAACCGTCCACCACGTCGGCATGTACATCGGCGACGGCAAGATGATCCACTCGCCGAACGCGTCGAAGGACGTCTACGTCACCGACTGGAAGAAGTGGGATACGGGCAACGAGTTCTCCGGAGCTCGCCGCATTCTCTGACCACGCATCTGTTCACGCAGCAGACGAACTCGAAGGCCGGCATCCGATGAACGGATGCCGGCCTTCGGTGTATGCGCGGACGAGCGGCGGCTGCCCGCCGGTGCGCGAACAATGATCTGGCACGTCAGGTGGACAGGCGGCGGTCAGGCACGTCAGGTGGACAGACGGCGGTCAGGCACGTCAGGTGGACAGGCGGCGGTCAGGCACGTCAGGTGGACAGACGGCAGTCGGGCACGGCAGGTGCGCCGACAATAGTCGGGCACGACAGGTGGGCAGGCGGTCGTCGGACGACGTCCAGCGCGATATCAGTGGCGGGAGCTCTGCGTCGACTTGAGGAAGATCGCGCGAGCCAGATCGTCCCGACGCTCGATGACCAACCGACGCAGAGCCGCCGGAGCCTCCGCATTGGCATGCAACCACACATCGGTCTTCTCGACGACGGCATCCTCGTCGACAGACCAACGAGGGTAGAGGCCGAGCACCAGGCGGCGAGCGATCTCGATCGAATTGTTCGTCCAGAACCCCAGCAGTCCGGCGAAGTACTCATCGACATAGTCCTCGATGAGCGGAAGCGCACTCGGCGCGATGAACCCGGAGATGATCGCCGAGAGCACGTCATTGCTCAGTGAACCCGCCTCGCGGATGGCCTCCCACGCCCGAATCTTGACGATGGGCAGCGGCAGGGCGGCGCTCGCCGTCTCCGCATGGAGCCGACCCGACGAACTCGGATCCGACTGATTCTCCCGCGCGATGTCCGTCTGGTCCGCCCAGCCGAGACACACAAGCGCCGTCAGCGCATTCCACCGCAGCGCATGATCATTGATGAGACCACGGAACGGCAGCGCCGCCGCCGAATGTTCGGCACGACCATTTCCAGCCCCACGACGATTTCGAATCGCACGACCGTCAACAGTGACACCGGCCCCACGACCGCCTTCCGTGGCACCGGCCCCACGACTCCCATCGGTCGCCGAGCTCTCACCGGCAACGCCTGAGTCCGATTCGTCGCCGTGGGTCTCCTGATACATTCGGTCGATCTCCTCACCGACCGGCACCGCGAGGATCTGAGCAGCAAAGCCGCGACCCATCGCCACCGCCGAACTCCCGGCCGAGCACCGCGCAGTCCGTGACGTCAGCGCAAGTACGAGATTCGCCAGATGCAACTGGGCATCGGACCCGGACTTCGCCGCCGCGAGAGCGTCGAGCGCAGCACCGAGCAGACCACTGATCGCGGCATCGAAATTCCGATCAGCCACCCACTGATCGATGCAGGTCAGCGCGGTCTGACTCAGCCCTGCCATAATCCCCGCATGGCTCTCCTTGCCGAGGCTGCGGGCATACGCCGTGAGGTACTTCTGCACAGGCATGAGTCCGTCGCGCACCGCATTGTCCAACGCCGACCACACCAGCGCCCTCGACAGCGGATCGGTGATCCGCGACGCCGAGGTGACCGCCGCCTCGATCGAGGCAGGATCGAGGCGCACTCGCGCATAGTCGAGATCGTTGTAATTGAGGAGCGTGATGACCCCGGCGCTGCGCCCGATGAGCGGCTCAACCTCGGCGGATTCGGTCGCGAAATCGAACCGGAACGTGTCCACGGGGATGATCGCGCGACCGGACCTGCCGAGCGTGGCGATCTCGATGGCGTGCGGACGGAGGAGAGAGGCACCCTTGGCCGAGTCGGCCTGCCTGATGGTCGCGCTCGTGATCGATTCGGACCCCGTCCGTCGCCGAGGCGGCTGACCGCGGACATCATCGGCACTGCCACTGCCACCGGCGCCAGCACTGACACCAGCACTGGCATTGTCGTCGGCGGCGGCGCGCAGCCGTGCACCTGCGCTCGAGGAGATGCGAACACCGCTTCGGGCCCCGGAAGGGACCGCACCGGTAGCGGGACCTGTACCAGCAGATCCACTCGCACCAGCAGACCCACCCGTACCCGCAACCGACGCGTCTGCGTCGGTCGTCAGGTCCAAGGTCAGCTCGGATACGCCCGAGGTCCCCAGCCATGCACCTGCCCAGCTCGCGATGTCACGGTCGGGAGCCGCCTCGGCGAGGCATTCGAGGAAGTCCGCGAGTTCGGTATTGCCGTACTCGAAGCGCTTGAAATACAGCCGGGACCCGGCGAAGAACGCCTCCCGGCCGACGAACGCGACGAGCTGCTTGAGCACGGACGCACCCTTGGCATAGGTGATGCCGTCGAAGTTGAGCTTCGCGGCCTCGACATCGGGGATGTCGGCGACGATCGGGTGCGTCGTCGGGTACAGATCCTGCGTGTACGCCCACGCCTTGCGCCGCAGCGCGAACGTCACCCAGCCGTCGGTGAACCGGGTCGCCTCGGCCAGCGCGAGCCCGCCCATATAGTCAGCGAAGGACTCCTTGAGCCACAGGTCATCCCACCACTTCATCGTCACGAGATCGCCGAACCACATGTGCGCCATCTCGTGCAGGATGACGTTCGCGCGCGACTCGTACTGCGCATCCGTGACCTTGTCACGGAAGATGAGCGAATCCGTGAACGTCACCAGCCCCGGATTCTCCATCGCGCCGAGGTTGTACTCCGGAACGAAGATCTGATCGTACTTGCCCCACGGGTAGGGGTAGTCGAACTCGGCAGTGAAGAAATCGAGCCCGGCCTTGGTGACACCGAAGATGTCATCTGCGTCGAGATGATCGACGAGGCTGGCCCGCGTCCACGCGCCCAACCTGATGACCTCGCCGGTGTTCGGATCCGTCCACGTCTCCGTCGCACCCTCGTAGGGCCCGGCCGTGATGCAGGTGATGTAGCTCGACTGCTTGAGCGTCGGAGCGAAATGGTGGGTGACGGCACCCGATCCTGCCGCCGGCTCCTGGCTCGTCTCCTCCCGGTTCGACAACACCTGGAAATGTGCAGGCGCCGTCACGGAGAAGACGAACCTCGCCTTGAGGTCGGGCTGATCGAAGTTCGCGAACACGCGCCTGGCATCGGTGGGCTCGTACTGCGTATAGAGGTAGACCTTGCCGTCGGCCGGATCGGCGAACCGGTGCAGACCCTCACCCGATGTCGAATAGCGGGCGCGAGCCTCGATCGTCAGGGTGTTCTTCCCGTCGCGGACAGGGAAACTGACACGGGTGCCGTCGAATGCCTCGGCGGGGTTGAGGCTCTCACCGTTGATCTCAACCAGGCTGACGGAATCTGCGATGAGGTCGATGAATGTCGAACCTGCCGAACGAGCTTTGAAGTCGACGACAGTGCGGGAGAAGTAGGTATCGTCCTCGGTCTCGGCGTTGCTGACATCGATATGGACGGTGTAGGTCTTCACCTTGAGCAGCTGTGTGCGACTCTGCGCTTCGTTCCGGGTGAGATTCGTTGTCATTCAATAGCCTCCTCGGCGCACCGACTTTAGCATGCCACATTTCCGGTACTCTGAGTACAGCAACAGTGAGTGGCAGAGGGGACTGATGGCGGAGAATCGGGTCGGCGAACTGCCGCGGCGGGCGGTCAATGTCGCCGGTCACCGCCTCCGCCTCGGGCTCAAGCGCCTGTGGGCGAACTCGGGCCAGCTGATCCAGATCCCCATCGCCGCCACCGCCGCTTATACCTTCTGCGTCTACGTCCTCGGCCACCCCTACCCGTTCCTCGCCGCCGTCGCCTCAGCCGTGGGCATCGGTCCCGTCGCCGACCGTCGCCTCCGTCGAGCACTCGAGATCGGCATCGGCGCGACCTTCGGAGTGCTGGTCGGGGAGCTCCTCGTCAACGTCTACGGCACCGGCATCTGGCAGCTCGCCCTCACCCTCATCATCGGCCTGGTCATCGGCACGATCCTCAATTCCGGCGGCATCTTCATCACCCAGATCGCCGTCCAATCCGTCTACGTCGTCGTGGTTCCGGCGACCGCCACGAGCTCCCCTTTCCCACGCACCCTCGACGCCCTGACCGGCTCCGTGTGCGCGATCCTCTTGGCTTTCCTCATCCCGCGCGACGCCCGCAAGGCACCCCGGCGACTGGCCGCGGACATGCTCGAGGAGATCGACGTCGTCCTCAAGATGATGCGGCGGGCGCTGCAGAACTCCGATTCCGCACTGGCCAACCGAGCTCTCGAACGCGCCCGCGAGACCCAGGACATCATCGACTCGTGGGGCTCGTCGCTGCGGATCTCCCGCGAAGCCGCGAAGATCAATGCCCGGGCCCGTCGCCATGCCGCCGAGGTGACCCGACTCTCCCGCGCCCACAAATTCTCCGACCGGGCGATGCGTACCATCCGTGTGATCGCCCGCCGAGTCGTGGGCATCACCGAGCTCGACGTCGACAAGCCCGTCATCGCCGATTACGTCGGATCGTTGGCCGACGGAGCGAAGAAGCTCGAGATCGCCCTGCGCAGAGGAACGGACCGATCCCTCGCCGAGGCGGCCCTGTCCGAAGCCGCGAGCACGCTGGATCCGCGGGCGAAGTCCGATTGGGACATCCACGACGAATCCCTCGTCCTCCTGCTCCGCACCGTGGCCGTCGACCTCCTGCAGGCCGCGGGCCTGACGAGGGAAGAAGCCCAATCACGGATGCCACCCCTGGACGGCAGCGCCGACAACGATGACGGGCAGGTCGCAGAGTAGAGACTCAGCTGCTTTCGACGACGAAGACGGCGTTCGTGCCCGGAGCCAGTGCCGTGAAGCGATGCGGCTGGTCGCCGGGGTACGTGAGATAGTCGCCGACACCGAGTTCGAAGGATTGTCCGACGACATCGATGCGTGCCGCCCCGCTGCCGAGGATGACGTGTTCGACCGTTCCCTGCGGATGCGGCTGCGACATCCGCGGCTCACTCGGCTCGGCCTGGATGAAGTAGATGTCACGGCGGGCGTTCGTCGGTGACGGTGAGAGCAGTGTGGCCACATAGTTCGCCGTCGTCGAGGGCAGGCTGGGCATGTCGCCGACATGCTGGAGGGCCACCTCGTGCGGGGGAGGGTCGAGCAGACGCGCCAGCGGGATGTCGAGCGCGGCGGCAAGCGCCCACATCGTCTCCAGGCTGGGGTTGCCGCTGCCCGTTTCGAGGCCGGACATCGTCGACTTGCCGATCCCCGCTCGCCGGGCGACCTCCGACAGGGACAGACCCGCCCGCAGCCGCTCGCGCTTGAGCGCGGCGGCGATCTGCTCGCTGGGTGACAGAGCCGAGCCGGTTGTCTCGGACGAGCCCGGTTCGGATTCGGATTCCGGTTCGGGCTGAGATTGAGAACTCATGTGTTCAGCATACCGGCAGTGCTGTTCGGGTTGACGAACGAATGTGTGGGGTGCAGTGTATAGAACATGAGTTCATTATTTCGCACGATCGGAAGGGTGCTTCCCGGTCGCCGGCGGGCGCAGGAGGGCGGGCGGTCGCAGGAGCGCCAGCCCCCGATCGAGCGCGTACTGCCAGGCTCGACTTACCGTGCCATCGCCATCGTCACCGTGACGATCATCGCGGTCGCGCTGTCCTATGGTGCGATCTCGGCGGTCTCGGGCTTCGTGTGGTGGCAGACGCTGCTGCTGGCGATGTTCGCCCTCGGTGGTGCCGCCGAGTTCACCTTCGTCGGCGTCATCGCCGCCGGTGGTGCTCCGATCCTCGCGGTGCTCGCCGGGCTGCTGGTCAATTCCCGGAACTTCGCCTTCGGCGTCGCCGTCGGCCCCTTCTTCCCCCAGGACTGGCGGGCACTCATCGCCGCCCACTGGGTCAACGACGAATCCACCGCGATCTCGCGGACCGGGCACAACGACCGCGCACGCTGGCACGCTTTCCTCCTCATGGGTGCGGCCATCGCCATCATGTGGCCCGGCGGTTCCATGCTCGGCCAATGGCTGGGCAACGTCATCGACGCCGACTTCCTCGGCCTCGACGCTGCCTTCCCGATCATCCTCTTCTGCCTCATTCGAGGCGACCTGAAGAACCGCGCCACCCTGTCACTGACTCTCGTCGGCGTCCTCATCGCCGTGCTCCTCACCCCCGTGCTGCCGTTGGGGTTGGGCGCGGTGACCTCGCTGTCCGTGTTCGTCTTCGTCGCGACAGGTTGGGCGGTGCGCTCTCTGATCCGCCGGCGCCGAACCGCAGACCATCACCGAGGCGGTGCAGGCCACCCGGATAGCGGAGACGAGAATACCCCCGGTGACGGAGGCGTGGGACTGGCCGGCGGGGGCGCAGTCGCCTCGGGTGGCGACGACGCTGCATATCGGCAGAGCCCGGAACATCCACCGAACCCGGATCGACCACAGCACCCGGAACGATCCGTCGATGCAGGGGAGGGACGATGATGAGCGCCGGCAGCTTCCTCATCGCGCTCGCAGCGCTGAGCCTCGGAACCTACCTCATGCGCTTCGCCGGGGTGAAGCTCGGCGGCGCCATCGCCACGAAGGGTCGCCGCGGTCAGCCGGTGACCAGCGGCGGCGCGGGCACCACCTCAGCGGGGGTGGACGATTCGGGCACCTCGACCGAGCGCGTGACGATGTGGATGGACCGCGCGACGGTCGTGCTCATCGGCGCCGTGTTCGCCACGACGGCGATCTTCGACGGCCAGGACCTCGCCGACCCGGCCCGCCTCATCGGCGTCGGGGCCGGGGTGCTCGCCGCAATCGTGCGGGTCCCCATGCTCCTCGCCGTCGTCATCGGCATGGGGATGTGCGCACTCATCCGCACGACGGGCATCCTCTGAGAGTGCGGTGAGTCGGGGGTGGGCAATCGCCCAGGATCGCCAGCCCGGCCTGACCCGAGCGGGCGGGAATTGCTAGGCTGGGGGAATGGAATACATTGCGGGCTTTCAGAGTCTCGTCTTTCTCGCGCTGACGGTGGCCGCCTTCATCGTCCAGCTGTGGGCGTTCATCGACTGCCTGCGCTTCAAAGACGAGAACTACCGCGCCGTGGACAAGCAGAGCAAGAAGTTCTGGGTCATCCTCCTCGGCGTCGGACTCGCGCTCGCGCTCATCGCACTCCCGCCGATGGGTATGCGCATGATCTTCCTCAACATCATCGCCCTCGTCGCCGGCATCGTCTACCTCACCGACGTCCGCCCGAAGGTCAGGGCCGTCGACCCGCGCTACCGCAACCGCTGAGGCTGTACGCACCGTGACCGCACGAGACGCGATGACCGCACACACCGCATGAGCGACGACCTCAGCCTGCCGGGTCCCGACACCGGTTACATCGCCACTTTCGGCGCAGGCCTTCCGCACACCCTCTTCAGCCACGGTTTCGCCGGTGCCATCCGCGACACCCGCCCCTTCGGCACCGGCATCTCCGGCACCCGCCATTTCCTTCACCTGCCCGGCCACGGCGGCCGACCCTCACCCGGCCCCGGATGGACCTACCCTCAGATCGCCGAGTCGCTCGCCGACGCCCTGCGCGCCACCTCGGCGACGCAGGCCCTCGGGGTATCGATGTCCGCCGGCGGTCTGCTCTACCTGCTCAGCACGGCGCACCCCGTGATCGCGGACCTTGAGAAGGTCGCCCTCGTCCTGCCCGCCTCCTTCACCGGATTCCCCGCCGAGGTGACCGCTGCCAACCGCTCCTACCTCGAGCGACTGCGCGGTCTTGTCGCCGGTGAAGATGTCGACGGCATCGTCGATCTCATGCTCACCCGGGAACCCGCCGAGGTGGCCGAGATGCTCCCCGCGCGGGCGTGGACGAAGGCGAAGGCGGAGAATCTCGTCCACACGGACATGTCCGACGGGCTCGGGCTCGCGCTCGAGACCGCTGTCGACGACACTGCCGATGCCGCTGAGAATCTGCGGACCTTCCCTGGCGAGGTCCTCATCCTCACCCACGAGGCCGACGCGGCTCACCCGGTCCCCATCGCCGAGGCGATCGACGCAGCCATCCCGAACGCTCGCCTCGAGGTGCTCCCTCCGGGGTCGATCCTGTGGCGCGGACGCCACGAAGTGCGCCGCATCCTCGGCGATTTCCTCGGTTAGTCGTTGGCTAGACTGTCCCCGTGCGCATCTCCGTCCTCTCCCTCCACACGTCACCCGCCGCTCAGCCCGGCCAGGGCGATGCCGGAGGAATGAACGTCTACGTCGATCAGTCGGTGCGCGCTCTCGCCGAGGCGGGGCACAGGGTCGACGTCTTCACCGCAGATCCCGGCGGGCTGGACGGGTCCGGGGGCAATGACGGCGACCGGGTCAGTACGGGCACCGGGGCCGATGTGGGAACCGGGGACGACAACGGCACAGGGGGGCACGACAGCACCCGTATGGAGATCGCCGAATCCATCACCCTCCACCACCTGCCGACCGATGCGATGACGAAGGACGAACTCGCCGACGCCATCGACGAGCTCGCACAGCTGCTCAACGACCACCCGGACTTCCGTGCCGCCGAGTTCATCTGGGCCCACTATTGGATCTCCGCCGAGGCGGCCCTGCGCGCCCGTGAGATCACCGCGGAGTCCTCGTTGGCTCCGAGCGAACCCGCCCATGCCGACCGAGCGTTCGAACCGGATCGCGTCCGTGTGCCCATCGCCGTGAGTATGCACACGATCGGTGCGGTGAAGAACCGCGACTCGGAGACCAACCACGAGCGGCCCCAGCGCCTGCAGGCCGAAGAGCGGATCGCAGCGGAAGCCGACCTCCTCGTCGCCGGCACCCCGGTCGAGCGGCGCGACCTCATCAGCGAAGTCGGTGCCGAACCGGACTCGGTCGTCATCGCCCGCCCCGGCGTCGACCACACTCTCTACCGGCCCGGTGAGAAGTCCGCCGCCCGGCAGCGACTCGGCTTCGGCGACGACGAAGCGATCGTCCTCTACGTCGGGCGGATGCAGTTCATCAAAGGCACCGACGTCGCCGTCGATGCCCTGGCCGAGCTGCGTGAGCGCGATCCGCACCTGGCCTCCCGCACCCGGGGGATCCTCCTCGGTGCGGCCTCCGGAGTCGATCCCCGGACACCGGCGGGCGCCGGTGGCCGGCCCGCGACGGTCTCCTCGACGTACCTGCGTTCACTCACTTCCGCCATCGCGGCAGAACCCAGCGTCGAGGTGCGGCTGCCCGTGCCCGCACACGTCCTCGTCGACTACTACCGCGCCGCCGATGTGCTCATCGTGCCCTCCCGCAGCGAATCCTTCGGCCTCGTCGCCGCCGAAGCCGCCTCCTCCGGACTGCCCGCAATCGCCTCGGCGGTGGGTGGACTGCCCGAGATCGTCGAGCACGGACATTCGGGACTGCTCATCGCCGACCACAACCCGCGCCACTGGGCGACGGCGATCGAGACCCTGCTGCGCGATGAGGAGCTGCGCCGCGAACTCGGTGCCCACGCTGTCGACCGAGCCGAGCGCTTCGACTGGGGGTGCACTGTCGCCGCCGTCCTCGACGTCCTCCCGGACCCCGACGCTGTGACCGCCCACAAGGCGACGGCGGATGCAGGGTCGCGGCCGAGATCCGCAGCGCTGGGAGCGTACTGAAGGAGTTCGGCGCGTGCTGAAGGACTAAAGTCGATGGTGAGCACGAGAGTCGAACGAAAGGCGTGAGACCATGAGCACCGACACCGAGGCGATCCTCACCGGCGTGCGCACGTGGGCCGAGAGCAACGACGTGCCCGTCGACTCCGTCGAGGACTCCGAGATCGTCGTCACCCTGCCCGGCGAAAAGAAGCTCAAAACGAACGTCGCCATCAGCGTCTTCGCCCGCACAGCCCACCTGCAGGCCTTCGTCATCCGCCACCCCGACGAGAACGCCGCCGAGTTCAACCGGTGGCTGCTGCAGAAGAACCTCAGGCCAGGACCGGTCGCGTTCGCGATCGACAGCCTCGGCGATGTCTATCTGCGCGCCAGCGTGCCCAGGGAGCACCTGCTCGATGAGCTCGACAGGCTGCTCGGAGCCATGCTCGCCACTGCCGATTCCTCGTTCAACGAACTCCTCCTCATCGGATTCCGCACCGGGATGAAGAGGGAATGGGCGTGGAGGGTCAGTCGCGGAGAGTCGACGCGCAACCTCGCCGCATTCGAGAAGGAACTCAGCGGCGACGACAACGAGTTCCTCGGCACCTTCGGTCAGGGTGAGACCGAGTTCGCCGAGGCGGAGCCGGACACCACGAGCATCGCCGACCGGCCGCAGGAAGCCGAATCCGCAGGTGATGCTCGCTAGGTGAGTGGGAGTTTGAGACCCTCGTGGCTGGCGACGTAACCGAGTCGTGCGTAGAAGCGCTGCGCATCGCCACGTGACTTGTCGGTCGTGAGCTGGACGAGCCGGGCACCGAAGCGGCGACCGCAGTCATGCGCCCATTCGAAGACCGAGGTGCCGAGGCCGATTCCCTGTGCGGCGGCACCGATGCGCACCGCTTCGATCTGCAGACGCAGAGTGCCGCGACGCGACAGGCTCGGCATGAGACTGAGCTGGAGCGTGCCGACGACTTCCGTATCCTCTTCGACAGCGACGAGCAGCTGGTTGGGGTCGGCGTTGATGAGTCCGAAGGCACGAGCATAGGCGGCCAGATCGTCAGAGTCGGACGCGTCGGTGTCGCCTGTGTTCGTGCGGCCCGCGGCAGTATCGGCAGTGCCCTCGCGGGCGGCGCCGAGCACGTCGTCGCGCAGCAGTGCCACGAGGGCCGACAGATCGGACTCCACCGCGCGCCGGATCGTGAACCGTCGGCCCGTCACCTCGAGTGATTCGCCGGTGAAGGACTCGAATCCCCGGCTCGGAGCCGCCTCGGCGCTCATCGGTGTGCTCATCGTTCGGTGCTCCCATCGATGGATCCGGTGCTTCCGCCGGTAGATCCGGTGTCTTCGGTAGCGGACGCGGAGGCGCCCACGGAGACGCGCTCGGGCGCATCGACCGGTGCCTTGACGTAGGGTCGGCGGGCGAAGATCGAGGCGAGCAGCGCACCGGAGACGTTGTGCCACACGCTGAACACCGCGCCCGGCAGAGCCGCCAGTGGCGAGAAGTACGTGGTCGCCAGGGTCGATGCCAGTCCGGAGTTCTGGAGTCCGACCTCGAAGGACATAGCCCGACGCGTCGGGGTGTCGAGGCGACAGGCCGCGGCCACGCCGTAGCCGACTGCCAGGCCGAGCACATTGTGCGTGACGACGGCCAGCAGCACGAGCACACCCGCAGTCGCGATCGACCCGGCCGAACCGGCCACGACTACGGACACGATGTAGGCGATGGCGATCGATGCCAGCCACGGCAGCACCGGGGCGATCGCATCGACGAATCCGGACGCGAAGACGCGGACGATGACACCGACGATGACGGGCACGAGCACCGTCTGGCAGATCGAGACGAACATCGACCAGAACGGCACGTCCATGTACGAGCCGGCCAGCCACAGGGTCAGCAGGGGAGTGAGCACCGGGGCGAGCAGCGTCGACATCGTCGTGATCGATACCGACAGCGCGGTATCGCCCTTGGCCAGATACGTGACCACGTTCGATGCCGTACCGCCGGGAGCACAGCCGACGAGGATGACGCCGACGGCGATCTCGGCAGGAAGACTGAACACCGAGACGACGAGAAGGCCGAGCAGCGGCATCGCCACGAACTGAGTGATGACGCCGAGGACAGCGACCCACGGGCGTTTGGCGATGCGTGCGAAGTCCGGCAGCGTCAGCGTCAACCCCATGAAGAACATGACCACACCCAGAGCCCAGGTGATCGACGGCGCCAGGGGAGTGAAGGCGTCGGGGAGGAGGAACCCGAGTACGCCGGCGATGACGACGAGCACGGGCAGGGCCGTGACGGCGATGATCGAGCTGCGGTCGGCGGCAGGAGCGTCGGCGCTCCCAGGGGATGTGCCCCCTGCAGATGTGCCTCCAGCCGGCCGGTTTCCCGGGGGCATATTTCCAGGGGACTGCGGTGTCGGTGCGTCGGTCATGGCGACAGGATACCTTCCCTGTTTTGATATGCGAGACGCTGGACCGAATGATGGTCATCATCGCAGTCGTGCAAAAATGGTGCCATGACGTATAACCTCATCCTGCTGCGCCACGGCGAGAGCGAATGGAACCAGAAGAATCTGTTCACCGGGTGGGTCGACGTGCCCCTCACCGACAAGGGCCGTGCCGAGGGCCAGCGTGCCGGAGAGCTCCTGCGCGAGAAGGACCTCGTCCCCGACGTCGTGCACACCTCACGCCTCAAGCGGGCGATCCTCACCGCGAACCTCGCCCTCGAAGCCGCCGACCTCTCCTGGCTCGACGTCCACCGCAGCTGGCGACTCAACGAACGCCACTACGGAGCCCTCCAGGGGAAGAACAAGAAGGAGATCCGCGAGGAGTTCGGCGAAGAGCAGTTCATGACCTGGCGCCGGTCCTTCGACACCCCGCCGCCGGCGCTGGCCGACAGCTCCGAGTTCTCGCAGGCCGGTGAGGCCCGGTACGCCAACCTCGGCGATTCGCTTCCCCGCACCGAATGCCTCGCCGACGTCATCGACCGTCTCTTGCCCTACTGGTACGACGTCCTCGTCCCCGAACTCACCGTCGGCAAGACCGTGCTCGTCGCTGCCCACGGCAACTCGCTGCGTGCTCTGGTCAAACACCTCGACGGCATCTCCGACGCCGACATCACTGGGCTGAACATCCCCACCGGCATCCCGCTGCACTACGAGCTGACCGAGGACTTCACCCCGGTCAAGCCCGGAGGCACCTACCTCGATCCCGACGCCGCCGCCGACGCAATCGGCCAGGTCGCGAACCAGGGACGCTGAGGCTAGCTGAAGCTGGGGCGACAGCGACGATCGCCGAGGTGGAGGAACCACCTCGGCGATCGTCGTCTGTGCGTCGTGCGGGCCTCAGTTCTGGAAGCGCGCCTCGCTTCTGCGGGCCCGCCTCACTTCTTCGACAGGTACGGCTCCCAATTGCCGGTGAGCAGGTATTCGACCTTCTGCGAGACCGAGACCGCGTGATCGCCGAAGCGCTCATAGTAGCGCGAGAGCAGAGTGACGTCGGCGATGTGGCGCGGGGCCAGTGAGGCGGCGGGTGCCTCGGCGAGCTTCGCGAAGACGCTGAGGTGGAGCTCATCGAGCTCCTCGTCGATCGCGTTGATGGTGGGCACATCGGTCAGGCCGGGATTCGAGAGCAGCCGCTGCGTCGCCTCGGCGATCTTCTCTCCGGACTCACCCATGCGGGCGAAAGTCGACTCGAAGCTCTCGGGAATCGCCGACTCGGGGTAGCGGATGCGCACCTGCTGGGCGATGTGCCGGGCGAGGTCGCCCATCCGTTCGAGCGACGCGGACATCCGCAGCGAACCGATGACGGCGCGCAGGTCGGCGGCGACGGGAGCCTGGAGGGCGAGCATCTCCGCGGCCTGCTGGTCGAGGGTGAACTGCATGTTGTCGATCACGGCGTCGGCCTCGATGACCTGTTCGGCCAGTTCGAGGTCGTTGGACCGCAGCGCCTGATTAGCGAGCCGAATCGCTTCGAGCGCCTTGGTGGACATGCCGACCAGCTGGGTGGCCAGATCGTCCAATTCGTTCTTGAAGACTTCGCGCATTGACGGCTCTTCCTTACTCTCGATCGTGCGAGGGGGTTTCATCGGGATGACTGCTTGCGCGCGCATCCGGTCCTCAGCCGATCATGGACAGGCGGTCCGATCACGGACGGGCAATCCGGTCACGGACCGGTGAACCGGTCAGCGGCCGAGGGTGGGGGAGCGCAGGCACACAGACGTCAGCTTCCCACGAACGAATGAACGTCACCTGTCGGAAAGGTGAATTCCTCGGCAAATGGGCCGCGGCAAGGTGAATTCGGTGCGCCGAGACGGTGGACAGCACCTAAGCTTGAGGTTGTGGATCTCTTGGTAGTGGCGGTCCTGACCGGCGTCGTCGGCCTGGGCCTTGGCATAGCGGGCATTCTGGCGTTCCGATTCAGCGAACGCTCCCGCGATGCTGCCGATCTGCATTCCGAGGACGACCTTCCCGAAGGCATCGCCGAGGTGCTCGCCGTCCTCCCGTCGGCCGCGATCGTCATCGACGCCGGCGACGATGTCGTCAAAGCCTCTCCGGCAGCGTATACGTTCGGCCTGGTCAGAGGCCATTCTCTCGCCTCACCCGAGATGCTGCGCGTCGTCGGCCGGGTGCGTGCCCGAGGCCTCATCGAGGAGATCGACCTCGAACAGAAGCGTGAGAACTCCGATTCCGTGCTTCGCTTCCTCCACGCCCGCGTGGCACCGCTGGGCACCTCCTTCGTTCTCGTCCTCTGCGACGATCAGACCGAATCCAAGCGCGTCGACGCCGTCCGCCGCGACTTCGTCGCCAACGTCTCCCATGAGCTCAAGACCCCGATCGGAGCGATGGCCCTCCTCGCCGAGGCGGTCACCGACTTCGCCGACGATCCCGCCGCGGTCGAACGCTTCGGCGGGCGCATGCAGCGCGAGTCGAAGCGGCTGACCCAGCTCGTCCAGGAGATCATCGACCTCTCCCGCGTCCAGGATCACGCCGCTCCCGCGACCACGGAGAAGATCTCCGCCGCCGAGGTGGTCGACGATGCCGCCGATCGTGCACGCACGCGTGCGGAGGGCAAGAACATCCACATCGAGATCTCCCCGCCGTCGGATCTGCTCATCGAGGGCAACTACGAGCTCCTCGTCAATGCGGTGCGCAACCTCATCGACAACGCCATCAACTACTCACCCGACGGCACCCGCGTCGGCGTCGGGGTCGACCTCGTCGACGAACGCGTCGAGATCGCCGTCACCGACCAGGGCATCGGCATGTCCGCCCAGGACACCGAGCGGGTCTTCGAACGCTTCTACCGCGTCGACCCGGCACGGTCCAGGATCACCGGCGGCACCGGTCTGGGCCTGAGCATCGTCAAGCACATCATCGCCACCCACGGCGGTGAGGTCCGGGTGTGGAGCCGGCTCGGCAAAGGGTCGACTTTCACGATCGTGCTGCCTCTGGCGGGCACCGCACCCGAACACTCAGCCAGCGATTCGGCCCCCGACGGGGTGCTCATCGAGCATTCCGCAGACCCGGCGCCGGCAGCGGTCGCGACCGGGGAATCTGAGGAGGGCTCCGATTCGGACGGCGCTGCAGCCTCGGCGGGCGCCGCCTCGGCGAGTGAGAACGACGTCGGCGATGACGGTGGAGAGGACAACGCACCCTCCGCCGGTGATAATAATGGAGACGGCGACGTCGCCCGGGCCGACCGTGACGGTCCGACTGAGGAACTGACCGATGAAAGCGAACAAAGGAAGCTCACAACGTGACTCGTATTCTGCTTGTCGAGGATGAGGATTCGTTCTCGGACCCGCTGTCGTACCTGCTCGGGAAGGAAGGATACGAGGTGACGGTCGCCGACGACGGGCTCAAGGCGCTCGCGGAATTCGACCGCAGCGGCGCTGACCTGGTCCTCCTCGATCTCATGCTGCCCGGCGTCTCCGGCACCGAGGTGTGCCGTGAGCTGCGGGCGAAGTCGAACGTGCCGATCATCATGCTCACGGCCAAGGACTCGGAGATCGACAAGGTCGTGGGGCTCGAACTCGGCGCCGACGACTACGTCACCAAGCCCTACTCCTCCCGCGAACTGCTCGCCCGCGTGCGTGCGGTGCTGCGGCGCAACGTCGAATCCGACGGCTTCGAGGACGAGTCGGTGCTCGAGGCCGGGGGAGTGCGCATCGACGTCGAACGCCACGTCGTTTCCGTGCGCGGCGAGGAGCTGTCGATGCCGCTCAAGGAGTTCGAGCTGCTCGAGATCCTCGTGCGCAACTCCGGTCGGGTGATGACCCGCGGTCAGCTCATCGATCGCATCTGGGGCGAGGACTACGTGGGAGACACGAAGACCCTCGACGTCCACGTCAAGCGTCTGCGTGCGAAGGTCGAAGAGAATCCCTCGGAACCGCGACTGCTCACGACCGTCCGCGGGCTCGGATACAAGTTCGAAGCCTGAGAGGCAGACGCCTGATCCGACAGTGAATGCGAAAGGAGCCGCTCACATGATGTGAGCGGCTCCTTTCGTCTGTTCCGGAAGTTTACCTGTTCCGGCTGACCGTCTGCTTCGGCAGGCGACCGTGTGATCAGCCGTTGGCCGTTGCGTCGTCGGTCGAGGTGGCCTCGTCGGACGACGTGGCATCGTCGGTCGAGGTGGCCTCATCGGAGGACGTGGCATCGTCGCTGGGGACGCTCGAGGGCGACTCGGTCGGCACATACTCCTCGTAGTAGGGCAGGGAGTCCGAGAGCACCTGGGTGCGGATCGTCTTCTCTTCGCCGCCGACCGTGACGGTGATGTCGACGAGGTCGCCCGGCTGAGCGTCGAGCTTATCGACCGTGACGACGTCCTTGGATGTGGTCTCGGGACTCTTCGGATCCTGGACGAAGGCCTCGCCCGCCTTGACGGATTCGTCCACTGTGGTGCCCGAGGCCTCGATGGTCACATCGGCGGTGGAGTCGCCCTTGTTGAGGAGGGTGAAGAACAGCTGCGCCGGGCCTTCGCCCTTCTCGTCCATAATGAGCATCAGTCCGCGGACCTCGACATCACCGACCGTGCCCGAGGCGCCGTCGCCGCCGTTGTAGTGGTATTCGGCGGTCTGGTGGGGAGACAGCAGGCTTGCACATCCGCTGACGGGGATAACGAGAGCGAGTGCGGCAACGGCGAGCGCCGCGCGGTTGTGCCGTTTCATTATGCTCCTTGAAGTGGCAATACAAGATCAGTCTGTATACTACCCGCTTTTTGACCTGCTGTAGAACCGGGTCCGATCTGCAGACGAAGTCCGCGAACGGTGGCCATGGACGGGGAGTGGTCGGTGGTGCTCGGGTGGCTCTGGGTGTCGCTCGGAAGCTTGTCCAGGGTCGCGCGTGTCGTGAGTTCATGGGAAGTTCATTCCTCATCACGGGCGGGGGAGATCATCGACGGATCCCGCGCCGACGGCAGGGTGCCCGATGCCGACATCCCCGCTGGCGAGGCGGTTGAGCGGCTCCCTCGGCCGATCATGAGGCGCGGAGCCTAGCATGAAGATTCATTACTCTGAGTGATTTCTGTGGCGCGCCTCATGGTAAACTGGGATTCCGCGAAAGGGGTTTGAAGAGAATATGAGTTTCCAGGTCGGCGACACTGTTGTCTATCCACATCACGGTGCAGCGACAATCCAAGAAATCAAGAAGCGATCCATCAAGGGTGAGGAGAAACTGTATCTCAAGCTCCAGGTCGCCCACGGCGATCTCGTGATCGAGGTGCCGGCCGAGAACTGCGATCTCGTCGGTGTGCGAGATGTCGTCGGTGAGGAAGGCGTGGAAAAGGTCTTCAACGTCCTCCGCGCGGAATTTGTCGAGGAGCCCGCCAACTGGTCCCGCCGCTACAAGGCCAATCTTGAGAAGCTGCAGTCCGGCGACGTCATCAAGGTCGCCGAGGTCGTCCGCGACCTCTGGCGCCGCGAGCAGGATCGCGGCCTGTCGACCGGAGAGAAGCGCATGCTCTCCAAGGCCCGTCAGATCCTCGTCTCCGAGCTCGCGCTGGCCGAGAAGAAGGAAGAGTCCGAGGCAGAGGCCCTGCTGGACGAAGTGCTCGCATCCTGATCACTTGTGTCACCATCCCGGCCGCAGGGTCGGGAGCTCGTCTTCGCGGCGGGGAGCCGAAGGCTGTCGTTCGGCTGCACATGCGGAGCGTGTTGGCCCGCACTCTCGCGACGATCATCTCCTCGGGAGTCGCCACCACAGTCGTGGTGGCGACTCCCGAGGATTTTCTTTTGCGCGCACGAGAGGGAATCGTCTCGGTAATTGCGCGGATGAATTCCGATATTCCAATCACAGCCGTAGCAGGCGGAAAAGGCCGTACCGTGTCGGCGCAACTCGCCTTGAAACATATCGGCGCTGCCGACCTCGTGCTCGTCCATGACGCGGCGGGGTGTCTGACCCCGCCCGATGTGTTCCGTCGCGTGCATGCAGCGCTGCTCTCCGGCGCCGAGGCGGTTGTTCCCGTTCCGCCCATGGCCGATCCTGTCCGGCGGGCAGGTGTTCACCCCGCGACGGAATCAGACCCAAGCGGGGGCGCCGAAGCGCGTGCGGCTCTCACTTCGGACGTGAGCGTTTGGTCGATCCACCGTGATTCTGACGCCTCAGACCGCGGTGGATCGACCAAACAATTCGGTTCCGGCAATGTCTATGGGCACCTTCGGGCCCCACGCACTGGTGCGGGGAGACCTCGATCGGGCACACCTGCGACGGGTTCAGGCCCCGCAGGGGTTCCGCACCGAGACTCTGCTGCGCGCTTACGACCATCATGTGGTCGGCGTGGCCGACGATGCTGCGCCCGCCGGGGTCGCCGAATCCGACGAGGGGTTCGCTGAAATCGCCGACGCCCTCGTGTACCCGAACCGAGAGACGGGCGCCGAGGGGCTCGTGCTGAGCCATCCCGGCTGAGCGCCCCGATCAGAGAGGCAGGTGGACGATGAGAGTCCTCTTCCAAGGAGCCGGCGCCATCGGCATCGCCGGAGCCGCACTCTTCACCGACGACCACCACGTCGCCGTCGTGTCCCGTACTCCTGCACCGAGGCCGCGAGCGGTCTATCCGCGACGGGTGAGCGTACTCGATTCGAGCGGTACCCAGTGCCCGGTTGGGCCGGCTGGGCGCGGACCCCGCGACGGTGACCTCGGCGACGACATCGACGACGCCTCCGGTTCGTGGTCCGGTGCACCCGCTGACACCGAAGTCTCCGGCCAAGCTGCACGCGGATGGTCGGTGACGGAAGTGGCGTCGACGAGGCGGGTGACGGTCACCGACTGGGTGGGGGCGCGGGAGGCCGGGCGGTGGGACCTCATCGTCCTCTCCACCCGTCCGGGCGACCTCGACCCGACGGTCGCCTCGGCGATTCGGACGACCCGTGCGCCCGTCATTGCGATCACCAGCCAGGTCGACGGGGACCTGGATCGTGCGAGGACGCAGTTCCCCGACGCCGAGGTGGTCGTCTTCGGTCCCGCGTTCGTATCCGAACGCGTCGCCGACGGTGAGGTCGAGACCGGGCGAGAGGTGCGTTATTGGGCACCGCCTGGAGCGCCGAGGTTCCTCATCAACGGGCGGCGCGAGACGGTCACGCACTTGGCTCATGGGCTCGGCCGGCTCGTCATGCCCGTGCCGCACGCCGTGATCGCGCTGCCGCCGACGGTGTTCATCCCCTACGTCGCGGAACTCACTATCGGCGACGGGAATTGGGCCCAGCTGACGTCGCACCTCGATCGACCGGCGAGAGCAGCCGCCGAGGCGGTGCGGGCACGCAGCGGCCTGCCCGTTCCCACGTCCGCAGGTGTCGCTCGGGCTGTATCGGTGCCGCTTGCTCGGGCGGTGCTCGGGACGATGGAGACCCTGCTGCCCATCGACGTCACCAGCTATGCGGGTCGTCACTTCGGCCGTCACGTCGGGCAGACCCGGGACATGCTCACCGGTTGGGCGGCGGCTGCCACGGCACCGACAGCTCTGCGCGAGCAGATCGCTGCCCTCGACGCCTCAGCCGCAGGTGCGATCGGCTGAAGTGACGAGCTCAGCGCGGCTCAGCCCGATTCGGTCTGACTCAGTAGGACTCAGCCTGCCTCAGTTCGATTCACCTGATTCCGTTCGATTCGGTCGGGCTCAGACCTTCGCGTCGGGGTGGCGCTTCGTGACGATGAGGCCGACGAGGTAGAGCGCGAGAACGAAGATGAGCGTCCCGATGATCTGGAAGCGCACGGATGCGACGGTGAGACCGAGACCGATGATCACGGCGATGCCCGCGAGCGTGAGATACGACAGCCACGGGTAGCCCCACATCCGCAGCGGCAGGGAGTCCCCGGCCGCCTCGGCGCGACGACGGAGCACGATCTGCGAGACCAATGTCGCGACCCACGTGACGATGAGCGTCGAACCGACGATGTTGAGCAGGACTCCGAGCACCTCGGCGGCCCAGAAGTAGTTGAGTGCGACGGCCACGAAGCCGAACGCCGAAGTGGCCAGCACCGCGGGCACAGGCACGCCGCGGCGGGTCGTCCGGCCGAGCCCGCGCGGCAGCATGGATCGCTGCGACATCGAGAACGCCATCCGGGAGGCGCCGTAGATGTTCGCGTTCATCGACGACAGCAGGGCGATGACGATGACTGCGGCGAGCAGGGACGCGATGAACGGCAGGCCCGCGGTCTCCAGCACGGCCACGAACGGCGATTCAGCGAGGCGGTCGTCGGTCCATGGCAGAACGAGGACGATGATCGCCACGGATCCGATGTAGAGGAAGAGGATGCGCCACACGATGGTCCTGATCGCCTGGCTCACGCTGCGCTCGGGGTTCGCGGTCTCGGCGGCGGCGACCGCGACGATCTCGATGCCGCCGAAGGCGAATGCGACGACGAGCAGGCCCGCGGCGATGCCCGAGATCCCGGTGGGCATGAACCCATCGGTGAAGATCTGCGTGGGCGGATCGGCCGGAGTCCAGCCGAGGAGGTACGCAATGCCGAGCACGAGGAAGAGCACGACGAAGGCGACCTTGAGCAGTGAGAACCAGAACTCGAACTCACCGAAGCTGCCTGAGGTGGTGAGGTTGATGGCAGTGAAGACGAGCATGATCGCCAGGGCGATGACCCACTGCGGGATCGCGGGTACGTAGGCTGCGGCGATCTGCGCGGCAGCGGTGGCCTCGGCAGCGACGACGAGGCACAGCTGCACCCACCACAGGGCACCGACGGCGAAAGCGGCGGCAGGTCCCATCGCCTTGCCCGCGTAGTGCGAGAACGCTCCGGGGTTCGGATCCGCGGCGACGAGTTCGCCGAGGGCCCGCATGACGAAGATGACGATGAGGCCGGCGACGACATAGGACACGAGGACAGCTGGGCCGGCCGCCTGCACGCCGGCACCGGAACCGACGAAGAGGCCGGCGCCGATCGCCGAGCCCAGGCTCATCATCACCAGGTGGCGGGGCTTCATCCCCACCTTGAGGCCGGTGGCGTCTGCGGAGGTGTCGGAAGCGCCGCGAGCCGAGGCGGATGGCGCGTCGGAGGGCTGCTGTGAGTTCGAATCAGGCACGGCGTCGAGTCTAGCCGTCGGCGTCGGAGACACTGGCCGCCGGGTGTGCCGGACGCGATGCGGCCCCCGGCTCATTCGAACCGAGGGCCGCATGCTGCGCCAGACTGATCACTGACCGAAGGCTCAGTGACCGCGTTTGATCCATTCTTCGAGCGAGGGGCGTTCGGCTCCGATCGAGGTCGCATCGCCGTGCCCGGTGAGCACGACCGTCGCGTCGGGGAGTTCGAAGAGCACGTCGCGGATCGACTCGATGATCGTTTCGAAGCTCGAATACGACCGACCGGTCGCTCCGGGGCCGCCGTTGAACAGCGTGTCACCGGAGAACAGCACCGGACCGACCGCGCGACCGGCACCGGCCGTGGCAGGTGCCGGCAGTCCCGTCTCGACGAAGAAGCACGTGGAACCGGGGGAGTGGCCCGGAGTGTGCAGAGCCTTGAGCCGGACACCGCCGACGGACCAGGTATCGCCGTCGGCGATCCGCCCGTCCGGGCGGTAGCTGTCATAGGTCATGTCCCACAGGACATAGTCGTCGGGATTGAGGTACACGGTGGGATTGCCCACCCGCTGCGCGAAGTCACGGACGACTCCCACATGGTCATCGTGACCGTGTGTGAGCAGAACGGCCTTGACCTCTCTCGATCCGACCGCCTCGGCGATGGCATCGATGTTGTGAGCGGGGTCGATGACGATGACCTCGGAATCGTCGCCGATGATCCACACATTGTTGTCGACATCGTGGGTCTCACCGTCGAGGGAGAACGTGCCGGAGGTGACGAGATGCTCGATGGCTGTCATCAGAACTCCACCACCGATCGCAGAACTTCACCCTTGCCCATCTTCTCGAATGCGGCCTCGACGTCGCCGAGTCCGATCCGTTCGGTGACGAACTTCTCCAGTGGGAATCGTCCCTGCTGGTAGAGGTCGACGAGCATCGGGAAATCCCTGTCGGGCAGGCAGTCGCCGTACCACGAGGACTTGAGCCTGCCGCCGCGGCCGAACACGTCGAGCAGCGGCACGGTCAGCTCCATCTCCGGTGTGGGCACGCCGACGAGGACCACGGTGCCGGCGAGGTCGCGACCGTAGAAGGCCTGCCGCCAGGTCGCGGGAAGTCCGACGGCGTCGATGACGACGTCGGCGCCGAAGCCGCCCGTGCGTTCCTGGATCGCGGCGACGACCTCGTCCTCGCTCATGCCCTTGGTGCTCACAGTGTCCGTAGCGCCGAGGTCCTTCGCCCATTCGAGCTTCTTCTCGTCGATGTCGAGCGCAATGATCGTTCCGGCCCCGGCGAGAGCCGAACCGGCGATCGCTGCACAGCCGACACCACCGGCACCGATGACCGCCACGGACTTGCCGCGGGTGACTTCACCGGTGTTGATGGCGGCACCGATGCCGGCCATCATGCCGCAGCCGAGCAGACCGACGACGGCGGGATCGGATTCGGGGACCTTCGTGCACTGGCCGGCGGCGACCAGGGTCTTCTCCGCGAAGGAGCCGATGCCGAGTGCGGCCTCGAGCTCGGTGCCGTCGGGCAGCGTCATCTTCTGCGAGGCATTGTGCGTGGCGAAGCAGTACCACGGCTCTCCGCGCTTGCATGCGCGACACTCTCCGCAGATGGCGCGCCAGTTGAGGATGACGAAGTCTCCGACCTCGACGTTGGTGACACCCTCGCCGATCTCGGAGACGACTCCGGCGGATTCGTGGCCGAGCAGGAACGGGTAGTCGTCGCTGATCCCGCCTTCGCGGTAGTGGAAATCGGTGTGGCAGACGCCGCACGACTTCACATCGACGATGACCTCGCCCGGTCCCGGATCCGGGATGACGATGTCGGTGAGTTCGACCGGGGCTCCCTTGCTGCGAGAGATGACGCCCTTGACGGTCTGTGGCATTGCGGCTCCTAGTGTTCGAGGGGCGTCGACCGAGGCCGGTCCCGCCCGACGGAAAGTCCGTGCAACCCCCACCCTAACGAGGCCGTGCCCCGGCGACCAGCACGGTCCGGGAATTGACTTCGCACCACGGCCGATACGGCGGCTGTCCGGGCATCGCGGAACCCTGCTCGCGGCGCCGGGCGGGAGCCCGCGGCCGTGCCCGGCGGTGAGGCTGCGGTGGTGCCTGCCGGACGCGGCGAATCGTTGCCGAAATGTCGCCTGCGTCTCACTATGTGAAGTACCATTGGTCGGTAAACTCGACCGTAGTGGTCTGCATCACCTTGGAGACCACCCGTGGTGATAGGGCCACGCAGCCACACTGCAAAGGAGGAGTCATGGCCGGCGAATGGAAACGCACCAAATCCATCGAGCAGAGCATCCGTGACACCCAAGACCCCGAACATCAGCTGAAGAAGAACCTCGGCGCCCTCGACCTCGTCATCTTCGGAGTCGGCGTCTGCATCGGTGCCGGAATCTTCGTCCTCACCGGGCAGGCGGCCGCGACGAACGCCGGACCCGGCATCGCGCTGTCCTTCCTCATCGCCGGCGTCGCCTGTGGGCTCGCGGCGCTGTGCTATGCGGAGTTCGCTTCGACCGTCCCGGTCGCCGGCAGCGCCTACACGTTCACCTTCGCCACGATGGGCGAGCTGCTCGCCTGGATCATCGGCTGGGACCTCATCCTCGAGTTCACCGTCGGTTCGGCTGCACTGGCGACCTCATTCAGCCAATACCTCGCCGTCGTCCTCGACGGCACACCGCTGGCGATTCCCGAAGCGATCGCGACAGCTGAGAACGGCTGGGTCAATCTGCCCGCGGGCCTCCTCGTCCTCGGCCTGACTGTCGTGCTCGTCACCGGCATCAAGCTCTCGAGCCGAATCAACATCTTCGTCACCATCCTCAAGGTCCTCGTCGTCCTCGCCGTCATCATCGTCGGTCTCTTCTTCGTCAAGGTCGCGAACTGGGTGCCCTTCATCCCGCCGGCCGAGGAGCCTGCCGACACCGGCGGCTCGATGCTGCACCTGCCCATCGTGCAGGGACTCTTCGGTCTCGAACCGAGCGTCTTCGGCGTCGGCGGCATCTTCGCCGCGGCCGCCATGGTCTTCTTCGCCTTCATCGGCTTCGACGTCGTCGCGACCACCGCCGAGGAGACGAAGAACCCGCAGAAGAACCTGCCCATCGGCATCTTCGGTTCGCTGGCGATCGTCACCGGCCTCTACATCGCCGTCTCGCTCGTCATCACGGGTATGCAGAACTACAAGGACATCGACCCCGAGGACGGCGCCCCGCTGGCGACGGCGTTCGTCAATGTCGGTCTGCCCGTGATGGGCAGCCTCATCGCGGTCGGTGCCTGCATCGGCCTCATCGTCGTCTGCATGATCCTCTTCATGGGGCAGACGCGTGTGGGCTTCTCGATGGCCCGCGACGGCCTGCTGCCGCAGTGGCTGGCGAAGACGAACCCGAAGTTCGGCACACCCTACCGGTTCACGATCATCACAGGCGTGATCATCGCGATCATCGCCGCGTTCGTGCCGCTGTCCACGCTCGCCGAGCTCGTCAACATCGGTACGCTCTCGGCCTTCGTGCTCGTCTCGATCGGCGTCATCGTCCTGCGTCGGACTCGCCCCGAGCTCGAGCGACCGTTCAAGGTCCCGTTCGTCCCGGTGCTGCCGATCATCTCCGCGATCATCTGCTTCTACCTCATGCTCAACCTCAACATGGACACGTGGATCCGTTTCCTCGTGTGGCTGGCCATCGGCCTGGCCGTGTACTTCCTGTACTCGCGCAAGCACAGCAGACTCAATAAGCCCGCTGAGCCGGTCGAAGCATAGCCGCGGCTCCTTCGCCGAGGCGGCCGTGACCATGGTCCGCCACCTCGGTGAGGGGAAGGGCTGGACCCCGACGGGCCGCCACGGTGCGGGGAAAGAGCCCGACCGGCCACCTCGGTGGGGGGAAGTCGCACGGCGAATGAGAAAGGCGGTCCGACCCCTGATGACAGGGATCGGACCGCCTTCTTCGTGTCACGCCGTTGGAGCGGGCGGGGTGCTCACTCCTCGTCGGGGTGCTTGCGCAGGTGCATGATCGCGGCGCCGAGGCCGCCCCAGACGGTGACCATGGCGATGACCATCATGATGATTGCTGAAGTACCCATGTCAGGCTCCTGTGGTTTCGTTGCGGAGATTCTCTTCGGCCACGGAATCGGCGATCGCCGATTCCGCCTCGGCGATGGTCTGCTTCGGCCATCTGATGAGCGTGAGCACGATCGCTGCCACGATGATCAGGCCGATCATGCCCCAGCCCATAATTCCGGTGACACTGACCGGGTAGTCCTCGTACCCCTCGGTGGCGTAGGCGATGATCTGGTGGATGAGCATATAGGCGAGCACCAGAGTGGTCAGCCCGCCGAGGATGATCATCCAGGTCCAGCCGACCTTGAAGCTCGAGATCGCATTGAGGTGGTTGCGCAGCACCGGCAGTTTCCTCAGTGCCCACCCGATCGCGATGAGACCGATGACGGCGCCGCCGACGATGCCGATGTTGTTCGCCCAGGCATCGATCGTGTCGAGCACGTAGAGGCCGGTGACCGTGGGAAGCAGCACGATCGAGATGATCGCCATGACGCCTCCGACGAGGAGGATCGAAGCCTTGTTCCCGATCCTGAACTTCTCGCGCAGCGCCTGGATGGGCACCTGGACGATCGAGACGAGCGAGGTCAGGCCGGCGAAGACGAGGCAGGCGAAGAAGGCGAAGCCGAAGAGTCCGCCGCCGGGCATCTCCGAGATCAGCGTCGGGAAGGCCATGAACGCCAGCCCGATCCCGGAGTCGGCCACCTCGGAGACCTCAGTGCCCTGCGCCGCAGCCATGAATCCGAGTGCGGCGAAGACGCCGACACCGGCGAGGATCTCGAATGCGGAGTTCGAGAAGCCGACGACGAGACCGGAACCGGTGAGGTTCGTCTTCCTCTTCAGGTACGAGGCGTAGGTGATCATGATGCCGAAGCCGATGGACAGGGAGAAGAAGATCTGCCCGTAGGCCGCGATCCACACCGTCGGGTCAGTCAGGGCCGAGAAGTCGGGCGTGAAGAGGGCATTGAGTCCCTCGGCGGCACCCGGCAGGAACAGGGCGCGGATGACGAGAGCGAGGAAGAGGATCACGAGCAGCGGAATGAAGATCTTCGAGAAGCCCGCAATGCCGTTCTGCACACCGAGGAGCAGGATGCCCAGGGTGATGACCCAGACGATGATGATCGGGATGAGCACGCCGGGGACGAACTCGAAGGAGATGCCCGGATCGGTCAGCTTGAGGAAGTCCGACTGGAAGAAGGAGGCCGCATCGTCTCCCCACGCCTGGTTGAGGGAGAAGAACATGTAGCAGCCGGCCCAGCCGATGATCGCCGCATAGTAGACGCCGATGACGAAGGCCACGCCGGTCTGGAACCAGCCGATGGGCTCGGCGATCTTCGAGGCCATCCGGAACGACAGGGGTGCCGAACCGCGTGAGCGGTGGCCCATCGCATAGTCGAAGAAGAGCAGCGGGATGCCCGCCGTCAGCAGTGCGACGAGATAAGGGATGATGAAGGCGCCGCCACCGTTGTCATAGGTGACATAGGGGAAACGCCAGATGTTGCCGAGGCCGACCGCCGAGCCGATGGCCGCGAAGATGAACGCGCCGCGGGTGGCGAAGACCTCCCTCTGGGGTGATGTCTTGGCAGACATAGTGTCCTTTCTCGATCGGTCGCGGGGTTTCGAGACCGAGTTCAGCTCCCGCAGTCTCGTCTGTGAGGCGGGTGAGTTCGTGCGAAGTCCGGATTGCGAGAACGCCTCTCACGTCGGCCTTCATTGCTTGCGTCCACATTACTGGGAATTGGCTGTGTATTGTGTGCCGCGTCACGTGAGGTGCGTAACAGTCCTATGTCGAAGGCAGGGAAACCGCGAATTCGGAGCGGCCCGGTAGACTTGAGGACGTGACTATCTCGCTCTATAACACCGCCAGCCGCAGGACCGAAGAACTGCGTCCCGTCAACGACGGGCACGTCGGGATCTATGTCTGTGGCGCCACGGTGCAGGGCGAGCCGCACATCGGTCATCTGCGTTCGGCATCGGTCTTCGACACCCTGCGCCGCTGGCTGCTCTACAGCGGGTATTCGGTGACGATGGTCCGCAATGTCACGGACATCGACGACAAGATCCTGTCGAAGTCCGTCGAAGAGGGCCGCGAGTGGTTCGCTCACGCCTACAAATACGAGCGGGCGTTCACCGACGCCTACAACGCACTCGACGTGCTGCCTCCGAGCAATGAGCCGCGTGCGACCGGCCACATCACCGAGATGATCGAACTCATCTCCCGCCTCATCGAGGCGGGCCATGCCTATCCCGCTCTCGACGGCAGTGCCGATGTCTACTTCGACGCCGCCTCGTGGGCCGACTACGGTGAGCTGACGAACCAGAAGCTCGAGGACATGGAGTTAGCCGAAGGCGCCGAACTGCGCGGGAAGAAGGACGCTCGGGACTTCGCGCTGTGGAAGGCGCACAAGGACACTGAGCCCATCACCGCCTCGTGGCCGTCCCCCTGGGGGAGGGGTCGTCCAGGCTGGCACATCGAATGCTCGGCGATGTCGACGAAGTATCTGGGGTCGAACTTCGACATCCACGGCGGCGGCCTCGACCTGCGCTTCCCCCACCATGAGAACGAACTCGCCCAGTCAAGGGCGGCCGGGGATCGGTTTGCGAACGTCTGGATGCACTCCGGACTGCTCAACGTCGGTGGGGACAAGATGTCGAAGTCGCTCGGCAACTCGGTCTTCGCCTCCGACCTGTTCGAGTCCTTCAGCCCGCTGGCTCTGCGCTACTTCCTCACCGGGGCGAGCTACCGGTCGATCCTGGACTTCTCGCCTGAAGCGATGGAACGCTCGGCGGCCTCGCTCGAACGGCTGTCGAACTTCCTCCAGCGGGCTCGGCAGTCACTCGGCGCGAGCGCTCCGGCCCTGCCGGATGTCAGCGACGGGTATGCGGCCCGCACGGTCGATGTCCCTGTTGAGTTCGCCGCGGCCCTCGACGACGACCTCGGCATTCCGCGGGCACTGTCCGTGGTCTTCGCGGCGGTGAGCGAGGGCGCGAAGCTGCTCGATGCGGGAAGCGATCCGGAGACTCTGGCGAGGATCGTCGCCGAGGTCGAACTCATGCTCGACATCCTCGGCGTCAACCCCAGCGCTGCGGTCTGGGCCGGCTCGGACGCCGATGAGAAGGCGGAATCGGCACTCGACTCCCTCGTCGCCACCCTGGCGAACAAGCGTGCCGAGGCCAAGCGGGACAAGGACTACGCGACTGCGGATGCGATCCGCGACGAACTCGCCGCGGCCGGCGTCATCGTCGAGGACACGGCCGACGGGTACCGCTACCACCTCGGCGAGGGCTGAGGACCACGAATCTCGGTCACGGGCACACGCCCGCGGCCTCTACGCACCTGATAGGAATCACATGGCTTCCAATCCCCGCTCCGGCGGTTCGAAGAAGGGTCCGACCAAAGGGTCGGGCGGTAAGAACAAGCGCGGACTGCGCGGCAAGGGCCCGACGCCCAAGGCCGAGGACCGCGTCTACCACAAGGCGCACAAGGCCGCACAGAATCGCAAGTCCGCCAACGCCTCGGCGCAGGCGAAGCGGAAGAAGAAGGAGCTCGGGCCGAATATGGTCGCCGGGCGCAATTCTGTGCTCGAGGCGCTGCGCGAGGGGGTGCCGGCGACCGCGATGTACGTCTCCGGTCGCATCGACTCCGACGATCGTGTCCGCGAGTCGATCACCCTGGCCACGCAACGCGGCATCTCGATGCTCGAGGCGAGCAAGCCCGACCTCGACCGGCTCACCGACGACGCGATCCACCAGGGCATCGCCCTGCAGGTCCCGCCGTACGAGTACGCCGACCCCTCCGATCTGCTCGAATTCGCCGCCGACCGGGCCGAGACCCCGCTGCTCGTGGCTCTCGACGGGATCACCGATCCGCGCAACCTCGGCGCGATCGTCCGCTCGACCGCGGCCTTCGGCGGTCACGGAGTGATCATCCCCGAACGGCGCGCCGCGTCGATGACGGCGGCCGCGTGGAAGACCTCGGCCGGTGCCGCGTCTCGAATCCGCGTCGCCCAGGTGGTCAACCTGGCCCGGGCGATCGATGAGCTGAAGAAGCAGAACATCTTCGTCGTCGGCCTCGACATGGACGGAGATGTGGAGCTGCCCGAGCTGAGCTTCACCCGTGACCCGCTGTGCATCGTCGTCGGCTCCGAGGGCAAGGGACTGTCCCGACTGATCTCGGAGAAGTGCGACCAGATCGTCTCGATCCCGATCGCCGCGACGACCGAATCCCTCAACGCCGGTATCGCCGCGGCCGTCTCACTCTACGAAGTGGCGAGAGCCCGCCGCGCCTGAAACCCCCATTTGCTACCTGACGGCGGCCCAGCAACCTCGCGCGAGGTTGCTGGGCCGCCGTCAGGTAGCAATTAGGGGGTGAGGGTGGTGCGGTAGTCCTGTTCACTGAGTCGGCCGACGACCGAGTGGCGGCGGCTGTAGGCGAAGTAGACGAGCGCGCCGACGGCCATCCACACGCCGAAGACGGCCCAGGTCGTCCCGCCGAGGTTGATCATGAGGAACGCGCACGCGAGCGCACCGAGGGCCGGGATGACCGGGCCGAAGGGGACCGTGAACGACCGCTCGAGGTCAGGTCGCTTCACGCGCAGGTAGATGACGGCGAGGTTGACGAGGAAGAACGCGAACAGAGTGCCGATGCTTGTGGCGTCGGCGAGCTCGCCGAGGGGAATCAGCGCCGCAGTGATCGCGACGAGCCCGCCGACGATGAGGGTGCCGGCCAGAGGAGTGCCGGTGCGCCGGGAGACGACGCCGAAGATCTTCGGCACCATGCCGTCGCGCGCCATCGTCAGCAGGATCCGCGACTGTCCGTAGAGGACGGTGATGACGACGGAGAAGATCGCGAGCACCGCAGCCACCGCGAAGGCGAGGACGGCGAGGTTCGAACCCGTGATCTCCTCGACGATCTGGACGAGCGGAGCGTTTGCGCCGGAGAACCACTGCCACTGCCTGGCCCCGATCGCGGCCACGGCCACGAGCACGTACATCGAAGTGACGATGAGCATCGAGAAGATGATCGCCCGCGGCAGATCGCGGCGGGGGTTCTTCGCTTCCTCGCCGGCCGTCGAGGCCGCGTCGAAGCCGATGTAGGAGAAGAACACGCTCGAGGCGGCCGCGGTGACTCCGGCGGCCCCCATCGGCAGCATAGGCGCGAAGTTGCCGGCCTTGAACGCGGTGAAGGCCACGATTGCGAAGAACACGAGGATCCCGAGTTTGACGAACACGAGGATCGTATTGACGATGCCGGATTCCCCGGCCCCGCGCATAAGCAGCACCGTCGCCAGGGCCACGACGACGAGCGCAGAGATGTTGATGATGCCGCCGGGATCGTCCGCCACCCCGGGCCCGGCGGTCAGGGAGGCGGGCAGTTCGAGTCCGAACACCCGCAGAGTCTCATTGACGTAGTCGGCGGCGCCGACGGCGACCGCGGCGACCGAGACCGCGTATTCGAGGACGAGACACCAGCCGCAGACCCAGGCCACACCCTCGCCGAGGGTCGCATAGGAGTACGAATAGCTCGATCCCGACACCGGCACCATGCCGGCCATCTCGGCGTAGCTGACCGCCGAGAGCAGCGCGGTGACTCCGGCGAGGACGAACGCCAGCCATACCGCGGGTCCGGCCACGGGGACGGCCTCGCCGAGGATGACGAGGATTCCCGTGCCCAGGGTGGCGCCGACGCTGATCATCGTCAGCTGGAAGACGCCGAACGTCCGCCGCAGGTGGCCCGATCCCTCGGCGTCGGTCTGTGCGTCCGCGACCATCGATCCGATCGATTTGCGCCGCCCCAGTTGGCGCAGCACCCCCGCCGAGGTGGCTGTCGGTGGTGCGGATGGCGTATCAGGATCGGTCATATGAATATTTTTGCATAATGTTGCATATCCTCTCGGTCGGGTTCCCCGCGATCACGGGGAACGGTCGCCTGCCGCGTCGCCGATCTCACACGAACAACGCCGCCTGGCAGGCCCCGAACCGGCCTTGTCACACGTCGGGGGTGAAGCGGCCGTCCTGAGCCATCCACCCGCCGTCGACGAGCTGCGAGTGCCCGGTGATGTAGCTCGAGGCGTCCGAGGCGAGGAAGAGGACGGGCCCGGCGATCTCGTGGAGACGACCCCAGCGGCCCAGGGCGGTCTTGTCGGCGTAGGCGTTCCACCATGTTTCGTCGGCTTTGATCTGCTGCGTCAGTGGGGTGTCGAACGGTCCGGGCAGGATCGCATTGACCCGCACACCCTGTCCGCCGAGCTCGCTGGCCAGCGTCTTCGTCAGCTGTACGACCCCAGCCTTGGCCGCCGCGTACAGACCCTGACCGGGTTCGATGGCCAGCGCCCTGAACGACGCGTAGGTGACGATGGAGCCACGGCCCCGAGCAGCCATCTCCCGGCCGAAGCCGCGCATCAGCCGGTAGGTGCCCTTGAGGTTGATGTCGATGACCCTGTCGAACTCGTCATCGGTCGTCGAGATCAGTCGCTTGCGCACGTTCGCCCCGGGGGTGACGACGAGGACCTGCGCCTCGGCCTGAGCCGCGACGAGAGCGTCGACGGAATCAGTACCCGTGATGTCGACGGCGACGGCTTCGGCGGATCCGGCCCCGCGGTCGGCGACGAGTGCGGCGGTCTCCTCGGCTCCCGCGAGGTTGAGATCGGCGGCGACGACGTGGGCTCCGGCGTCGGCGAGACCGATGGCGCTGGCCTGGCCGAGTCCGGATCCGGCGCCGACGACGACCGCGGTGCGACCGGTCAGGTCGAACAGACCGGGAATCGACGGGTTGTTCTCATTCGTGGGCATCGGTTCGGTGGCGGTCATCAGGGGTCCTTCCGTGGGGTTTCGTCGGCGAGGGACGACGTCGTCCCTCCGCTGAGATCAAAGCTATGCCCGCCGAGGCGGTTCTGCCGCGATCGTTTCACCCTGTGGAACATGGACGGGGCGGATCTCCGCTTCCCTCCGTGGGAGCCGCCGATTTCGGCAGGGCTTCCCGCCGGCGGGGCCGTGCAGCGGGGCGGGCCACCTCGGCGAGGGTCAGAACTTCTCGCTGTCGACGTAGCGGATCTCATCGGGGAGGTTCGCGAGATAGTCGACGATGAAGTAGGCGATGGCTTCCATGGTCGGAACGTCGCGCTGGCGGGCACGGGCCATGGTGCGCCGGTGCTCGGCGAATTCGTAGAAGATCTGTCCCGGTTCGAGCTTGCGGGTGAGGTTCTGCGGGATCGCCTGGATGAGCGGTTTGTAGACCTCGTCGAGCCAGCGTCGGGCGGCTTCGGATTCGTCGAGCTCGTCCACCTCGGCGATCTCGGGCGCTGACCGGAACGAGTCGAGGTCGTTGAGCATCGCTCTGGCCTGGTTCTCGTTCGCGCCGATCCCGGTCAGGCGGAGCAGACGCCGGGAGTGGTGGTTGGGTTCGACGACCTTCGGTTCGACGAGCAGGCTGATGCCGTCGATGTCGGTCGTCACGGTCAGCTCGCCGAGGTCGAAGCCCAAGTCGTTGAGGCGGCGGATGCGCTCATCGATGCGCCAGCGTTCATTGACGCTGAACTCCTCGACTCGGGTCAGCTCCGTCCACAGAGCCTGATACGACTCGCACAGCCGTTCTCCTGCGGCCATCGGGTCGGTCTCGGGATCGACGAGCCCCGCGGCCTGCAGGTCGAGGAAGTCCCCGGCGATGTTCATCCGCGCGATCCTCAGGTCCATGTTCCGCTGTCCGTCGGAGAGCTGATCGTGCAGCTCCCCGGTCTCGGCATCGACGACGTACGCGGCATAGGCGTCGGCGTCGCGGCGGAAGAGGGTGTTCGACAGTGAGACGTCTCCCCAGTAGAACCCGACGAGGTGGAGCCGAGCGAGCAGCACGGCCAGAGCGTCGACGAGGCGGCCACCGGTGTCCGTGGCGAGATCGCGGGAGAACAGGGCCCGGTAGGGGAGGGAGAATTCGAGGTAGGCGGTGATGAGTGCGCCGTTGAGCTTCTGCCCGTCGGCAGTGGTGCGGCCGCTGACGACGGCCCGCGGTTCGACCAGAGGTACGTCGAGGTTGCCCAACGCCCCGAGGATGTCGAACTCCCGCATCGCCTGCTTGTCGTCGGTCTCCTTGATCGCGAGGACCTCATCGCCGATCTCGACATAGCGCACGACGTGGCGGGAGATGCCGCGGGGGAGTCCGCCGAGGAGGTTCTCCGGCCACTGCGCCAGCGGCAGATGCCACGGCAGCTCGGCGAGAGCGGTGCGATCGGCGTGGCGGACCGTGTGGATCTCGGGCGCCGTGCCCGGATCGGCCGCCGTGCCCACGGACGGCGGCTGGGACGGGGTGCCCGGCACGGGTTACTGGTCCGAGATCGAGGCCACGAGCGCCTCGGCGAGTTCGGGCTTCTCCACTCCGATGAGCCTGCCGTGGTCGAGGAAGGCGATCCGGTCCCCGAGGACCTTCGCATCCTCGAGGTTCGAGGTCGCATAGATGGTGGTCAGCTCGAACTCCTGCTGGAGCTCCTTGATCAGCGACAGGGTCTCGGCCTGCTGTTCGGGCACGAGGTTGACCACGG
This sequence comes from Brevibacterium atlanticum, assembly GCF_011617245.1. Lineage (NCBI taxonomy): Bacteria > Bacillati > Actinomycetota > Actinomycetes > Micrococcales > Brevibacteriaceae > Brevibacterium > Brevibacterium atlanticum. The sequence goes on along the minus strand of NZ_CP050152.1, from coordinate 3,434,350 downwards.
GCTCGTCCATGATGAGCACCTTGGGGCGGCGGACGACGGCGCGAGCCAGCGCGACGGTCTGGCGCTGCAGCTGACTGAGGTCGCCGGGTACGGAATCGAGGACGTCGGTGAGTCCGATCGTCTCCATCACGGATTCGACGCGGTCGGTGATCTCCTCGGCCGGCAGCCCGTCGACGCGCAGCGCGAAGCCGAGATTGTCGCGCACGCTCATATGCGGGTAGAGGGCGTAGCTCTCGAGCGCAAGGGTGACGTCGCGGTCGTTGACTGCAGTGTGGGTGATGTCGACGCCATCGATGAGGATGGTCCCGGTCTTCGGGCTCTCGAGTCCGTGGAGCATCCGCAGGATCGTCGATTTCCCGGACCCTGACGGGCCGTAGAGGACGAGGAATTCGCCTGTGTCGACGAAGAGGTTGAACGGATGAACGGACTCGGATGTCGTGTTCTCGTAGACATGACTGAGGCCATTCAACGACACCGTTGACATAAGTCCTCCTCTTAGGTAACTCGTTGAGCAGCTGGTCGTCGGTGACCTGGCGGGGATGCTCAGTCACTCTCATCCTACGTGGTGGGCCGGTCGGGTGCTCAGTCTATTCGACAAAGCGTAGAGTGATTCTCAGCACGATGGCTCTGCGCCGACGCACACAACAGCCGAAAGTAGACTGGCACGCATGAAGGTCACGCTCGACGAGGTCGCCGCCCGGGCGGGAGTCTCCCTGGCCACGGTCTCCCGCGTCCTCGGCCGTCGTGGGGCCGTCGCGGAGTCCACGCGGGCGAAGGTCTTCGAAGCGATGAATGAGCTCGGCTATTCGCGTTCGACCCTGCTCCATGATGCGCCGAGGCGGCTCGTCGCCGTCAGTGCCCCCGGCAATCCCGAATACTGGCAGGTCCAGGTGTGCACACGTGTGGCCCAGTCCCTGCAGGACCATGATCTGCTCGTCACCCGCCCCCTGGTGGAGACCGACCCCGAACCGCTGCAGGTCGCCATCGACGCCGGGGCCGTTGCCCTGGTGACACCGACTCTGACGAGCCTGCACACCGAGATCCCCTGCATCCGCGTCGATGAGCAGTCCGCCAGCGCAGACCAGTCCGCCGAGCAGTCCGCCGACCCGGTCGGCTCGGACATCATCGCCGCTCGGCTCGATCTCGGCGGCGGAATGACCACCGCGTTCGAACATCTGCGTGCGATCGGGCACCGGCGGATCGGTCTGATCTGCAACGACAGCGGCGAGCTCGCCGTGCAGCTGATCCGCCGCTTCCTCGCCGAACACCCCGCCCGGAACCTCGGTCTCGACCTCGAGGACTGGATCGCGCGGGTGCCGAAGTCGTTCTCCGGCGGCTCGCGAGCGATCCTCGAGCTCAAGGATGCCACCTGCACAGCCGTCATCGTGCAGTCGGCGCTGCAGCTGCACGGCGCCCTCTACGGCCTGCGCAATCGGCACCTGCAGGTGCCGCGCGATATGTCGATCGTCGGATTCGGGGACTCCCCGACGATGAAGTTCACCGGTCCTCCGGCCACGGTCCTCGGTCTCGACATCGAGGGGCTGTCGAACGCGCTGGTCGCGGCGACGCTCAATACCTTGCGGATCTCGACGACGGGTCTGCCGACGGTGCCGCCGGTGTTCCGGCCCCGTCTCATCGCCCGCACCTCGACGACGGCGGCCCGCCAGTGAACGGACAGAGCAGTACGGGCACAGGGCCCAATGATCACGCGGGTACGACCGCCGGCCGGACGAACACCCGCCGGACGAACACCGGCCGGACGAATGAGAACAGCCTCGGCCACGCGCTCACGCCCGAGCATCGGCACGTCCGTCTCGCCGAGATCGCCGGTACGGCCGGGGTCTCGAAGGCCACGGCCTCCCGTGCCCTGCGCGATCCCGACTCGGTCTCGGCGTCGTCGAGGCAGAAGGTGCAGCAGGCGCTGGCCATCCTCGGCGCGGCCGGTCACGGCCCCGAACCGCAGACCGCCGGGCGGTCGCGCACCTCGGGGCCTGCGGGCGGAGAACCGCTCATCGCTCTCATCAAACCCGCGGTGTCCGCGGGCAATGTCGACCCCTATGCGCGGTTGGCCGAGATCCTGACGAACCGGATGTTCGGCCTGCGCATCGCCGTCGTCCACATCGAAGCCGTCGCGGAGCACAATGAGACCCTCGCCGAGACGATCCTCGACGACGGGCGCGGCGGTCCGAAGGTGTCCGGGGCCATCGTCGTCGGCGGCGGTGCCGCCGGAGTGCTCGCCGGGATGCTCGCCCACCGCGGGCTGCCGCTCATCCGCATCTCGAATGCCCGCCACGACGACGGGATCTCGCGCATCTACCTCGACGCGACCGGTGGCATCGACACTGCCGTGGCCCACCTCGTCCACCTCGGACACCGCCGGATCGGACTCGCGGTGCTCCGCGATTCCGCCGCACCCGCCCGCATCGCCGGATTCCGCCGGTCGATGGCCGGCATCCTCCACATCCCCGCCACCCGCGACCAGGCTCCCGTCGTCGAAGCAGCAGGAGGAGCGATGGCCGGCGTCGCCGCCGCCGACGAACTCATCGACCTGCGCTGCACGGCCGTCATCGCCTGCGCCCCGTCGCTGTCCTTCGGCCTGCTCGAGGCCGCCCAACGCCTGCGCCTCGACGTGCCCCGCGACCTGTCCGTGCTCACGGTCGGCGACGTGCCCGATGCCGATGTCATAGAACCCCCGCTGTCGCAGGTCGTCTACGACTGGTCGACCGTCGCACAGTCCGCGATCGACGAGATCCGCACGATGATCGCCGCCGGCGACGATCGCGTCCACATCGACTACACCGTCAACCCCGATCTCGTGCTGCGCGCCAGCGCGGTTCCCCCGCAGCGTCGCTGAAGGCGAGGCGGTGCGGAGGAACGCGAATACCCTCGCCGAGGTGGCCGACCGGTGATCGCGGATCAGCCGGTGACTGTCCTCTCCGAGACCGTCGGGCGAGGGACGGAAACGGACGCGCAGCATCCGCCGAGGTGGTTCAGCTGTGCTCAGCGCCGAGGTGGTCTGCGCGTTCGGCTGCGAGTCGGCTGAGGAGATCGGCCACGGCGTCGGGTCCGGTGATCCGCCACCTCGCCCGAGTCGGAGCGGTGCCGACCTTGACGGTCAGGCCGGCTTCGAGAGTCCGGCCGGTTGTGTCACTCAGCCTGGATGTGGGCGCCTGGTCAGAGTCGAGAGTCTGATCAGCTGAGAGATCGGCCAGGGCGGTGAAGGCATCCTCATCGGTGACGTCGTCGCCGAGATAGGCCATCGCCGTCGGCGCACCCGCCCGCGCCAGGAGCCTGACACCGTCGCCCTTCGTCGCCTGCTTGACCGCGAGCTCGGTGATGTCGTGGCCCTCGATGACGCGGATGTCGGGGAACTCCTCGGCGACCTGCGTGGCATGCTCGTGCAGCGCCGCGGCGACCTCGGGATCGAAGCCGCGGGTGTGTACGGTCCGCGAATAGGGTTTGCGCTCGACGAGCAGGTCGGTCAGAGTCTCCGATGCCGTCGGCGGAAGAGCGTCTTCGAACGCTTCGATGTGTGCGTCGATGGCCGCAAGCCTCTCCTGCTCGGCCGCGGTGAGTTCGGGGGAGTGCGAGACTCCGGTGCCGGCAGGGTCACGTCCGGTGTCCGAGCCGAGTTCCGCCTCGGCGCCGTGGGAGCCGATCATCCATACCGACTCCGGTGTCTCGGTCAGCTGTCGCAGGGTCGCGATGTCGCGGCCGGAGACCAGTGCCACCCGGGTGCGCGGCAGCCTGGCCAAGGCCGCGATCGCCGCTTCCGATCCCGCGGTCATCCGCGAGGTCTCGGGATCGTCCTGCAGGGGTGCGAGCACCCCGTCGAAGTCGAGGGCCACCAGCAGGGAATCGGCGATGGTGAGATCACGCAGATCCACCTCGGCGGGGGTGGACAGGGCAGGGACGAGCACGGTCGGTTTCGATGTCACTCAGCTTCTCCTAGCGGGCAGTGGAGATGTCGTCTGTCCACTCGGCATCATCGGGTCGGTCGGCCCGATCGGAGGGCGCGGCCGGCACATCCGGGGGAGGCGCGGTCCGGTTCTTCTGCACCACCGGCCGGTCGGGAACGATGACCTCGGGATGGTGCTTGATGTGCTCGAGTTCGGCGAGGAAGTTCTGCGACCACCGGCTCACGGTGTCCGTGGCGACCCGCTTGCGCATCTGCTTCATCCGACGTGAGCGGGTCCTCTCGTCCATCTGCACGGCCTCGAGGATGCCCGCTTTGAGGTCGGCGATGTCGTGGGGATTGACCATCACCGCGCCCTTGAGCTGTTCGGCCGCGCCGGTGAACTCGGAGAGCACGAGGGCTCCGTCATCGCGCCTCCGGCAGGCCACATACTCCTTCGCCACGAGGTTCATGCCATCGCGCAGAGCGGTCACGAGCATGACATCGGCGGCGAGGAAGAACGCCGTCATCTCATCGCGCGGATACGAATGATGGAGGTAGCGGACGGGGATCGACCCCACGTCGACCTGTTCGCCGTTGATCCGCCCGACAGCCAGTTCGACGTCGTGGCGGATGATCTTGTACTGCTCGAGCCGCTCCCGCGAGGGCGTGGCGATCTGAATGAGCACGACGTCATCGACGTTGAGCCGTCCCTCGGCGATGAGCTCCCCGAACGCTTTGAGTCGGTGGCGGATGCCCTTCGTATAGTCCATGCGATCGACGCCGAGCATGACCACCCGCGGATTGCCGACCTCCTCGCGGATCTGCTTCGCCCGCTCGAGGATCTCCGGGTCGCGAGCGAGCTCCTCGAGGTAGGGGGTGTCGATCGAGATCGGGAACGACTCGGCGCGGACGAGGTGGGCAGGAAGGAAGTCGCCCGGCGGGACTGAGACCGTCGACCCCTTCGTCGAATACCCCAGACGCCCGCGGACAGCGCGCCGGAAGTTCGCCGCGTCCCCCGGCCGCTGGAATCCGATGAGGTCGGCGCCGAGGAGGCCGCGGAGGATCTCATCGCGCCAGGGCAGCTGGGCGAAGAGCTCATAGGGAGGGAACGGGATGTGGTTGAAGAAGCCGATCGCGAGGTCAGGGCGCAGCCGACGCACCATCTGCGGAACCAACTGGAGCTGATAATCGTGGACCCACACGGTCGCGGACTGCGCAGCCACCTCGGCGACCTTGTTCGCGAAGCGCTCATTCACCCGCACATACGCGTCCCACCAGGTGCGGTGGTACTCGGGGGGAACGATGACATCGTGATAGAGCGGCCACAATGTGGCGTTGGAGAACCCTTCGTAATACCTGAGGACATCCTCACTCGTCAGGGTCACCGGGGTCAGGTGCATGCCGTCGATCGTGAAGGGCTCGAACTCCTCGTCGGGCACCCCCGTCCACCCGATCCACGCACCCTCTTGGGACTTCATCACCGGAGCCACCGCTGTGACCAAACCCCCAGGTGAAGTACGCCATTGCGCTTTGGGATCATCGGGGTCGCGGTCAACGGGCAGGCGATTGGCCACGACCACGAAATCGCTGCCTTGGGTGGGGAACTCGGTGCTCGGCTCGGCAGAGTCGACGGTGCTCATCTGCGCCTCCTCCTGTGTCTGTCCTTGGAATGAACTGTACCCGCTCGACTAGGCTTGGCCAGGTGATGGTTCAGGAACTGGGGGGCTACCGCCTCATCGAGGAGCTCGGCTCGGGCGGCATGGGTGTCGTCTACCTCGGTGTCGACGGCGGAAACAACCCGGTCGCCGTCAAGGTCCTCCACCCGCACATCGCCAACGATGAGACCGCGCGCAAACGCCTGGCCAGAGAGACGAGGACCCTGCGGCGCATCCGCCACCCCCGCATCGCCGAGGTGCTCGACGCGGAGCTCGACTCCGCACAGCCGTTCATCATCACCGAATTCGTCGACGGGCAGACGCTGTCCGACGACGTCCGCGACAACGGCCCCTTCGCCGAGGACGAACTCGTCCACTTCGGGCACGCGCTGCTCGACTCTCTCAACGCCGTCCACGATGCCGGCGTCATCCACCGCGACCTCAAACCTGCGAACGTGATGATCATGGACGGAGAGCCCATGGTCATCGACTTCGGCATCGCCCAGGTTGCCGACGAGGTGCGGGTGACCGCGACCGGGCTGGTCATGGGCACACCGGGCTACCTGTCGCCGGAGATCGCCGACGGGAAGTCCTCGAGCGAGAAGACCGATTGGTGGGGGTGGGCCGCGACGATGGCCTTCGCCGCGACCGGCCGCAACCCCTATGGCACCGGGCCCCTCGAGGCGGTGCTCGGACGTGTGGCCATGGGTAAGTTCGACCTCGACGGAGCGCCGAAGAACTTCGTTCCCCTCATCTCCGCGTGCCTCGACCCGAAGCCCGAACGTCGCCCCTCGGGGCAGATGATCCTCGACGCTCTCGTCGACATCGAATCCGGTCGGATGCCGCAGCTCGGCTCCGGACCCAGCGGCGGTTCCGGCCGGGGAGTCAGCCGTTCCCCGAGCGGAACCGCGGTCATGCCCGCCGTCGATGACGGTGGTGCCGGGGTCGGTGGCGGTGCTGGTGCACTCGGTGCCGCCGGTGGGGCGCTCGCCGGGGGAGCGGCTGGTGGTGCGGCTGGGTACGGTGCGGCTGAGTACGGTGCGTCCGGGTACGGTGCGAACGGATATGGCGCGGCCGACGGTCGGAGCGGAGCGAACGCGGGCTCGGGCTACCCGGGTTCTGCCTATCCGGGCTCGGGTTATTCAGCCTCGGGCTATCCAGGGGCCGCGAACGGAGGCGCGGGTACCGGCGGCCCAGGTACCGGCAGTCCGGGTGCCGGCAGCCAGCCGCAGTACCCGGGCGCCAGCCGTCCGACCAATCATGCCGGTTCCGGCCACCTCGGCGGTTCGGTGCGCGGACCCGGACAGAGGCCCAACCCCACGCAGCAGGGCACGGCGCCGCCGGTCGGCAACCCGAACGGCAGCATCCAGGCCGCACCGGGATCTCCGATGGCCGGCGCCGACCTCGGCCGGGCAGGATTCGTCCAGCCGGGCAACGGGCAGGGGGCGTGGTCCGGCCAGGGTGGTCCCGGTTCCGGCAGTCACGGTCCCGGCAGTCAGATCATGCAGCCGGGTGGACCCGGCGGGCAGATCGCCCAGCCCGGCGGATCGGGCGGGCAGGCCATGCAGCCCGGCGGGCAGGCCATGCAGCCGGGCAGGCAACCCGGGCAATCCGGTTATCCGTGGACCCCGACGACCTATCGGCGGGTGCGCAGCGGCGGATGGGTCGTCTTCGGTCTCATCGTCCTCGCCGTGGCCGTGATGCCGCTGGGTCCGCTGGCCATCTGCCTCGTCGCACTGATCTGGTCGGTTCTCGCGCGCACGGGCACACGTCTGGAGCGGAAGGTCCAACGGTACAGGTTCGACCGCGGACTGGAATCGGGCGGATTCGGGCGGGCGCTCGCCTCGGCGCCGGGAGCAGTGCTGGCTTCGGTCCTGACCTCGATCGCCTCGTTCATCCTGCCGGCGATCGCGGCCATCGCCATGCTCGTCCTCACGCGCCTCGACATTGCCGGCATCGTGCCCAGCGGTGCCTCCGAACAGTGGTCGGTGTGGGCCGCGGGAGCAGCCGGTTCGCTCGTGCTGTGGGTCGGTCCCGGAGCATCCAGCCTGCGCTACGGCTCGAGGGTGGTCGTCTCAGGAGCGACGCGGAACCACCTCGGGCGGCTCATCGCATTGGCGGTGACGACGCTGCTCGTCGTGCTCGCAGTCATGGTCATCCAGTCGGGTGCGGCCATGTCCTGGTGGCCGCTGCCGTTCAACCCATTCGACTACCTGCCGGGACCGGTGTAGTCAGCGGTGTGGTCTGCCGGAGGCACCTGGGGCGAGGGACGCTCTGCCATGATCGTCGTGAACAGGGGACGGGCTGCGCCGCTCTCTAGTTGAACCTTGAATATTACTGGGAGTCGGTGCGGAGCCAGTTTCGGTACAGTGGTGCCGTCGGGTCGCCACAGCCGCCCCGTACCCGTCGGGCCGCAGGCCGTACCGATGTCAGACGATCCAACGTGAGGAACAATGGCGAAGAACAGCTCCGGAGACGATAAGCGCAAGCAGGCGCGTGAGAACGCCCGCCAGATCGCAGCGAATCAGGCGAAGAAGGAGAAGACCGCCAAGACGATTCTGTACGTCGGCATCGTTGTCGTCATCGTCGCCGTCGTGGCCGTGGTCGCCGTGCTCATCTTCCAGCAGAACAAGCCGGCGGTGAACCCCACGAACTACGTCTCGAACGGCATCACCGTGTCCAAGGACAACACCCTGGTCCAGCCGCAGAAGATGCCCGAAGGCGAGCAGTCCGACCTCCCGGCCCCGACCGAGGCCGGGGCGAAGGACAGCGCTGCCACTGTCACCGTCTACCTCGACTTCCAGTGCCCGGGTTGCAAGGCCTTCGAAGAGTCGAACTCCGGCATGCTCAAGAAGCTCGCCAACGAGGGATCGGTCGTCATCAATTACAAGCCCGTGTCGTTCCTCGACCGGATGTCCAGCGGCAACGAGTACTCGACCCGCTCGGCCAACCTCGCTGCCTGCGTCGTCGACAGCCAGCCGGACAAGGCCATCGATCTCTTCGATGCGCTCTACGCCCAGCAGCCCGAGGAGGGCACCGACGGCCGTTCCGATGAAGAGCTGCTCAAGGTGGCCAAGGACGCCGGCATCGACACCTCGGCGAAGCTCAAGGCCGATTCCGAACAGACCGTGGAGTCCTGCGTCACCGACCAGACGTTCAAGAAGTTCGTCGAGCAGTCGAGCCAGGACGCCCTCGACGACAAGGTCGAGGCCACCCCGTGGGTGCTCATCAACGGCAAGCACACCGAGAACACCAGTGACCCGCAGGCTCTCGCCACCGAGATCCTCAAGGCCACCGGAGAAGTCAAGGGCTGATCGCCGAGGCACTTCACGCAAGCGCATCGTGCGCGAAGGCCGGCCCCGCCGAGGTGGGGCCGGCCTTCGCCGTTCCCCGCGAGGTTGGGCGGGGGCCGGTCCTCGACGTTCCCCGCGGGGTGGATGGGAGCCGGCCCTCGACGTCCCGCCGCGGTTTTGTGGCGGGCACGGACCATGGACTACTATCGTGTAGGCGCAGATGCTCGGTCTGCACCACGCCTCCTTAGCTCAGTTGGTAGAGCACCGCTCTTGTAAAGCGAAGGTCGTCAGTTCGAGTCTGACAGGGGGCTCCACCCACCAGGGCAGATGTCGTGAATACGGCATCTGCCCTGAGTCGTTTTCGCCTATCACTCGTCGTTTTCGCCATGTGGTGCGGTGCGGATGCAACAGCCGAGAGCGGATCACGCGGAAAAGGCACAGGTTTCTCCGAATCACTCACCGAAGAACGTGAGTCGTTCGGAGAGACATGTCCCTCAAACGGCCTGCTGCCAGGCGGCCGCGCAGATCAGCCCAATCGACGCTGAGCAGCCCAGTTCCGCCCTGGGCTGCTCAGCACAGGGCGGGCCGAAGCGTGGAGAACTCTGCCCGCGTCGACCGCAGACGGAAACACTCCGAGGCGTCCTATCCGCCGCCGTCGCGTCTGAACACGAGCATGAGGGAGCGCATGCTCAAGACGAAGCCGCCGAAGAGCAGCACGAAGCCGAAGAACGAGTACAGGTGGATGTCCTTCGTCAGCAGCGGTCCCTCATCGCTGGTGATGAGCATGATCGCACCCACCACGGCCGCTCCGGCGAGGACGGCGACGATGAGCTGTTGGAACAGGCTGGTGAGGAAACTGCGGTCGGAGGGATTCTCGAGCACCCGCATGTTCATCGAGAACCGCCCCTGCTCGAGATCCTCGGTGATCTTATTGATCCGCCGCGGCATCCGGTCGATCATCGGCATCAGCTGCAGCATCCGCCGCTGGAACTCATCGGTGAACTTCGTGCCCTTGAGCTTCGAGCGCACGAGCCTGTTGCCCTCTCGCCTGGACACGGCGACGACGTCGAAGCCGGGGTCGATCGTCAGCAGGGCACCCTCGACCGAGGCCATCGCGCGGAAGGCGGCGCTGATCGGTGCCGGCACCGAGAACCGATGCGAGAGCACGAGATTGAACAGGTCGTCGAAGAGCTTCTGTCCCTGCGCCGCCCGGGTGCCTCCGCCGTAGCGCAGCAGGAGTGCCCCGACGGCGCGTTCGACCTCCCGGTCATCGAGCCCATCGGGACGACCGAGCAGTTCGATGAGGGCATCGGTGGCACCGGCACTGTCGTTCTGGTCGATCGAATAGAGCATGAGGCCCAACGAGGTCTGCGTGCCCGGATCGAGGCGACCGACCGCACCGAAGTCGAGCAGACCCAACTTCCCCTCGGGAGTGATGAAGATGTTGCCGGCATGCAGATCGGCGTGGAAGATCCCGTCGCCGATGATCTGCTCGAGCGTAGCGCCCAGCAGGGTGGTTGCCAAACGCGATCGTTCGGCAACGCTGAGATCGGCCAGCAGCGCGCCCGCCCGTGATACCGGCTGGCCGGGCAGCCGGTCCATGACGAGCAGACGTTCCCCGCTGAGCTCGGGATAGCCGTGGGGAACGGTGACCTCGAACTTCCCCGAACGCTTGAGAGAGGCTTCGATGCTGGCCATGTTGTCGAGTTCGATCCGGTAGTCGAGCTCCTCTTCGAGCGTGGTGGCGAACCCAGCGGCCAGTGACCGCACGCCCAGATCCCGGCCCCACGACGTGGTCTTGTTCTGCCACGCCGCCAGCCGCAGGATGATGTCGAGGTCCTGGGTGACCTGGTTGAGCGCCTTCGGCCGTTGCACCTTGACGATGACCTCAGTGCCGTTGAGCAGGGTCGCTTCGTGCACCTGCGCCACCGAGGCGGCCGCCAGCGGGGTGGAATCGATCCGGGCGAACACTTCGCCGATGGGTCGGCCGAGCCGCTCCTCGATGGCCGGTTCGATGACCGACCAGGGTTCGGGAGTGACTTGGGTCTGGAGGGTCTCGAGCTCACGGACGAAGACGGGAGGGAGGATGTCTCGGCGGGTCGAGAGCATCTGTCCGAGTTTGACGAAGGTCACCCCCGCCTCGGCGAGGGATTCCTTGAGGGCTCGCGCTGTCTTGACCTCGCGGCCGGGGGAGTCGCCGCCGAAGCCGCGCAGCTGGGAGCCGAGACCGTGCCTGACCGCGATCGACACGACCTGGGCGTAGCGGCGGGTGCGCCGACGGCGGGACTTCCACCCGAAGAACAGCGACTGCGGCCCGGGCAGAGATCCCGTGGGGAAGGCCGCCTCGAGCATAACGAGGGCACCGACGCCGAGGGCGAAGATCCAGCCGAGCGCGAGCACCGTGAACAGCAGCGCCACACCGGGGGAGACGTCGAGGCCTGTGGAGTTCTGACCGGTTCCGGCCCGATAGAGGTACTGGACGGTCACGGCCACGAGGGCGCTCATGGCAAGGCCGACGGCGAGAGTGCGCGGCCAGCCGGTGGGGACTCCGACGACACGACGGACCACGGTGGCGGCGAACCACGACTGCAGGAAGAGGAAGACGAGCGCGGCCAGGCTCACCAGCACGTACCCGCCGACGTCCAGGGCTCCCATCGATGACTCTCCTGATCCTGTTCGGGCGCTCGGCTTCGGGCCGTGAGCCGAACATCGTCGAATCGGTCACCTCCAGCCTAGACCGTTGGGCTGCTCCTGCGGGCGGGCGTGGTCCCGAGGGTCGGGGACGGGGTCAGGTGCGGCGTCCGAAGCCGGGGCGGGCTCAGGTACGGGACCAGAGGCGGCGACGGAGTTGGAGACAGGTGCTGCGCCGGGGCCGAGCGCGGCGCTGGAGTCAGGTCCGGCACCGAAGTCGGCACCGGAGTCCGTGCCGGGGTGAGCGTCAGACCCGGCGGCGCCGTCCGGGCAGTCCGATCTGACGTGCCCAGACGAGCACCCAGACCGCTCCGAGGAGGGCGAAGAGTCCGGGGAAGAGCACACCGAACCTCAGCGTGGTCAGGGTGATGATGAGGGAGAGCAGGCTCGGCCCGCCGAGCTTGCCGCCGTTGTTGAAGATCGCCCAGATGCCGAGGAAGCGCGGCCGCCCCACCGCCGGTGACAGGTCCGCCCCGATCGTCATGTTCACTCCGGCGCCGAGGCCGTTGCCGAAGGCCATGACGGCGGCAGCGATGACCATTCCCGACAGATCGGGGAGGGTAACCATGATGATGAACCCGGCCCCGAAGATGGTCAGGCATGCGACGAGGGTGGCGATCCGCCCGAGGTGGTCCTTGATGTAGGCGCCGAGGAACATGACGATGAGTTCGAGGCCCGCGCCGAAGGCGATGACGAGCGAGATCGAGGACTCGTGCAGGCCGATCTCCACACCCCCCAGCTGGATGACCACGGGCTGAGCGGCGCGTGCGGCCGCGAGGGTGATGATCGTGATGCCGACGAGCACGACTGACTTCCAGCGCACATCCAAGGACGGGCGGCGTTCCCGTTTCGGCCTCTTCCCGCGAGCGCCCGCAGCCGCCTCGGTGCGGGAATGTTCGCCGGAGGAGTTCCGACCGGGGCCGGTCGGATCGATCGACGGCCGACCGGGGGCCGCCTCGGCGGGAGAATCCTTCGCCGAGGCGGCCCGCGGGTGATCGTCGAAGCCGGGGATCCGTGCGATCGGCAGCGCCATGATGACGATCGCGGCGACGGCGGTGACGCCGGAGAAGACGAACACCGACCAGATCGGCAGGAACAGCATGAGCCCGGCGCCGACCATCGGGCCGACGAGGTTGCCCACCCGCTGCGTGCCGCCGAGCGCGGTCATCGCCTTGGCCAGATCGGCCGCGGGCATGACCTCGGCGACGACGGCCTGCCGGGCCAGGCTCCACACGTCGGAGACCGGGGCGAAGAGCATGAGCGCGATCGTGTAGACGAGCAGCGAGTACGGGGAGTGCCATACGAAGGCCGCGACCACGGCGGTGAGGACGACGACGGCGGCGAGCGTGGCCACGAGCATCGCCCGGAAATCGCCGAGGCGGTCGATGAGGATCCCCGCCGGGACCGTCGCGGTCAGCGACACGGCCCCCATGATGCCGACGATCGCCGCCGCGAACGAGGCGGTCGAACCCAAGGTGAGCGCGCCGAGGACGAGGATCGGCATGATCGCACCCAATCCGACGGCGAAGAGCAGGGACGGCGCGAGGACCGGCCACAGGATGGGTTTGAGCACCCGTCAAGTCTAGTTCGTCATGGTGTCGACCCGGACGCAGCGCGATCCCGCACGAAACACAGCCGTCGGCTCACTCCACGGGGACAGCCGCCGGCAGACGCACCTCGAAGCAGGCTCCTACCTGCGTGTTCGAGACGCCGACGGTGCCGGCATGGGCTTCGACGATCCCACGCACGATCGCCAGCCCGAGCCCCGCCCCGCCGGAGAGCACGTCGCCGCCACCGATGGGTTCGTCGGGAGTCCGCGACGGAGTCCCACGCCACCCGGTTGTGAAGATTTCGGTGAGAGCTTCGGTGGGAATGCCGCCGCCTGAGTCAGAGACGGTGAGCACCGCCTGACCGTCACTGTGACGGCTCGTCTCGAGCACCACCTCGGCGCGGTCAGGGGAGTGTTGGAGGGCATTCATCAGCAGATTCTCGACGACGCGGGTGAGCTCCTTGGGGTCGCCGATGACGGTGAGGTCCTTGAGTCCGCGGGCTTCTACGGTGATCTGCTTGGACGCCGCCACCAGGCGCAGATCTGCCACCGCATCGGAGACGAGGTCATAGAGGCTGACCTCGATGCTCTCGAGTTCGAGGCTGCCAGACTGGATTCGGGAGAGCGCGAAGAGGTCATCGACCATGCGGGAGAGCCGATCGACCTGCACGCGGATGTTCGCATAATAGCGGTCGGGGTCGTCGACCATTCCGTCCTCGAGGGCCTCAGCCATTGCCTTGAGGCCGGCCATCGGCGTCCGCAGGTCGTGGGCGATCCACGCGATGAGCTCCCGCCGGGAGCGGTCGAGGGCGGCGACCTCATCGCGGGTGTCAGCAAGCCTGACGCTCGTGGCCACAAGCTCGGCTCGCAGCTGTGCAGTCTCCGAGGCGTCCCGCTCATCGGGGACCTCTCCGAGGCGGCGTCCCAGTCCCACCTCGGCGGCCAACGCCCGCAGCTCCCGGTGCTCACGAGCGACGATCCGCCCGAGGATGAGGGTGACCAGGGCGGTAGAGACGAGTGAGGCCGCGGCCACCGTGAGGAAGACGATGAGGTCGTGTTCGGAAAGGTACATCGCCGAGGCGATCGCCACCATCCCGGCGAGCACGGAGATCAGCGTCGTCGCCACGATGATCGTCAGCCGCACCGTCAGGGTGCGGCGTCTGGCCAGCCACAGGGCGAAGACCCCGAGTGCGCCGACGAGGAGGGAACAGCCGATCGCGACGAGGAAGATGATCGTGAGATCGGGAAGCGGTAAGGGCATCAGCGCACCCCTTCGGTGTCACCGTCAGCATCGACATCACCATCGGTGTCGACGTCAGCGTCGAAACGGTAGCCGGCACCCCACACCGTGGTGAGGAATACGGCGTGTGAAGGATCGTCCTCGATCTTCTCCCGCAGTCGGCGCACCGTGACGGTGATCGTCGACAGGTCGCCGACCTCCCAGCCCCAGACGGAGCGCAGCAGCGTCTCCCGGTCGAAGACCTGATTCGGATGCTTGAGGAAAAAGGCAAGAAGGTCGAACTCCCGGGCCGAGAGCTCGAGCGGTCGGCTGTCCCGGCTGACCTTCCGGGCCGAGGCATCGAGCTGGAAGGGGCCGAGCGCGAAGGGCGCTTCGGGAGTCGCCTCGTCGACCGTGCGCTTGAGGATCGACCGAACCCGGAGGACGAGCTCGCGTGGGGAGAACGGCTTGGTCAGGTAGTCATCGGCCCCGGACTCGAGCCCGTCGATGCGGTCCTCCGTGGCCGAGAGTGCTGTGAGCATGAGCACGGGAGTATCGGTGAAGCCCCGCAGGCGCCGGCACACCTCGGTCCCGTCGATGCCCGGCAGCTTCCGGTCGAGGACGACGAGGTCGGGGCGGACGTCGCGGACGGCGTCGATGGCTTGGAACCCATCGGTGACCTCGTCGACGAGGAACCCGGCTGTATGCAGATAGTTGCGGGCCACCTCGGCGACGGTAGGGTCGTCCTCGACGAGGAGGATCCGGCGGTCGCGCAGGGTGGAATCGGGCGGGGTGTCGGTCATGGTTCCAGTGTAGGAACCCGCACGGTCCGCAATCGAGGAAATGCGGGTCGTCGCGGGCTTTGTCCGTATTTCGTAAGGATTCGACCGCGTCTGTGCCGGTCCGGAATCCTTAGTGTCGGAGCATGCCGAAATCACCACCGCGCAGCGCTCTCATCGATCTCGTCCTCCCGTGCCTCGATGAGGCCGCCGCCCTGCCCGGAGTGCTGGCGGGGCTGCCGCCGAACGTCCGGCCGATCGTCGTTGACAACGGTTCGACCGATTCCTCCGCCGAGGTGGCCCGCGCGCTCGGCGCCCACGTGATCGACGAACCCCGGCGCGGGTTCGGATCGGCCGTATACGCCGGAGTCCTCGCGGCCACCGCCGAGGTGGTGGCGATCTGCGATGCCGACGGGTCGTTCGACCTCGCCGAACTCGACCGAGTGACCGGACCCGTCCT
The DNA here is from genome assembly GCF_011617245.1 of Brevibacterium atlanticum. NCBI lineage: Bacteria > Bacillati > Actinomycetota > Actinomycetes > Micrococcales > Brevibacteriaceae > Brevibacterium > Brevibacterium atlanticum. The sequence continues at coordinate 3,418,806 of NZ_CP050152.1, read as the reverse complement.
CGCCGGGCAGGCGGACCTCGTCCTCGGGCGCAGGCACGCGGCGGAACGGCATGCCTGGCCACTGCATGCCCGGGTGGCCAACCGCGTCCTCGCCGGACTCATCCGGCTGCGCACCGGCATTGTCGTCCACGATCTCGGACCGATGCGGGCGATGCGCAGGCAGGTCCTGCTCGGCCTCGACCTTCATGATCGGCGCAGCGGCTATCCGCTCGAAATGCTGCTGCGGGCCGGGAGCGCAGGCCTGCGCATTCGTGAGGTCACCGTGAGCTACTTCCCCCGCATCGGGCGGTCGAAAGTGACCGGGACGCTGCGCGGAACCCTTACCGCAATCACCGACATGGCCCGCCTGATCGGACAGGAGAAGCGATGACCACGCTCATTATGCTCGCCAAGGAATGCGTGCCGGGGAAGGTCAAGACCCGTCTCCACCCTCCGCTGAGCCTCACCCAGGCCGCCGAGGTGGCCGCGGCCTGCATCGACATCACCACGACCGCCGTCGACTCCTGTACATGGACGCGCACGATCCTCTGCTTCGACGGCACGTCCCTGCCCAGGGACTTCACCGGGTGGGAGATCATCGAGCAGGTCACCGGCGGGCTCGATGAGAGGATTGCCGCCGCCTTCGATGTCTGCACGGGTCCGACCGTGCTCATCGGCATGGACTCCCCGCAGCTCGATCGTCGAGTCCTCGACCGGTTGAGCGCCGAATGGCCCGAGGACTGCGACGCCTGGTTCGGTCCGGCTGCCGACGGCGGGTTCTGGGCGCTGGGCCTGCGCGAGCCCGACGGTGAGTTGGTCAGAGGCGTGCCGATGTCCCGGCCGGACACGGGCGCCATCCAGCTCGACCGGCTGCGCACTGCGGGACGGCGCACAAAACTGCTGCCGACGCTGCGCGACATCGACACGATCGATGACCTGCACGCGGTCGCCCGTCTGCTGCCGTGGTCGCCGCTGGCGAAGCTAGTCGGGAGTCTTTCCGAGAGTGAGGAGTCGGCGGAGCTCGCCCTCGACGCCGAGAGTCGGCAAGCATCATGAGCCAAGCGGTCGCAGCGACCAGCTTCGGCCACGGTGGTGCCCGACCCTATGAGCGCGCCCTCGTCCGCGGAGGGCCGCTGCTGCTCACGGCGGCCGGTGTTGACGAGACGCCGACGCTCATGGACGTCGATCGCTACACCGGGCCGGCCGATGCCGCCGACCTCACCGTGATCGCCCGCGCAACGGGGGCAGTCATCGACCTCGGCTGTGGGCCAGGGCGAATTGTGCGTGCGGCGATCGCGGCGGAGCGGTTCGCTCTCGGCATCGACATCTCCGCCGCTGCCGTGGCGATGGCACAGGCGGAGGGGCTGCCTGTGCTCTGCCGTGATATCGGTGACCCGCTGCCACTCGAGGGTCAGTGGAACGCGGCACTGCTCCTCGACGGGAACATCGGCATCGGCGGTGATCCCGCGCGACTCCTCGAGCGTGCCCGTCGACTCATTGACCCGAGCGGACTCGTCATCGTCGAAACGGCCCAGGAGCCGGACGAACACAGAGTATTCCTCGCCGAAGTCCGAGACAGCGGCGGCCGCACGAGTGCAGCTTTCCCCTGGGCACAGGTCGGCAGTCGGAGTCTGACTCGCATTGCCGAGAGTCTGGGGCTGCAGGTCGAAGAGAGCTGGTCCTATGGCTCCCGCGCCTTCCTCGCACTGCGATCGGCGAGTCGGCGGTGAGGTTTACCGGGACCGGCGGACTGCGATGAGGCCGACGATGAGCACGATTGCGGAGACCGCCAGAACAACGACCCACAGTGCCAGCAGGTTCTGGGCATAGTCGCCCGGCAGGATCGTCGGATTAGCGACCCCGCGCCGTTGAGCCCAGATCTCGGGAGCGACGATCACAGAGACCAAGCAGGCGGCGACGAGCAGCGACCGGGTGATGGCCTCGTATCTCGACCCGGCGAACGCAGAGCCAGCCGACTTCGGACGGACGACTGCAAGGAGACGGTGGCCGGATCCGCGGCGTCGCACGTCCGGTGCGCCGGTGGCAGTCGGCGACGGAGCCGGCCTGCGTGAAAAGAGCAGACGAGCGACCACCGTGACAGCCGGCACGAGGACGAAGTCATGGGCGATGACGGCGGCGGCCAGCCATAGTCCGAGACCGATGATGTTGTTGATGCGAAGCCCTGTGAGCACGAGGACGACCCCGTAGATGGTGAGGCAGATTCCGGCGAGGATGAGGACTGCGCGGAAGCGGTTGTCATTGGTCGTGGGAGTCCGTACGGCCGTAGGTGTCCGAACCGAATCGGCTTGGTTGCGTGTCATTCGAGTACCTCGATCGTTCTGATCCATTTCGTCTGCAGCACCCCCGGTCGCCCCGGGGCGATGATCCTCGCTGGGTATCCGTGGTCGAGGTCGAGGACCTCACCGTTGAGCTCTAGTGCGATGAGGGTGAGGTCGTCGGAGGTGAACTCCGGGCCCATCTCGCTGACCGCATAGCCGCCTCGCGTCTGCAGGCTCGTGATCCGCAGTCGCGAATGTGAGTCGAGCCCGACCCGTGCCAAGAGGTCACGGATTCGCACGCCGGTCCACCTCGCCGAGGTCGACCATCCTTCGACGCACGCGATCGGAATCGTCGCCGTCGTCTGCTCCATCTCCTGGAGGTCGGCGCGGCTGAATCCGTGCACCGTCGCTCCGTCCCGGACCGTGAGGGTCCACGCCGGGTCGACGGCGGTGGTCAGGACATCGGCAGCGGCGGCTGTGCGGTTGACAGGAAGCCCCTGGGGCCCATCGCCGTAGTTGCGGGGGCCGAAGAGATTGAGCCCCGAGAGCAGTCGCGTCGACTGCCCTGCAGTGAACACGGTGATCGCGCCGACCGCTGTGAAGATCGACGCGAGGAAGAGGCGCCGATCGAAAGTGACGTCGCTGTCGACGGCAGCGACGGATTCGCTGCTCGCAACGTCGCGGCCATGTACAGGCACCGTGCGTACGGAAGCTTGAGGCCGCCTCGGCGTGGGATTCGCACGCCAGTGGGCGCGGATCGTCGGCAGCTGGAAGGCGATGTGCGCGAGCAGCGCGCCAACGATGATCCATGCGAGCGCGTAGTGGACGGTGCGGAAGGAGAACGGCCACGCATACCAGTGGTATATGTTCATCACCCCGATCGTCAGTTCGAGCAGGCTCGCGGAGACGAGCACGCCGACGAAGCCGCGTTCGAGGGCGTGGAGCCCTGAGCGGATCGGCGGCCAGACGAAGAGCCGCGGATAGACCGTCCACAGCTTCGCCAGCAGCAGAGGGACGCAAGCGAGCCCCGCTGCGACGTGCACACCTTGAGTGACTTGGTAGAGCGCGGCCGGACGGGTGGGAAAACGCATCCACGGCAGCGGATCCTGGAGGAAGTGGCTGAACAGGCCGGTGGCGAAGCAGAGTGCGAAGGCGAGTCCGAGCAGCCGGCCGATGACGACGGTGGTGCGGGGTCCCCGCACGACGTCGTCATCCGGTACGCGGAGGCGCTCATGCACGGTTTGGCGGAGTGCGGTGAGGCGGTCGTCCGGTGCAGAGGGGCGGTCTTCAGGCGGCGGTAGCGGCATTCCCCGACACTAAGCTGACCGAGCTCCGCGGCGCGTCCGGATTTCCTTACGGTTCGAGGACAGACAAGTCCCGGGGGAGAAGCGCTGCGCGTGTGACAGGCGCTGTACGGGGACACGCGACCTGTAGGGGACAGGTGATCTGTGCGAGGCGGTTCTGTCATCGTCTCGTAAGCAGATTCCCGGCACCCCGGCACCGCTGCCGCGACACAATGGCGAGGGAAGCCGGCCGACGAACCCGGTGGGGCACGTCGACGACCCCAGCAGGGAAAGGAACCCAGATGGACGAGACAGACGACACACGCCCGCGCATCGCCGTCATCGGCGGGTCGGGACTCTACGAACTCCTCGATCAGGACTCCCGCATCGACGTCGAGATTGCGACTCCGTACGGTTCGCCGTCGGGCACGATCACGGTCGGTGACTTCGCTGGCCGACGGGTCGCCTTCGTCACTCGGCACGGAGCCGGGCATGCGCTCGCCCCGCACGAGATCAACTATCGGGCAAATATGTGGGCCCTGGCCTCCCTCGGGGTCCGTGTGGTCGTGAGTTCCTCGGCCGTCGGCGGGATCAGCACCGAAGTGGGTATCGGCGGCTTCGTCATCCCTGACCAGATGCTCGACCGCACGACGACACGCGAGTCGAGCTACTCCGGCGAAGGACTGCTCATCCATCTGCCCTTCTCCGATCCCTTCACCCCCGAACTCGTTGCCATCGCCCGTGACGCCGTCCGGACACTCGGCGAGGAGATTCCCGACTTCGGCACGATCGCGGTGATCGACGGCCCGCGGTTCTCGACGAGGGCGGAGTCACGGGTGTTGCGCCGCGACGGCGCCGACATCATCAACATGACCCAATACCCGGAGGCCGCGCTCGCGCAGGAACTCGGCATGGGCATCGTCAACCTCTCGTTCGTCACTGACTCCGATGCCGGCGAGACGCATGACGACGCGGTCGACGCCGACACGGTGCTCCACCGGCTCAGCGCCGCCCAGCCGCGGATCCGCGCGGCGCTCGCCGCCATCGTGGCCGTGATCGACCCCGACTACACGCCGCCGAGGCTGGTCCCCGAGGCGGTCACCCGGCGGATCCTCGCCCGTCCCGTTGTCCCGGCTGCTGCCCCGGCCGGCGAGTGCGCCGGCGGAGGGAACACGTCAGCTGCCGAGGAGGTCGCCCGATGACGTCGTCCCCTCCGCATCTGCTCGTCACCGGAGGCGCAGGCTTCATCGGCGCCGAGGTGGTCGCCGCGGCTCTGCGCGCGGGGTGGCGGGTGAGCGTCCTCGACAGCTTCCGCGCCGACGTCCATTCCACCGCCCTTGATGCCGACGAGATCCTCGGGCGCTTCGGCGACGAGTTCGCCGGAATGCTGATGTCTCCAACCGGGGCATCGCAGACCGAGCCGGCTCGCCTGCGCATCGTCCGCGGCGACGTCGCCGAATCCGCTCTGCTCGATCGGCTGCTGCCGGATATCGACGCGGTCAGCCATCAGGCCGCGAAGGTCGGCCTCGGCGTCGACTTCGCCGACAGCCCCGACTACGTCGCGAGCAACGATCTCAGCACAGCCATCCTGCTCGCGGCGATGACCAGACACGAGATATCCAGCCTCGTCCTCGCCTCCTCAATGGTCGTCTACGGAGAAGGTGCCTACCGGGACGAACACGGTCCGGTCGCGGCGGGACCGCGGTCCGTCGCTGACCTCGACGCCGGTCGCTTCGATCCCATCTCACCACGCACGGGCCGACCACTCGAACCCGAGCTCATCACCGAGGATGCGCCCGCCGATCCCCGCAACGTCTACGCCGCGACGAAGCTCTCGCAGGAACATCTCGCCTCCGCATGGGCGCGGGCGAGCGGAGGACGCGCCGCGTTCCTCCGCTATCACAACGTCTACGGACCCAACATGCCGCAGGGCACGCCGTATGCCGGCGTCGCCTCGATCTTCCGCTCGGTGCTCCAAAACAGCGGACGTCCCCGAGTGTTCGAAGACGGCCGGCAACGGCGGGACTTCATCCACGTCGGCGATGTCGCACGAGCCAATATCGCCGCCCTCGAATGGGCGGGAGCACAGGAGCCCGGGACGGTGAGAGCCTTCAACGTCGCCAGCGGAGACGTCCACACGATCGGGGACATGGCCGAGGCACTCGCCTCGGCTCTCAACGGGCCGACACCTGTCGTCACCGGGGAATACCGCCTCGGAGATGTCCGCCACATCACCGCCTCGGCGCAGCGGATCCGCGAAGAACTCGGTTGGGCTCCGCAGATCGGTTTCTCTCAGGGGATGACCGAATTCGCCCACGCCCCGATGCGGGACGCCGTCGATGCGATGCGCGACGACGTCGACGCTCGGCAGACCGGCGGCACCCGGGTGTGAGGGACGGTCCCAGACCCATGCCGGAACGAGAACACACCTCGCCGATCCGCGCCAGCCGGGCCGAGACATGTGCAGGCAGGACCGAGACTCGCGCGGGCCGAGCCGAGGTCATCGGCGCCGCTTCGGCTCTCGCCCTCATCGCTGTCGCGATCGCGGTTCCTCCGTTGACGGGCTGGGAGGTCAAAGCGCTGTCATTTCCGCCGCTGTTCGCCGAGCTGCGCCCGCGATTCGGACCGGGCAGCATATTCGCCGTGGTGATCGGCGTGGCCGTGGCCCTCGGTGGGTTCGGCCTCGCACGCCGAACGGGGTGGTGGGCGCTGCTGGCACTGATGACTCTCACCTCGGCGGCATGGATGCTCAGCCTCGACGCGATCGACGGGTTCGGCCACCTCGGCGGGATCCTCGACAGCGCCGAGGAGTACCTGCCGAGCGCGCGGGCCCTCGCCGCCGATGGGCTCCTCTCCTCTGTGCCCGACCTGCTCACCGGGTACGTGGCACGGATCCCACTCGCGGCACCGGACAATCTGCCCGTTCACTTGGCCGGGCATCCACCGGGGGCCGTGCTGTTCTTCGCACTCCTGCTCTCTTGTGGGGTGTCCTCGACGTGGGCGATCGGATTGGTCGTGACCCTGCTGGCGGCGACGATCCCCGCCGCCGTGATGTCGACCCTCCGCAGCCTCGGCGCCGAGGCGGCCGCGCGCAGCATCGCGCCGTTCCTGGTGTGCGCCCCGGCTGCCATCTGGCTGGCCGTCTCAGCCGATGCGGTGTTCGCAACCACGGGGGCGTGGGCGGTGGCGGTCCTGGTCTGGGGGACCGTTCGGCCCGAGCAGCGGCAGGCGACGAGGTTCATGAGTGGGCGAGCGATCCTCGGAGGCCTTGTGTCCGGAGTCCTGCTCGGTCTCGGCACATATGCGAGCTATGGGTTCCCCCTCCTCGGACTCGTCGTCCTCGCCGTGTTCGTCATTGCGCGGAACCTGCGCTCGCTGCCCTGGCTCATCGGCGGGGGGCTCATCGTCGTCGCGCTCTTCACCCTCGGCGGTTTCGAATGGTGGGAGGCCTATCCGGTGCTCCGTGACCGCTACTTCGACGGATTCGCCGCCAGCCGGCCCCCGGTCTACTGGCTATGGGCGAACCTCGCGGCGCTCCTGTGCGCGACCGGCCCCGCCCTCGGCGCAGGCATCGCAGTGATGGGCACTGCGCTGTTGGACCGCAGTCGGGCGCCGCTGAACAAGGGGAGCGGTCGGAATGTCGTCTTCATCCTCTCTGTGGCGGCCGTCGGCATGGTCGTCGCCGCGGATCTGTCGAGCATGAGCCGGGCGGAGGTGGAGCGGATCTGGCTGTTCATGGTGCCGTGGCTGCTCGTCTCTCTGGCCGCGGTCTCGGAGCGGTCGCGGACCTGGCTGCTGTCCACACAGCTTGCCTTCACCCTCGTCCTCGTGCACCTCATGCAGAGTGCGTGGTGACTCGGCTCAGTTCGTCCTAAGCTGTCCTCAGTCCCGATGAACCATACCGCGAAAGCACCTGACATGACCTCGACGTCCTCCGCACGCTTCCGCCTCGTCCCGATGCGTCCTCGCGATCCGGGGGAGGAGGGCCGGGCGGCGAGCACGCTCGAACTCTTCTTCGACCTCGTCTTCGTCATCGCCGTCTCGATCGCGTCCTCGCACTTGCATGACACGGTCACGGCCGGCCGCCTCGGCGAGGGTGTGACGAACTATCTGCTCGTGTTCTTCGGGATCTGGTGGGCGTGGATGAACTTCACCTGGTTCGCCACCTCGTTCGACACCGACGATTGGCTCTACCGGGTGCTGACGATCGTGCAGATGGGCGGGGTGCTCATCCTCGCCGCCGGCATCGGGCCGGTGTTCTCCGACGGGGACTTCCGGCTCCTCATCGCCGGCTACGTCCTCATGCGCATCATCATGATCTCGCAATGGCTGCGCGCGGCCCGCGGCGCCGGGCCCACACGGTGGACGACGATCGTCTACGCCTGCGGAATCGGGATCGCGCAGGTCCTGTGGGTGGCCTGGCTGGCCATCGACGACCCCGTCATGCGGGCGGTCGGCCTCGGCCTGCTCATCCTCGCCGAGGTGGCGGTGCCGGTCGTCGCCGAGACCCGAGGCAATACCCCGTGGCACCCGCACCACATCACCGAACGCTACGGCTGCTTCACCATCATCGTGCTCGGCGAGAGCCTGCTGGCCTCGGCGGACACGATCTTCGACGCCCTCGCCGAGGTCGAGGAGATCGTCCCGCTCATCTCACTCGGCGTCCTCAGCCTCACCGTCACCGCCGCGATGTGGTGGATCTATTTCTGGCCGCCGCACCACCGGGCGATCGGCAGCCTCGGCGGGTCATTGAAGTACGGGTACGGCCACTACTTCATCTTCGCCGCCGCCGGTGCGTTCTCGGCCGGAGTCGGCGTCGAAGCCGACTCCCAGCTCGGAGACAGCGCCCTCGATCCGGTGCTGGCGACGTTCACGGTCTCGGTGCCCATCGCCGTGTTCGTGCTGGGCGTGTGGCTGCTCGCGATCCGCGCGAACGCGAACGGCATCGTCAATACCGTCGTCCCGGTCTGTGCGGTCCTCGTCCTCCTCGACCCGATCATCCCGATCCCGACGTTCCTCACGACGTTCTTCATGATCATCATCGTCATCACCCTCATCGTCATCCCGCCGAAGGGCGGAGGCTCGGAATACGACGCCGAGGTGGTCACCGGGTGAGCGACGACCGGCAGATGCGGGGGCGGGAATCCTCCGCCGAGGTGGTCGCCGGGTGAGCGACGACAGTCGCCTGTCGTCGTGACCTACCGATGCGTGGACGAACGTGGGACGCTGGAGACATGAGCTTCCACGGTGCCCCCAACATCCACAGTGCCCCCACGATCCACAGTGTCGTCCCGCCCTATCTCCTCGATGCGATCGCCGAGCGCGGTCCCGAGAAGTTCCCCCGCGCCGCGGCCGCCGCCCGCAGCTGTCGGATGTCCGATGAGAGCTGCCGGAACCTGCGGGTGGCGGGCTTGCGCTACACGCCGCCGGCCGACCTCGGCAAGGAGACCTCGGCACTCGCCACACCTGCCCCTGCCGGGCTGCAGCGCCTCATCCATGATGCCGAGAACGCCGAGGTGCTGCCCGGCACTCTCGTCCGCTCCGAAGGTGAGGACCCGGTGAGCGACGAACGGGTCAACGAAGCCTATGACGGTCTCGGCGCCTCTTATTCTCTGTTCTCCGAGGTCTTCGATCGTGATTCCCTCGACGGCAAGGGGATGCCGCTCATGGCCAGCGTCCACTACGGCCAGGACTACGACAACGCATTCTTCGACGGCCGTCTCATGGTCTTCGGCGACGGCGACGACGAGGTCTTCACCGGGTTCACCGGATCCGTGTCGATCATCGGCCACGAACTCTCCCACGGCGTCATCAGCCACACCGCCGACCTCGAGTACTTCGGGCAGCCGGGCGCGCTCAATGAACACTGCGCCGATGTCTTCGGAGCACTGGCCGACCAGCACGACAACAGCCAGAACGCCGAGGACGCCGACTGGCTCATCGGGGCCGGCATCTTCACTCCCGAGGTCACCGGTCGTGCCCTGCGTTCGATGATCGAGCCCGGCACCGCCTATGACGACGATGTGCTCGGCAAGGACCCGCAGCCGGCGCACATGGACGATTTCGTCACCACCGATTCGGACAACGGCGGCGTCCACCTCAACTCCGGCATCCCCAATCGTGCTTTCGCGCTCGCTGCCGTCAGCGTCGGCGGACCGGCCTGGGAGAGCGTCGGCCAGGTCTGGTACGGGGTTCTCACCGGCGAGGACATTACGAAGCAGACCGATTTCGCCGGCTTCGCAGAGCTGACCATCGCCGAGGCGGCCGACCAGTTCGGAACCGGATCCGACGTCCACGACGCGGTCGTGACCGGGTGGGAGGCCGTGGGCATCTCCCATGCGGGCTCGGGCCGCGGAAATCAGGGGAGCAGCTGGTGAGCGAGGATTCCGACGGCGACGAGGGCTTCGGGCGGGTGCTCGTCGAACGCTCCGGAGGGATCGGCGGATTCCTCCTCGTGTGGGACCTCGACATCGACGCCAGCGCGCGACGAGATGAGATCGGACCCCGCGTCGCCGAACTGCCGTGGACCGGGCACAACTCCGAGTCAGCGCCTTCCGGGGAAGCGGCAGCCTCCGGCGTGACAGCAGCAGGATCGGCAGAGGCAGGGGCGGCAGAGGACGGTTCGAGTCGAATGTCTGTCGGTGCCGACCGTTACGCGTATCTCATCGAGAGTCGTTACGGCCATGTGCGCTTCGGTGAGGGGCAGATGCCCGAGGAGTGGAAGCGGCTCGTCGACACGGTGCGCGAGAGCACCGAACCCGAACGGCGACGCCCCGGCTGACCCCTAAGCTTGATGCCATGACCGACGAGAAACCGACTCCGACCAGTGCCGCTCGGACGACCGCAGAGCAGAACGTCCGCGACCTCGAATCCGGGATCCACACGGACCTGAAAGAGACGATGACCTACGGGTCCTATCTCGATCTCGACCGACTGCTCGGCGCACAGCACCCCGTCAGCAGCCCCGAACACCACGACGAGATGCTCTTCATCATCCAGCATCAGACCACCGAGCTGTGGTTCCGCCTCGTCATCCACGAACTCCTCGATGCCCGCCGGCTCATCGCCGCCGATGAACTGCAGACCGCGCTCAAACGCATCGCCCGGGTCAAGCACATCCAGAAGACCCTGACCGAACAGTGGTCCGTGCTGGCCACGCTCACCCCGAGCGAATACGTGGGCTTCCGCGACCAGCTCGGCCGCGCCTCGGGATTCCAATCCTGGCAGTACCGGGCCGTGGAGTTCCTGCTCGGGAACAAGAACCGCGGCATGCTCCAGGTCTTCGACGGCGAACCTGAGGCGCGAGCAGCCCTCGAGCAGTACCTGAACGAGCCGAGCATCTACGACGAGTTCCTCGCCTGCCTGTCCCGCCGCGGACTCCCAGTGCCCAAGCGCCTGCTCGACCGTGACAAGTCCGAGGCGCACACCTTCGACGAAGAGCTGGTCGAGACATTCCGAATCATCTACGAGAACCCGCAGAAGTACTGGCAGGAATACGAAAGCTGCGAAGAGCTCGTCGACCTCGAGGAGAACTTCCAGATCTGGCGCTACCGGCACATGCGCACGGTGCTGAGGATCATCGGCATGAAGCGCGGCACGGGCGGGTCGAGCGGGGTCGGCTTCCTTCAGAAGGCCCTCGAGCTCACCTTCTTCCCCGAACTCTTCGACATCCGCACCGGCATCGAGAACGGCCCCGGGATCAGCCCCGAAGGGGTGTGAGCAGAAGATTCAGCCGAGCAGCAGCTTGCTGACCTGCGCGAAGTATCGGGACTCGGGGTCGATGACATCGGCATGGTTCGCCCCCGCCAGCTCCGTGCAGACGGCCGGGAAGACGCGAGAGAATTCGACGTTCACGACCCCGTCGGCATCCCCGTGGATCGAATGCACGTCAACGCGCTCCGGGATGAGCGCGGCGCGCGAGCGCGGATCGTGGCGCAGATAGGCGGCGAGGTCCTCCTCGGGGCGCAGCCCCATATAGTCGAGCACCGCCCCATCACCGAGCCCGTCCGCCACCTCGCGCAGCAGGTCCGTCACCGGAGCCAGCGGTCGCAAGCGGATCCGCGGTCCCTCTGCCGGCAGATGGGAAGCCCAGGCGAGGACGAGGCAGCCGCCGGCCGAGTGCCCGGAGACCATGAGGTTCTCGCGCGCCGCGCCGTTCACGCCCCAGCCGGGCAGCTCTGCGCACACCGAGTCGATGGCCGCAGTGACATCGTCGAGTAGGCGCGGCTGTCCGCCGACCCGCCGGTATTCGACGAGCGCGACGAGCACCCCGGACGCGGCCAGCGCTCGAGCCAGGGGGCGAGCGTGAGCGAGGTCCGTGCGGGGACGGAAGTAGCCGCCGTGGACGAAGACCACCGTCGCTGAGGCGGCCGCCGGGTCGCCGTAGACCTCGACGAACTGCTCCTTCGCCGGCCCGTACACGTGCCGGAACGCGGGCACCGCTCGACCCGCACCGACCTGGGAATCGCCGCTCGGTGTGAGGGGTTCGCGGTCTCCGGATCGGTGAGTCGGATCGAGCGATGCATCGGCACCCGCGCTCGGACCACCGAGCTTCGCACCCGCCTCGGCGAGTTCGACGATGCGCGCACTCTCGTCGCTCACTTCTCTGCCCTCACTCCGCCGTCCTCATGTCGATACCCTCACTCGGTCGCACCGCAGGCACCTTCATCCGGCCGTCCCTTCAGCCCGTTCGACGAGGTCACGGACGCGAGTGAGTTCGGGCAGCTTCGGATCGAGCTTGTCGCCGGAGGACTCTCCGCGCAGACGCCGTCCGACCCACGGACCCAGGTACTGCTTGGCCCACCGAGACTCCTCGCTCATCACCTCACGGATCGCCCGCGTCGGTCGAGCCGGAATACCGAAGCCCTCGACCGGCAGGGAATGACCGGACTCGAGGGTGGCCAGAGCCTGCTCGGCGACGAGGTGATGGCCCTTGGGGGAGAGGTGGATACGGTCATCGGCCCACATCTCCGCAGCGTAGAGCGAACGCAGCCCCCACACATCGATCATGTGGCAGCCGTGCCTCTGCGCGATCGACCACAGATGCGCATTGTAGACACCCACTCGCGGTCGCACCGCGCGGATGAGCGGAGTGCTGAACTCGGTGTCGAAGCCGTTGCACATGAGCACCTCGATGCCGGCCTCACGCAGCGCGACGACGGCGCGTTCGAACTTCGCAGCCAGGGCATCGATATCGGCCTTCGGTCGCAGGCAGTCGTTGCCCCCGGCGCACAGGCTCACGAGGTCCGGCTTGATCTCCAGGGCACGAGGCACCTGCTCGTCGATGATGCGATCGAGGAGCCGACCGCGGATCGCGAGGTTGGCATAGGACACGTCCGGACAGCCCACCGCGGATTCGGTGAGCATGAGTGCCAGGCGGTCGGCCCACCCGCGGAAACGGTCGTCGGCACGCGGGTCCGGATCCATCAGCCCTTCGCTGAACGAGTCTCCGACAGCGACGTATGAGGTGATGGTCTCGAGCATCAGGGATCCCTCTCTCTTCGGTCGATTCCACCAGACTATACGCCTGGCCTGACACGGGTCGTGTGCCCGGGCAGGGTTCCCCGTGGGCACCCTCAGGTGGCGTAGACTCGACACCGCATCCAAACGTCGCCGCCGACCCCTTCGCAAGGAGCACTATGTATCGTTCGGTTCCGGTCCCCACCTCCACAGATCTCGTCATCACCAACGCACGAATCGTGCCCGTGGCCGACGAGAACGGGCGCCGCACCGAAGCGATCGAGTCGGGCACGCTGACCGTCCGCGACGGCCGCATCGCCGAGGTGGTGCCCGGGTCGGTCGACACTTCCGCGCTGACCGCCGGAACCGAGGTCATCGACGCCGACGGACGCTGGGTCCTGCCCGGTTTCATCGAAGCCCATGGCCACCTCGGCGTGCATGAGGACGGTGAGGGCTGGTCCGGCGATGACACGAACGAGATGACCGACCCCAACGGGGCGGGACTGCGGGCGATCGATGCGATCGATCCCACCGACCTCGGGTTCAAGGATGCGTTGCGCGGGGGAGTCACCTCGGCGCTCATCAAACCCGGATCCGGCAACCCCATCGGCGGTCGCACGGCCTTCGTGAAGACCTGGGGCCGGATCGTCGACGAGATGCTCGTGACCCAGGACCTGTCCGTGAAGTCCGCGCTCGGTGAGAACCCGAAGCGCGTCTACGGGGACAAGAAGGTCACCCCGTCGACGAGGATGGGCACCGCGAAGATCATCCGTGACGCCTTCGTCGAGGCCCGGAACTACCAGGCCAAACGCGATCACGCCGAGGCCGAGGGCACCCCGTTCGCCCGTGACCTCGTCAAGGAGACCCTCGTCGAGGTCCTCGAGGGCACGCTCGCGTGGGACCAGCACTGCCACCGTGCCGACGACATCGCCACCGCCATCCGCCTGGCCGAGGAATTCGGGTACCGCCTCGTCATCAACCACGGCACCGAAGGCCACAAGATCGCCGACTACATCGCCGATAAGGGCATCGACGTCATCCTCGGGCCCCTCATGACCACCCGGTCGAAGGTCGAACTGCGCGACCGCACCCTGGCCACTGCTGCCTCCTTGGCCAACGCGGGCGTGCGCATCGCCCTGACCACCGACCATCCCGTCATCCCGATCAACTTCCTCATCCATGAGGCTTCCCTGGCCGTGAAGGAAGGACTCGACCCGGTCGTGGCCATCGAGGCCCTGACGATCAACCCCGCCGCGATCTTCGGACTCGACGACCGCCTCGGCAGCCTGGCCGCCGGCCGCGATGCCGACATCGTCATCTGGTCCGGCGACCCGCTCGACCTCGACTCCCGCGCCGAGACCGTGTTCGTCTCCGGCCGCCGGGTCTTCGACTTCGACGTGCAGACGGGAACCGCGGACATCGCCGACCCACACGGCCCGACACTCATCAGCGAGCCGTGAGCGACGACGACCTCGAAGACGCCACCACCGCCGAGGCGCGGGTCGATGACCCGACCGCGCCCGGTCCCGTCCACGGTTCGTCCCCGTCCCCGAGCGCGAACGGCAACCCGGAGGCCGGATCCCAGGCCCTGAGGGAGCTGCTCGAACGCACACGCCTGCAGAGACTGGCCGAACTGCGGGAGACCCCGAGCGGCACCCGACCCGAGGACGTCGCCAAGGCAGCGGCCGCGAAGGCGGCGAAACCGAGCCGGAGCGGAGGACGGGCGAAGCCCAGGACCGACCACCTCGGCGCATCTCAGCGGATCGCCCAGAAGGTCGCCCGACGCACCGTCGGCAAACTCGTCTCGGGCACCACCACGACGAACACCCAGCCGGTGCCGATCGTCACTGCGCTCAAGGGCACCCCGTACCAGGCGCCGGTGCAGGCGACCGAGCCGAGCGAGGACGAGGCACGGATGATCCTCGACCTCGCCGCCGACATCGCGGCGATGATGATGCGCGCCGGTGCCGGCACCAGCGATGTCGAGGTCTCGGTCATCGCCGCCTGCACCGCCTGCGGTCTCGCCACCGTCGAGGTGGACCTGACGTCGAACACCCTCGTCGTGCACTATTCGACCTCCGACGGCAGGCTGCTGACGGTGATGCGGGTCAACCGCGGCGAATCCACGCACTATGCGAAGCTCGCCTCGGTGCACAAACTCGTGACCGACCTCGTCGATGGTCGACTCGAGTTCAACGAGGCACGCAACCGCCTCGACGCGATCCGGTCCCAGCGCCGGCCGTTCCCACAGTGGTTCACCACCGGTGCCTGGGGGATGATGGTCGGTGCGCTGGTCCTCCTGCTCGGGGGAGGCCCGATCGCGGTGCCGTTGGGCATCGCCATGGCCATCCTCATCTTCCAGGTCGGCAAGTGGATCGGCCGGACGCATCTGCCGTCGTTCTTCATCACGGCGCTCCAAGCCGCGGCGGCGACGCTCATCGCCACGATCGCCGGTGACATCGGGATCATCGCCTCACCGCAGTACCTCGTGGCTGCCGGCATCGTTCTGCTGCTGCCGACGCAGTCGCTCTATTCGGCCGTGCAGGACGCGTTGACGAACTTCCCGCTCACCGCCGCCGGGCGCGTGGTCGGAGTGTTCATGACGCTGGCGGGCATCGTCTCCGGCATCGCCTTGGGCGTCGTGTGCGGACAGGCGATCGGGCTCAGCCATATCGAGGTGCTCGTACCGAAGACGAGTCCGCATGTGGTCACCGCCATCCTGTCGATGTTCGCGGCCACGGTGGTCTCGATGTCCGGTGCCGTGGCGATGTCGGCCAGACGGCGCTTCATCCTGCCGGCCGCCCTGGTCGGACTCGCTTCGCACATCACGATGATGTCGCTGACCCTGCTGCACATCGACAATGTGCTCGCCAGCCTGCTCGCGGCCACCGTCACCGGGTTCCTGTCCAGGCCGTTGGCGCTGCGACTCGGCGCACCGGCGATCGTGCTCATGATCCCCGGCATCTACACCCTGCTGCAGGGGCTGTCGATCTTCACCGCTGTCTACCAGATCGCTTCGGACTCGGAGAACGTCTCCTTCGCCGTGGGGCTGTCCTCGCTGTTCACCGCGATCCTGGCGAATGCGGCCCTGGCCGTCGGGGCCGTGTTCGGCAGCTATCTTGCGCTGCCGCTGAAGAACCTCAAGAGCCGCAGCTCGGCGGAGGAGAAGGTCGAATCGGTGCGCAGCGGCGAGCCGGCGACCGCGGTCATCGACACCGTCCAGACCGGCGGGACGAAGACGCAGACGGGGCCACAGGCAGGGGCGCAGACCGACTCGTGAGGGCTACGCCCTGAGGGCTCAGTTCTGAGTAATGAGGGCTCAGCCCTGCGGCGGCAGCGCCCAGTCGATGGGCGCGATCCCCTTCTGCCCGAGCAGCTCATTGACCCGTGAGAACGGGCGGGAGCCGAAGAACCCGCGGCTGGCCGACAACGGTGACGGGTGCGGGGATTCGATGATGGCCACCTCGGCGGTGCCCGATGTCAGCAGCGGTGCGAGATTGCGGGCATCCCTGCCCCAGAGGATCGCGACGAGGGGCTGATCCCGTTCGGTCAGCGCTGTGATCGCGCGTTCGGTGATCTCCTCCCAGCCCTTGCCGCGGTGGGAGGCCGGTTGGCCCGGGGCGACGGTGAGTGCCCGGTTGAGCAGCATCACTCCCTGCCGTGACCACGCACGCAGATCTCCATGGGCGGCCGGGGCGATGCCGAGATCGGCCTCGAGCTCCTTATAGATGTTGCCCAGCGATCGGGGGAGTGGACGGACCTCAGGGTCGACGGCGAACGACAGGCCGATCGGATGCCCCGGCGTCGGGTAGGGATCCTGACCGACGATGAGGACCTTCACCTCGGCGAGCGGTTCGGCGAAGGCGCGGAACACATTCGACCCGGTGGGAAGGTACTCGCGGCCGGCGGCGAGTTCGGCGCGGAGGAAATCGCCCATCGCATGGATACGGTCCTCGACCCCGGCCAGGGCCTCGGCCCAATCGGGGGACATGATTTCGGTCATCGGAGGCGTCGACGTCATGGGCACGAGTGTAGCGAGGCCGTGCCGCAGCGGTCGCACTGGTGCGGGAGGCGGGACTCTTTCGCCGGGCTCGGGCGCGAACGTCAGGGCAGCCTCGGCGAATGGAACTGGGCACACCGCCGGTTCGCCCGGATTGTTCGGTCGATCCACCGCGGTCTGCCTTGATGAAATCACGGCGGATCGACCAAACAATGACCTTCGGCGGGCAACGCCGCACATTTCGTCGCGCCGCCTCGGCGAGGGAATCCATCTGACAGTCGGAGGGCCTCGCGTGTGCACTCAACTGCACTCACCCGTGCACGTGTGCACGGACCGCAGACCTGGTGTGCAGTATCGCCCATCGGTCCACCGTTCTTTCCGGACGGGGCGAGGCGATAAGCTCGTGGCAGGAGTTCATCGTTGAACGAAAGGACGAGAATGTCGGATTTCCCCGAGGCCAAGAACTGGAAGATGCTCATCGGCGGCGAGTGGGTCGATGCCGCTGACGGCGACACCACCGATGTCATCACCCCGATCGACCGAAACGTCGTCATCGCGAAGGTGCCCAACGGCAAGGAGGCCGACGCCGATCGTGCCGTCAAGGCCGCGCGGAAGGCCTTCCCCGAGTGGGCGGCTGTGCCATTCAAGGAACGCCAGAAGAAGCTGCTGGCCTGCGCGGATGCGCTCGAAGCCGCCTCGGAGGAGCTGGCCCAGCTGACCGCGATCGACACCGGAAACGCGATCCGCACGCAGGCCCGCCCCGAGACCATCACCCTGGCCGACCTGTTCCGCTACATGGGCGGCGTCGCCGGAGAGGTCAAGGGCAACACTCTGCCCGCCGGTGACGGACAGCTCCAATACACCAAGCGCGTGCCGCTCGGGGTCGTCGCCGGCATCCTGCCGTGGAACTCCCCGCTGATGATCGCGGCGTTCAAGACCCCTGCCGCGCTCGCAGCCGGCAACACCATTGTTCTCAAGTGCGCCGAGGATGCGCCGCTGACCATCCTCAAGATGGCCGAGATCATCGCCGACATCCTCCCCGCCGGCGTGCTCAACGTCGTCACCGGCAAGGGCTCGGTCATCGGTGAGGCCCTCAACGTCCACCCGGACGTCGACAAGGTCTCGTTCACCGGTTCGACGAGCGTCGGTCGTCACGTCGCCGAGGTGGCCGGCGGCCGCCTCGCACATTCGTCGATGGAGCTCGGCGGCAAGTCCCCGAACATCATCTTCCCCGACTCGAACGACGACGACACCCTCCAGCAGGTGCTGCTGTCGACCCGATTCGCCCGCCAGGGACAGTCCTGCACGATGGGCTCGCGGCTCTTCCTCCACGAGGACATCTACGACGACTTCCTCGCCAAGCTCGTCGATGCCGTGTCGAAGATGAAGGTCGGCGACCCCCGCGATGAGGACTCCGACATCGGCTGCATCATCAACCAGAAGCAGTACGACCAGGTTGCGTCCTACATCGAGATGGGCAAGTCGATGGACGGCGTCGAGATCGCCTACGACGGCTCCGATTCCCTCGAAGTCGGCGAACCCGGCTTCTACCACGCACCCGTGATCTTCTCGAAGGCGAAGAACGACTGGCAGACCAGCCGCGAAGAGATCTTCGGCCCCGTCCTCTCGGTCATCCCGTGGAAGGACATCGACGAGGTCATCGACATGGCCAACGATTCCGACTTCGGCCTCGCCGCCTTCGTCTTCACGAAGAACGTCGACGCGGCACTGACCATGGCCAACCGCATCGAGTCCGGCTGGGTCCAGGTCAACCAGGGCGGCGGCCAGCTCGCCGGCCAGTCCTACGGCGGCATGAAGACCTCCGGCTTCGGCCGCGAAGCCTCGCTCGAGGGCATGCTCGAGGGCTTCACCCAGATCAAACAGGTCAACATCCGCATCCGCTGATCGGGCCAGGCCCGTCACCGAGGTGGGACACCCTCCCCGAGGTGGGGGCACCTTCCCCGAGGTGGTCCGCCCGGTCAGGACCGGGCCTCGCGTCCGGGGACGGAACCCCCGCCGAGGTGGGCCACCTCGGCGAGGATTCCCGTGCTTCACCCCGTCGCAGCGCACATCACCCAGGTGTGCTGGGACGGGGTGATGCCGTTCCTGCCGAGAGTCGCGAGGGGCCTCACAGGGACGACGGCGCGCCGGAAATTTCGGTCGCGCGTCTCGGGCGATAATATAGAAGAACAGTCACCTCTCGAAGGAGCACATCCCCTATGCCGCCGAACAACGACACCTCAGAACTGAGCGAGCTCGAGGTGGCCGTTCTCGAATTCGAGCGGCGGTGGTGGAAATACGGTGGAGCCAAGGATCACGCGATCCGTGAGCGCTTCGACATGTCGGCCACCAGCTACTTCCAGATACTGAACTCGCTTCTGGACAACCCTGCCGCTCTGGCCAGCGATCCGATGCTGGTCAAGCGCCTTCGCCGGATCCGCACCACGCGGCAGAGCGAGCGCGCCCAAGCCCGCGTCTCGAGGTAGATATGACCGACGAATTCGACGAGATCGAGCCCGGCCGGCGCAGCGGCGCCCATCGACAGGAATCCGCAGCGTCGTCGAACATCGGTGCCATCTCTCTGGTCATCGTGCTCGCGCTGGTCGCGGTCCTGCTCGTCGTGGCCGCCATCAACATCATCTTCTCCTCGATGGGCAATCCCGAGTCGAAGGTCGCCGACCCGCCGGCCTCGGAGTCCGCATCATCTGAGCCCTCGCCGAGCGAGAGTGAAGTCAACGTCGCCGACGATTCGATCACCGTCGATGTCCTCAACGGCTCCGGCGTCTCCGGTGCTGCCAAGAAATTCTCCGAGGCGGTCGAAGACAAGGGCTGGAAGCTCGGCCAGGTCGGCAACTACTCGACGAATCTCACCGACTCGACCGTGTACTACAACGGCGCGGACAACGCTTCACAGGCCAAACTCGTCGCGAAGTCGCTGGGGATCTCGGCCACCGAAGCCTCCTCGGACTTCGACGCCGACGTCACGGTGGTCATCTGCTCGGACATCGCCGACCGCGGTCCCGAATCAGGTGGAGAAAGCACGGAGGGCGCAGACTCCTCCGACGGATGAAGTCCGCCGCACTCCCCGCGTGAACAGGACAAAAAGCCTTAGGTAACGAATCTATAACAGTGTTGAGCGACCCCGGGTGAGATGCGCGGCTGCGGTAGAGTGGCACCAGCTAGGCAAGCACAGCACCTTGTGTTCTATTCGTGCTTCACCGAGATTATTCTCCCGAGGTCAATGAGAGAAGTCGCGGGGTCGGTTGAGTTTTACTAGCTTCCGCAGACCGATGCGGTCGCCCGATCGCGGATGATCTGCGGGATTTCAATGGCACTGCACTGTATGGAGAAGTAATGGCACAAGGTACCGTCAAGTGGTTCAACGCTGAAAAGGGCTATGGATTCATCACCCTCGAAGGCGACAACCAGGACGTGTTCGTTCACTGGAGCGCAATCCAGATGGACGGCTACCGCTCTCTCGAAGAGGGCCAGCAGGTTCAGTTCGAAGTCGGAGAAGGACAAAAGGGTCCTCAGGCGGAGTCCGTCACCCTCCTCTGAGACTGGCTGCTGACAAGCACAGTTTTCTGATCCGCCGCACGACGATGTCCGAACGACCCTCCGGTCGACCGGCGTCACCGTGAGCGGGGAGAGCGCCGAGCAGGCAACTGCTCGGCGCTTTTCAGTGCCCGGGTGCGGCGGCGCCCGGGTGGATGGGACTGGCGAAGAGACTCACGTTGTTCCGAACTACTCACCGAAGAACGTGAGTCGTTGAGAGAAACATGTGCCTCAACCGCCTTGGAGCTGGGATGCCGTCGCTGATAGGCCACGCGAAGGAACTCCGACGCTCGGTGGCCCGCCGCGGCAGTCTCGTTGCCTTTGCGTCACGCGAATGAGCCCAGTCGACGCCGGACAGCCCAAGTCCGGAACTCGGCGCCTCACACATCGGACTGCTCAGCTCAGGGTGGGACGATTCGCCGAATGCCTATGCTTAGAGGTGCCCTGCGGTGCCGGCGGGGCGGCACCGATCATCGTTTCGCGCTGGGCCGAACCGCCTCGGCGACGGTTCCGTACCGGCCCTCAAAGCGTCTGCTGCGACGCTCAGGACGGCCGCTTGGGTGCCCGCAGACCCCGAGAATCCGCGGAAAACGGTCGCGTTCCTGCTTGGTCAGCTCCCGAAGGTGCGGTGACGTGACCGCGATCGCCGGGCGTGATCACCTGTGGCGCCAAGCGACGACTATTTGCACTCGCATGGTGAGAGTGCTAAATCTAGTACTGGTGAAAACCGTTGGGTTCCCACCAGTCGTCTCGAGAGCGTGGTCCTTATGTGGAATGGAACATGCGGACACACTCTCTGCCGTCGCGGGCGCTGATGACTGCTCTGGATTCCCACTCCACTCCATCAGGGAGGATCTAAGCCACTATGGCAAAGATGATTGCATTCGACGAAGAAGCTCGTCGGGGACTCGAAGCTGGCCTCAACCAGCTCGCGGACGCGGTCAAGGTGACCCTTGGACCCCGCGGTCGCAATGTCGTGCTCGAAAAGCAGTGGGGCGCACCGACCATCACCAACGATGGCGTCTCGATTGCCAAGGAGATCGAACTCGAGGACCCCTACGAGAAGATCGGCGCCGAACTCGTCAAGGAAGTCGCCAAGAAGACTGACGACGTCGCAGGCGACGGAACCACCACCGCTACCGTGCTCGCACAGGCTCTCGTCCGCGAAGGCCTGCGCAACGTGGCAGCCGGTGCTGATCCGCTCAGCCTCAAGCGCGGCATCGAGAAGGCAGTGGAAGCTGTCACGGGTGTCCTGCTGAACAACGCCATCGACATCGAGACCAAGGAACAGATCGCCGCCACCGCAGGCATCTCCGCTGGAGATCCCGCTATCGGTGAACTGATCGCCGAGGCCATCGACAAGGTCGGCAAGGAAGGCGTCGTCACCGTCGAGGAGTCCAACACCTTCGGACTCGAGCTCGAGCTGACCGAGGGTATGCGCTTCGACAAGGGCTACATCTCCGGTTACTTCGTCACCGACACCGATCGCCAGGAAGCTGTCCTTGAGGATCCGTACATCCTCATCGTCAACTCCAAGATCTCGAACGTGAAGGACCTGCTGCCCGTCCTCGAGAAGGTCCAGCAGTCCAACAAGCCGCTGTTCATCATCGCTGAAGACGTCGAGGGCGAAGCCCTGGCCGTCCTGGTGCTCAACAAGCTCAAGGGCACCTTCAAGTCCGTGGCCGTCAAGGCACCGGGCTTCGGCGACCGCCGTAAGGCGCAGCTGGCCGACATCGCCATCCTCACCGGTGGCCAGGTCGTGTCCGAGGAAGTCGGGCTCAAGCTCGACAGCGTGACCACCGATCTGCTGGGAACCGCCCGCAAGGTCGTCATCACCAAGGACGAGACCACCATCGTCGAGGGCGCAGGAGACGCCGAGGAGATCGCCGGAAGGGTCGCTCAGATCCGCGCCGAGATCGAGAACTCGGACTCCGACTACGACCGTGAGAAGCTGCAGGAGCGCCTGGCCAAGCTGGCCGGCGGTGTCGCAGTCATCAAGGCCGGAGCCGCCACCGAGGTTGAGCTCAAGGAAACCAAGCACCGCATCGAAGATGCTGTGCGCAACGCCAAGGCTGCTGTGGAAGAGGGAATCGTCGCCGGTGGCGGCGTCGCCCTGATCCAGGCGGGCAAGGCTGCCTTCGGAGACCTCGCACTCGAGGGAGACGAGGCAACCGGTGCGAACATCGTCAAGGTCGCCATCGAAGCCCCGCTCAAGCAGATCGCCACGAACGCCGGCCTCGAAGCCGGTGTGGTCGCCGACAAGGTCGCGAACCTCGAGCCCGGATTCGGCCTCAACGCCGCAACCGGTGACTACGAGGACCTGCTGGCCGCCGGCATCAACGACCCGGTCAAGGTGACCCGCTCTGCCCTGCAGAACGCCGCCTCGATCGCCGGTCTGTTCCTCACCACCGAGTCGGTCGTCGCCGACAAGCCCGAAAAGGCCGCAGCAGGTGCAGACGCAGCTGCCGGCATGGACGGCATGGGTGGAATGGGCGGCATGGGCTTCTGATCTGACGCCAGCGTCAGAGCAGCCCCGCTGTTCGATCGGCCGTGTCGGCGCCCGCAAGGGTACCGGCACGGCCGTTTTCATGCCCTGTGCGCAGATGGCAAGTGCGATTCTGGTTCGCAGGTGCCATGTGCGATTCCGGTTCGCTTGCGCTCGGAGTTTCGCGCCGTCGTCGGCAGCGTTCTTCCGCGAAGCATTGTGACACCGTCATGTCCCCGCCTAGGCTGGGCGCATGACTTTCACCGGCACCGATGCCTGCGGAAACAGCCCGAAGAACGTCTTCGTCGCCGAGTTCGAAGAGAACCTCTTCAACGGAGTCAGCGATTCCCTCGCCGAGGCGGTCGCTGAGGACTGCGTGCTCCAGATCGTCCGACCCGAAGGAGTCCGGACCGCCACCGGCCGTGACGAGGTCGTCGGCGCGTTGCTGGAGCTCTCGGCGCATTCGCCCCAGGTCGGCCACCTCGAAGCCGCGATCACCCACGGCAAGGCCGCAGCCGCTTGGGGATACTGGCAGGCCGAAGCGGACAGCGTTGACCTCAGGCACTTCTCCCACACGATGTGGTTCACTACGCACAAGGCGCACGACTTCGGCCAGATTCGGGTCTTCCAGATCTGAGCGGTCGATCGGGGCCGCTGGATACCGGCGTCAGTCCCAGGGGTTGTCGCGGTGGTTGCGACGGCCCTCTCGGCGCCTGCGCCGCTCGTCCCGTCGGGAGATCTGACCGGGCGAATACGGCGGGTGAGATGGATGCGGCGGCTGCAGTCCTCTGCCGTAATCGGACTCGTAGTCATCGGCCGACTGTTCGGCCTTCTCGAGTTCGCGTTTGGCCTCCGCATCGCCGAGGTGGGCCCTGGCCCTGCGTGTGAGCTCCCGCTTGCGCTCTCGGATCGTCTCCTGCTTGTGACCGATGCGAGAGAAGAATCCCAGCAACATCGGAATGATGACGAAGATCGGCCAGAAGAAGATGAAGTCTCCGCGAGCGATCGAGGTGAACGCCCAGATGGCCACGGTGATTCCACCGGGGCCGGCGATGAGGCCGAGTGCCGCCCGGCGCACTCGATCCCGGTAGTAATGCTGTGCCGCGGCGTCGATCTGCTCAGGCGTGATCGGAACACGGTCGGCCTCGAGCCGGGCCAGAGCCTGCGCGCGGCCGGCATCATCGAGCTCGTCCGGTTCGACCTCGGACGGGTCGGCGAGGACGAGGTCCTCGATCAGCACTGGGACCTCGCCGAGGGTCTTGACCTTCGCAGCCGCCTCGGTGCGTTCGTCGAATTCCTCCACGTCGAGCTGACCGAGCGCATACGCCTCCGAGAGCACATCGGAGATGATCGCACGGTCGGCGTCGGAGGCACGGACCTGTCCGTGCGATCGCGGATCGGCGCTGAATCGCGACCAGAGGGGACGAGCGTTCATGATGAATACTGTAACCCCGCCACGCCGATCTGGGCGGCGACCGGGAGGTGCGGTGCCTGTGGTCGCGGAAGTGCCCTGCACTAGACTCGAACGGGTGGAACCCGTGGTCGTGCTCATCCTCTTCGCCGTGTTCCTCGGGGCGCTGTCCCAGCGCGTCACCGGAATGGGGTTCGGCCTGGTCAGCGGCCCTTTCCTCGTCCTCCTCCTCGACCCGTACAGCGGGATCATCCTCGTCAACATCTGCGGGATCGTCGCCTCCGCGTCCGTCTTCGCCCGCACCTTCGCCGAGGTGGAATGGCGGTCGTTCCGCCACCTGGCCCTGGGTGCGGTGTTGGGGACGATTCCCGGTGCGCTCCTCGCCTCCGCGCTGCCGACCGCGCCGCTGCAGATCCTCATCGGACTGCTCATCATCGTCTCACTCATCAGCTCCCTGGCCCTCGGTCGCCTCGGCCGCAGGATGCCGGCGAACTTCGGCACACGATTCGGCGCCGGTGCGCTCTCGGGGGCAATGTCGGCGGCTGCGGGAGCTGGGGGACCGGCCGTCAGCGCCTACGCGGTGCTCACGGACTGGGAGCAGCGGTCCTTCGCAGCCACCCTGCAGCCGTTCCTCGTCGTGGGGACCGCCTCGGCGGTGGTGGCGAAGGTGATCGTCCACGGTGGGGTGTGGCCTGACCTGTCGATCGGCACGTGGATCGGTCTGGTCCTCGTCCTCGTGGCGGGACTGATCGGAGGGGATCGGCTGTCCCGGCGCATCGACGCTTCGCTCGCACGGATCGGTATGCTCGTCCTTGCCTTCGGCGGGGGAGTCGCGGCACTCGTCAAGGGAGCTTCGGCGCTGGTGTGAGGCGCTGGTGTGAGGCGGTTGAGGACTGAGCGGATGTGGGGGACGGGTTCAGTCGTCTGTCAGTTTCGTCGGGCATACTGGTCGAGGACGCAGATAGCCGGGGAGGCATAGATCGTGACTGAAGTGTTTCTGTTGCTGCTCGTTGTTCTCGGAGCCGTTTTCTTCATCGGCCACCGCAAAGAGAAGCGACGCCAGCGGGAAATCCACGCCGCCGAACTCCAGCAGGTGAAGAAGACCGCCGAAGAGGATGTCACATCGTTCGGCGAAGAAGTCGCCGAACTCGACATCATCACATCGGGAGTGGATCTCGACACCGGCGGAGCGCAGGACTACAAGCAGGCGCTGGACTCCTACGACATCGCCAAGGAGACCCTCGAGAAGGTCTCCGAACCTGCTGACATCCGGCACGTCACCGAGGCGCTCGAAGACGGCCGCTACGCCGCGAAGTGCGTGCGCGCCCGTGTCGAAGGCAAGCCGCTTCCCGTGCGACGTCCGCCCTGCTTCTTCAACCCGCAGCACGGTCCCTCGGTCGAGGACATCGACTGGGCCCCTGCCGGCGGTCAGCTGCGCCCCGTACCCGTGTGCGCTGCCGATGCCGAACGCGTGGCCGTCGGCGCCGATCCCATGGTCCGCAAGGTCGTCACAGCCGACGGGCACACCCGTCGCGCCTATTGGGAGGCCGGCCCGGCCTACGCCGAGTACAACCGCGGTTACTTCAACTCCTACGCGGGCTCAGGCCTGCTGCCCGGCGTCCTCATGGGAGCCATGATGTTCGGCGGAATGGGCGGCGGCTGGGACGGCGCCTACGGCGGAGACATGGGAGATGCCGGCGGCGGAGCCGCCGGTGACGGCGGAGGTGGCGACGGAGGCTTCTTCGGCGGTGACGGAGGAGACGGCGGCGGGCTCTTCGGCGGCGACGGCGGCGGACTGTTCGACGGATTCGACTTCTGATGGAGACGATCGAGATCCGCGGCGAGTCGATCAAGCTCGGTCAGCTGCTCAAACTCCACGGTGTGGCCGAACACGGCGCCATGGCCAAGGACATGATCGCCGACGGTGAGGTCACCGTCAACGGCGCGGTCGAAACCCGCCGAGGTGCGACGATCCGTCCCGGCGACCGAATCGAGGCTCTCGGCGAAGCCTTCGAGGTAGCCGCCGAGCAGGGCTGAGAAGCGCCGCTCGCGCACAGAGACATATCGACAACAAAAACACATCGAGAAGGCAGTGGAGGGCGTCCCCGCGGGGACGCCCTCCACATGTCTGATGTGCCTCGGCTGGTTGCCGGATGCAGGTTCCGCTACCGGATTCGAGGCCCGCCGAGGGAGACGGAAATCGCGACCGGAGTCGACTAGCCGCGGGGCAGGAAGCTCGCTACCAGTTGACGCAGCCGGTTCCCTGCCCGCACGCGACCGGCGCGTTCACCGCAGTTCGGCAGCTCCCGGAGTGTCGTTCATGCCGGGAGCGTCCCACAGAGCCGACCAGTTCGAGGTGTCCTCCTCGAACGGCAGCTCACCGGACAGGACTCCCTTGACCTGGATCTCGAGCGGATTGTCCCGCTGCTTCGGACCCGCCTGCACGAACGGGTAGAAGGTGCCGCGTTTGTACTGGTAGACCAGTGCCATGCGCCGCCCGTCGGGATGGACGAAGTACACGGTGGTGCACAGCAGCATCGTGTCGAACCCCTGACTGACCAGCGCCGAGTTCACGGCGTGGATGTTCGTGACGAGGTTGACCACCTCGGCGTTCGCATCGGCGACGACCTGCCAGGTGAACCCGTAGCCGTCGTTCTCCTGCCGCACCGAGGCGGACGGGTCGGAGCTGATGAGGGCGACGCTCTCGGACTCGGCCGACTGGAAGGCGGCCCCTTCCACCTGGCGGAAGGCGACGGCGCCGACGCCGGTCGGGGTGAAGCCGGTGGCGGCCTGCAGCGTCAGTGCGGCAGGCGGTAGGGCGAAGAGGTCGTCGAGGTTGGCCCGTTTCGGCTTGGTGCGGCCGAGCAGTGCGTCGAAGAAACCCATGGAACTCCTAGTCGAGAGTGGTGAAGTCGGGGGCGGTGCAGGTGCGCGCAGTGGCGGGAATGCTCATTCGGGGCGCGAGAGCTGTGCAGAGATCTTCGCCAGCTGCTCGAGTCGCTTCTCGAGCGAGGGGTGGGTGGAGAAGAGCTGACCGAAGGCCGCCTTGCCGCTGATGGCCGGGATGAGGGCCAGATGATTCGCCGAGGCGGATGAGCGCAGATCCTTCTCCGGGATCTTGCTCATGTCCCCGCTGAGCTTCGTCAGCGCCGAGGCCAGGGTCGACGGTGCACCGGTGAGGATCGCTGCGGCACGGTCGGCGGCGAGTTCACGGTATCGGGACAGTGCACGGATGAGGACGAACGAGATCCCGTAGACGACGGCTCCGACGAGGATGAACAGCAGCTGGATCGGGACGCCGTTGTTATTGTTGTTCGACCGGCCGAAGCTCATGTAGTAGCCCGCGCGCATCATCAGCGCAGCGACCACACCGGTGACTCCGGCGATGGTCATCACGGTGACGTCACGGTGCGCGACGTGGGAGAGTTCGTGAGCGAGGACGACCTCGACCTCGTCGCGATCAAGCTTTTCGAGCAGACCGCGGGTCACGCACACCACCGAGCGTTCGGGGGAGCGGCCGGTGGCGAAGGCGTTGGGGATCGAGGAATTCGACACCGCCACTCGCGGCTTCGTCGAGTCGGCCAGCTGGCAGAGACGGTCGACGATCGTGTGCAGCTCGGGAGCCTCCTCGGGGGTGACCTCCCTGCCGCCCATGGCTCGCATGGCGATCTTGTCGGAGAAGTACCACTGGAAGAAGAACGCTCCGGCGCTGACGACGACGGCGAAGATCACGCCGGGGATGTTCTGGCCGAACATCCACCAGATCGCGAGGATGAGGATGACGTAGATGAGCCCGTTGAGGAAGATCGTCCATCCCATCCGCATGGTCAGTCCGTTGTCCTTGACGAAGCGGTTCTTCATCGCCGTTCCTCTCTGGGTGTGGCAGAACCGGCCCACCGTCTCAAGCGAAGACAAT
Organism: Brevibacterium atlanticum; assembly: GCF_011617245.1. NCBI lineage: Bacteria > Bacillati > Actinomycetota > Actinomycetes > Micrococcales > Brevibacteriaceae > Brevibacterium > Brevibacterium atlanticum. The sequence goes on along the minus strand of NZ_CP050152.1, from coordinate 3,390,439 downwards.
GGGCCGGGTTGATCATTGCAGTATTCGGATTCAGGCCGGGTCGGGGATGAAGCCCTCGCCCGTGAGCAGTTCGGCGATCTCGGCCAAGGTGGCATCGACGAACGGGATGACCACATCGGAGGAGCCGAGGTAGTCATCGGCGACCGGTTGGCCATTGGCCGTGACGTACTCATGCAGGCCGCTCAGCGCGGTGCGGGCCGCTTCCTCGTCCCCGGCGTTCACCGCGTCCTCGACCTGGTTGTCATACTTCTGCAGCAGGTCCTGGTCGACGTGGGCGACGTCGAACTGTCCTTCGCCCATGATGCGGATGATCATTGCTGATCCTCGCCTTCGAGCGACTTCTGGTCCTGCTTCTCGGAGCCGGCCGGCAGGGACTCGCGCATCCGCTGCAGTTCCATCTCCACGTCGTTGTCGCTGGAGAGGGAGTCGAGCTGTGCGGTGATGTCGTCTTTCTGGGTACCCGTGACATCGTCGAGGGCACCGGAGGCGAGGAGTTCGTCGACGGCACCGGCACGTGCCTGCAGGGAAGCGGTCTTGTCCTCGGCACGCTGGACGGCGAGTCCGACGTCGCCGAGCTCTTCGGAGATGCCCGAGAACGCTTCGCCGATCTTGGTCTGTGCGTCGGCGGCGTTGTAGGTGGCCTTGAGGGTCTCCTTCTTGGTGCGGAAGGCATCGACCTTGGCCTGGAGGCGCTGCGAGGCGAGGGTGAGCTTCTGCTCTTCGCCCTGCAGTCCTTCGTGCTGGCTCTGCAGATCGGTGATCTGCTGGGTGAGCCCGGACTTGCGGGTCAGTGCTTCGCGAGCGAGATCCTCACGACCGATCTCCATGGCCTTCTGCGCCTGACCGGACAGCTTGTTCTGCTGCTGTTCGAGCTGGTTGATCTGCAGCTCGAGACGCTTGCGACTGGTGGCGACATCGGCAACACCGCGGCGGACCTTCTGCAGCAGCTCGAGCTGTTTCTGGTACGAATAGTCAAGGGTTTCGTTGGGGTTCTCGGCCTTGTCCAGGGCCTTGTTGGCCTTGGCACCGAAGATCGTCGCGATCCGTTGGAAGATACTCATCCGTAGTCGACTCCTGCATTGGTTTGACCCGACGTTGCCAACCCGATCCACTCCGGTCCGGAGATTCTCGGCCAACACCGCCGCGAACTATCGCTCCCAAGTCTACTGAGAAAGGCTGATAGTTTGCCAGACGCCGGATACGAGAACGAAGAGACCGACGACTGCCCGTCAGGGTGCGAAGAGACGCGAGTTCGCGGCTTCGACCTCGGTGTATTGCCGGGCCGCGGTCGTCAGTGCCCCGTGGACCGTGTCGAGGGATTCGATGAGCTGTCTCTGCGCATCCTTCCACTGGTTGATGACGGCCTGGAAGTTCTGTGCTGCGGCTCCGCGCCAGCATTCCTGCAGTGCGAGCAGGTTGCGCATCATCGTGTCGGACTCGGAGACGAGATTGCGTGATGTTCCGGCTGCGGTGCTGGCGGCGGACTGGACGCGTTCGGCGTCGACTTCGAAACTCATGATCACTCCTGTTCGTCGGAAACCTCCCGCCGCGGTCGGGTGGGATGGCGCCAGTCTCGGAGTCTGCATGGAAACGGCACAAGGACAGAGGCAGAGGGTGTGGACGGCGTTGGGCTGTCCACACCCCCTGTGCGAGTAAGTCGCGGCTGAGTCCCCAGGTTCGAACGTCGGAGTCGGGGAGCGCCTATTTCAGCACGAGCGTGACGTCGACCTTCTGCTCCTGCCTGCCGCGCACCAGGGTGACCTCGACAGGCTTGTTCACCGCCTGGGCCCGGACGAGGGCGCGCAGCGCGATCGCGTTGTTCACCTTGGTTCCGCCGATTTCGACGATGTCGTCGCCGTCCTTGATGCCGGCCTTGGCCGCAGGCGAACCGCCCTCGACGGACTGTACCTTTGCGCTGCCCTTGCTGATGCCCCCGTTGTTGATGTGTCCGTCGGTGAGTGTGATGCCGAGGAACGGATGCAGGGCCTTGCCGTTGGCGATGAGCTGATCGGCGATCATCACCGCCTGATCGGCAGGGATCGCGAAGCCGATGCCGATCGAGCCGGACTGCTCGCCCTCACTGGCCTGGCTGAGCGACGCGGCGGCGGAGTTGACTCCGATGAATTCGCCGTTGCCGTTGACGAGCGGGCCACCGGAGTTGCCCGGGTTGATCGCCGCATCCGTCTGGATGGCGTTCGTGATCGTCATCTCCTTCTCCTGCGAGCTCGCGTCCTCGCCGATGTTCTCCGTGGACACCGGTCGGTCGAGTGCGGACACGATGCCCGTTGTCACGGAGTCGGCCAGGCCCAGCGGGTTGCCCAATGCCATGACCGGATCGCCCACCGTAAGCTTCTTCGAATCGCCCACGGTCAGCGGCTTGACCTCATCGGGAACCTGCTCAAGCTTGATGATGGCGATGTCTGTGGAGGGGTCGCGGCCGACGATGTCGGCTTTCGTCGTCTCACCGTTCTTCATGGTCACGGAGATTTCTCCGCCGGGAGTGTCAGCGGGTGCGACGACGTGGTTGTTCGTGATGACGTGGCCCTGATCGTCATAGAGAGCGCCCGAACCGAGGCCCTGGACCTGACCGTTGGTGCCGACCTGGATCGACATCACACTGCCCGAGGTGTCCTCTGCCACCTGGGTCCAGTCCGGTGTTTCGATCGTCTGCTCCGCGACCTTGCGCGGCTCTTCGCCCTGCAGCGCCGATAGGGCATAGTTCCCACCGAAGGCGAGCCCACCGCCGAGGAGGGCGGCAATGGCCGCGATCGCGATCGTCGCTCCCCAACCGGGACCCTTCTTCTCTCGCCGAGGAGGCTGTTCGGATCCGTAGGGACCGAATCCCGGTGCGCCGAAGGTTCCCGGTTCTCCGGGGGCGCCCGGACCGCCCGGTGCTCCGGGTCCGCCGGGACCTGTCTGGGAACCCACCGCGGTCGGCTGAGATCCGATGCCCGAAGGAGAGGAGCCGGAGGCGTACATCTGCTGAGAGCCGGTGCCCGGTTGCTGAGCACCGGGCTGGTTGCCCGGGTGCTGTACGCCAGGCTGTTGGGAGCCAGGCTGGCGGGCGTCCAGTGAGCCGTAGGGCGAATTCGCGTAGGTGTACCCGGCTCCCGCTCCTGCAGCGCCGGCGGCTCCGGCGGCATACGGCCGATACCCGTCCGGCTGAGAGCGAGGCTCATCGTCTCCCTGCGAAGCGCCGGACTGTACGTCTCTCTGCTGACCACTCGGCTGATACGGCGAGGACTGCTGAGGCTGACCCTGCTGGAGTCCGTCCTGCTGTGGCTGGCCCTCCCGAGCTCCGCTCGCCTGCGACTGTGCCTGCTGTGGTCGCGTCTGCTGCTGCCCGGGCCATCCTGACTGTTGGCCGCTCGACTGGCCGATCTGGCCCGACTGGCCTACCTGACTCGGCTGGCCCGTCTGACCTTGTTGCTGGCCCGGCTGCCCTTGCTGACTTGCCTGGCCCCCGTGTCCGGTGGAACCGTCCACAGGGTTCTGCGCCCGAGTGGGCCGTCCGGAAGCCGACTGGCTGTCCTGGCCCGGGTATCCGCCCTGCGCCGACGAGGCGGCGTCGGGGCGTCGTTCGGGGGGTGCGACGGGTGGGCTGACGCGAGCCGGCCCGTTCGTCTGCGGACGTGAGGTGTTGGGGAAGGTGCGAGGAACCTCGGGCGACTGGCTGCGATAGCCCCCACCCGTCGGACCGCGGCGGCCTTCGGGCGAGGCCTCGCGGGCATCGGTCGAAGGGTCGCGACCGTCAGCGAAGGAACCACGACCGTCCTCCTGATTCGGGAAGGTGCGATGGTCGTCGTCTCCGTGCCGGCCTCGACCGCGGGACGTCTCACCCGGGTCCTGGGGGTTGATGTTGTCGCTCATCGCTCGTCCTTTCGTGTGTCCGCAGCGGTCTCGGAGGTTTCGGAGATGGGCAGATCGATGCGGAACGTCGCACCGCCGCCCTCGGTTTCATGGACGGAGATCGCGCCGTGATGGTTCTCCACGATCGCCTTGACGATCGACAGACCCAACCCGGATCCGCCGGTGTCCCTGGTCCGGGAGACGTCGAGACGGTAGAAGCGCTCGAAGATCCGCGGCACCACCTCGGGGTCGATGCCCTCGCCGTGGTCCCTGACCTCGAAACGGACACGACCATTGGGGAACCCGCGCAGGGAGTCATCGACCGTGATCGAACCTGCCGCGGTCACGTCGGGGACGATGCCGGCAGGCTCCTGAGCGTCGGCCTGATCGTTCCCGGCGGAGTCGCCGCGGCGGAAGATGCGGACCCCACCGGTGACGAAACCGCGCTCACGGGACTTCTCCTTCGCGCCGTTCTTCGCCCCGGTGCGACCGTTCTGACCCTTCGCCTGCGGGTCACGGCCCTCGCCGGGCTCGGCAGATTCGGCGCCGGGGTCCTCGGGCATTCCGACGACGCCGACGGCGAACTCGATCGCCGTGTTCTCGGGGGTGTGGCGCACGGCGTTGCCGGCGAGGTTGACGATGACCTGGCGGATCTTCGATTCGGACCCGCGGATCATCGGCACAGGCTGGGCGTCCTCGCCGTCGAGCCCGATGAAGCTGATGTCACGATCTGGGGCCTGGGCGGCAGCATCGGCGGCGGCGTCGCGGACGACCTTGTGCAGGTCGATCGGACCGATCTCTGCGGGACGCTGCTCGTCGAGTCGGGCAAGGACGACGAGGTCGTCGACGAGCACGCCCATCCGCTTGGCTTCGGACTCCATCCGCTCCATGGCATTGCCGATGTCCGCTTCCTTCGTGATCGCCCCCTGCCGGTAGAGCTCCGCATAGCCGCGGATCGTCACCAGCGGGGTCCGCAGCTCGTGCGAGGCGTCGGAGACGAACTGGCGGATGCGCTTCTCCGACCTCGTCTGCCCGTCGAAGGAGTCCTCGATGCGTCCGAGCATGGTGTTCAGGGCCGCCGACAGACGCCCGAGCTCGGTGTTGCGCGGATAGCTGGGCACGCGTTGGGACAGGTCGCCGGCGGCGATCCGCGAGGCGGTCTTCTCGATGTCGCGCAGGGGCCGGAACGTATTGTTGATCGCCCAATAGCCGACGCCGGCGACCATCGCCAGGGCCAGCAGGCCGATGCCGATCATCGTGTTGCGAGCGCGTTCGTTGATGTTGTCGACCTCGCGGTCGAAGGGCACCGCGATGGACACGAGCACGTCGGTGTTCTTCACCTTCATCGCCCGGGCCCGCCACTGGGAGTTCGTTCCGGCTACAGTGAAGGGCTCGCCGCTGCGGGCATAGACTTCCTTCTCATCGATCTTCGGCAGGATCGGTTGGTTCTGCGGCTCCGGGGCGACGGGGTCGCGGATCGGTTCCCCGTCGGTGTTGTAGAACTGCACATAGAAGCCTCCGGGCAACAGGCTCTTGAGCTGGTCCCAGGAATTCGAATCGATCGTCGTCGACGACGGAGCATCCTCGGTGTCGTCGGCATCGTCCCCGGACTGGAGCTCGGCGGGCTGGAATACATCACGATAGGCCTGTTTGGCCAGGGTCTCCGAGGCACTGATGAGACGCTCATCGGTGCGTTGGACGAGACTGTCGCGAAGGTTCTCCAACACCCATGCGCTCGTCCCCGTGAGGACGAGCAGCATGAGGAGCATCATGATAGCCAGCAGCTTGGTGGTCAGCGACCACTCTTCCCAGAAGCCGGGGCGGGAGGGACGGGATTCTTTTGCCACGTAGCTAATCTATCGCCCTTGCTTGGACGACTACTTGGATTCCGGTGTGCGCAGCATGTAGCCGACCCCGCGCTTGGTCTGGATCATCGGGGTCCACTCCATCTCGACGGGGTGGCCGGCGGCGTCCGTCTCCGGGGTGACGTCGATCTTGCGACGCAGGTAGGAGATGTAGGACTCGACGATCCCGGTGTCGCCGCCGAAGTCGTATTCCCACACGTGGTCGAGGATCTGCGACTTCGACAGCACCCGGTTGGTGTTGAGCATGAGGTAGCGCAGCAGCTTGAACTCGGTGGGGGAGAGGTCGATGAGGATGCCGGAGCGGCGGACCTCATGCGTGTCGTCGTCGAGTTCGAGGTCGCCCGCCACGATGACGGCGTTCTCCTCGTCCTCGAGACTGTGCGTGCGGCGGAGGACGGCGCGGATGCGGGCGACGACCTCTTCGAGGCTGAAGGGCTTCGTCACATAGTCATCGCCGCCGACGGTCAGCCCGGTGATCTTGTCCGAGGTGTCATCACGGGCGGTGAGGAACACGACCGGAGCGTTCATGCCGATCTGGCGCAGACGGCGGGTGACGGTGAAGCCGTCCATGTCGGGCAGCATGACGTCGAGGACGAGGAGGTCGACGTCGGTCTGCTCGGCCAGACGCAGGGCCTCGGCACCGTTGGCGGCCGAGACGACGTCGAAGCCGGCGAAGCGGAGACTGGTGGACAGGAGTTCGCGGATGTTGGGCTCATCATCGACAACGAGCAGGGTGGCTTCGATGTCGGAATCGTTCTGTGCTGTAGTCATGGCTCCAGTCTGGGCGCCATTTCTGGGAGCGGACTGGAAGTCAGCTGAATGCCAATGTGAACTGGGTCACTGCAAAACTCTCAGGAAAGTCGATTGAGGTCCGATTCGGCGCATTCGTTCTCAGGAACGAAGGGCTGATTTCAGGGAAAAATGCGCTTGCGATCAGGCTGGGTTCAGGAATGGTCGCCGAGGTGGCCGCGCGTGGTGGGTTCGGCTCGGTATCACTGAGGTGGATGCTCGGCAAAGGGCGGACGACCATTGGTGAAGCTCCGGACCTTCTCCGGTCGGCCGCGATCGTACTGGACCTGCCCCATCGTGCCGAGGGTTGTCGGGTTCCGTCTGACGAGGTGGCGAGCGAACCGCGGGCGACCGGCCTCGTCGGCGAAGCGGATCACTGCGAGGCTCGGTGCAGCGCCGCGGGGGAGGGCGCCCGACCAGTAGTCGACGACGACACCGCTGGCCAGACCGATGCCGGGGTGGGGTGGCGCTGTCACCGGGCGGCGTCGATCGCCACGGAAAACCAGGGCGGAGACGGTGATGAGGCCGATGCCGGCGGTGATGGACACGACCCACCAGACCGGAGCGGCGCCGAGCATTGCGGGGAGGAAGCCGAGGCCGAGCCCGCCTCCGACCCCGAGAGCCCCTAACTGATAGCGGAAGAAGCGCGCGAGGCCGCCTCCGGTGCGGAATCGACCGAGGGATGCGCGCACGAGCAGCTGGCTGACGACGACGAAGGCGACGGAAGTGATGAGCGCGAGAGCGAGGTAGAGGAGCTTCGAACTCAGCGGCTCACCGGGGCCGGTGGGCAGGAAGATGAGCGCGGTGACACCCCATCCGGCGGCCATGCTCGTCATCGTGAGGATTCCGGCGAGACCGGCAGTGAACTTCGTCCCGCCGGTGAGGCGCAGCGGCTGCAGTGACATGGTCGGCCCCTTGGGTCAGTGGTCGGTCTCGGCGTGGCGGGCGCGGAAGGCTGCGACGTGGGTGCGGTTCGCGCAGCCGCCGGTATCACAGAAGCGCTTCGAGCGATTGCGGCTGAAGTCGGCGAGATAGGCCCGGCAGTCCTCGGCTGCGCAGCGGCCGAGGCGATCGAGGTCGCCGGAGCGGATGAGGTCGATGAGGACGAGGGCGACATCGGCGGCCACGCGATCGGCCAGGCTCGCCTGGGAGCCCGTGGCGTGCAGATGCCAGTCCCAGTGGTCGTGTTTGACCAATTGCGGCACAGAACCGGAGTCGCTGAGTGTGAGATTGATCTCGTCGACGACCGCCGAGGTGGCTGCTTCCACCTCATCATCGGTCTCGGCGAGGATGCTCGCATCGAGTGCTGAGGCGAATCGTTCGCGCAGTCGCAGGGTCTCCTCGACGTCGCTCTTCGTGGCTGTCAGTGGGCCCGAGAAGTCGTGCCGGGCCGCGAATTCGCGGAGTTTCGCAGCCGTCGTCAGCTCGTCGCCATCCCTCGCGACGACCTCGGAGGTGTTGAGGAGGTCGACGAGCATCGTGAGATTCGCGCGAATGTCATAGATGAAAGCCATGTCGGGAACCATACTGCCACACAGATGTAAGTACCAAAATGCACTTGACTCATTTCAGATCCGGAGTCGATACTGAAACCACGCGACGAACGGCGAAGCCACACCTCCACGGGGAGGACACGATGCGGCAGAACCGAACGACGAGCCGCCTCGGCGAGGGGAATCACCTGCGTCGGGCCACCTCAACGGGGATCCTCCGCCGGCCAACCCACCCACATTTCACCACTTCAGGAGGTCAGTCATGAGTCGCACCGTCGTTCTGGGGTTCCTGCTCACCCTTGCCTCCGCGTTCTTCTTCGCGGTGTCGGGGCCGATCGCGAAGACGATGTACGCGATCGGGTGGACGCCGGGCGCGGTCGTGCTCATCCGACTGGCCGGATCAGCGGTGCTGCTCCTCATCCCCACCCTCATCGCTCTGCACGGACGCTGGGGCGAGGTCCTCACTCATTGGCGCACCGTCGTCACCTACGGGCTGGTCTCGATGGCCGGCGTGCAGGGGTTCTACTTCGTCGCCGTCGAACACCTCACCGTAGCCGTGGCACTGCTGCTCGAGATGACCGCGCCGATGCTCATCGTGTTCTGGATCTGGGCGCGCACACGGACCAGGCCGGCGACGGTGACGTTCATCGGGGTCGTGGTCTCGATGATCGGACTCATGCTCGTGCTCAACCTCCGCGGATCGTCGATCAGCATCTTCGGCGTGGTCATGGCAATGGCCGCAGCGGTGTGCCTGGCCAGTTACTTCCTCGTCTCGGCGAAGGACACGATCACGATCCCGCCGGTCGCCCTGACCGGGCTGGGAATGGGCATCGGGGCGCTGGCGATGTCGCTCATCGTGCTCATCGGCGTCATGCCGTGGGGCGCGGTGGCCGCCGACGTGGACTTCGGCGGAGTGTCGATGTCGTGGATCGTGCCGATGGCGATGATCATCGGCTTCACCGTCGGCGCCTACATCACCGGCATCCTCGGTCTGCGCTACGTCGGGGCGACCGTCGGATCCTTCGTCAACCTCGTCGAGGTGCCGTTCTCGGTCATCGTCGCCTGGCTCGTGCTCTTCGAGATGCCCGCACCGATCCAGCTCTTCGGCGGAGTGTTCATCCTCGGCGGCGTCGGGTTCATCAAGTGGGGCGAGGCCCGCCTGGCCGCTCGCGTCGCCCGCCGCGAGGTCGTCGCCCGCTCCGACGCCGAACCCTCCCTTATTACTACCTGACGGCGGCCCAGCAACCTGGCACCAGGTTGCTGGGCCGCCGTCAGGTAGTCCGGGGCGTGTCCGCTGGGAAGAAGCGTTGATAGGTTGTCTCCATGGGCCATATAGAGATCAATGACGTCTCGTACACACTCGCAGACGGCCGACCGCTCCTCGGTGGGGTGTCGTTTCGTGTCGGTGATGGGGCCAAAGCCGCACTCATCGGTGCCAACGGGGCAGGGAAGACAACCCTGCTGAGGTTGCTGACCGGGGAGATCGCCCCGGACGAAGGTTCCGTCTCCCACACCGGCAGCGTCGGTCTGATGCGCCAGTTCATCACCGCCGGCACCATCGCCGAGGCGCTCGAAGAGGTGGCGCCGAAGCGCATCCGCAAGGCGGCCGCCCAGGTCAGACGGGCCGAGGAACGTCTGCTCGGGTCCGATGGGGATTCGACGAACGTGCAGATGGCCTACGCTGCTGCTCTCGGCGAATGGGGTGAAGTCGGAGGATACGAAGCGGAGGTGCTGTGGGACACCTGCACCACCTCGGCGCTGGGAATGCCCTTCGATCGGTGCCGGGACCGGGCGACTGCGACCCTGTCCGGAGGGGAGCAGAAGAGGCTCATCCTCGAGGCCCTGCTGCGCGGCGGCGACGATGTCCTCGTCCTCGACGAACCGGACAACTTCCTCGACGTGCCGGGCAAACGGTGGCTTGAGGACCAGCTGCGGGACACCGACAAATCCGTCCTCTTCGTCTCCCACGATCGTGAGCTGCTGGCCCGGGCCGCCTCGGAGATCATCACCCTCGAACTCTCGGCCGCCGGGAACACCGCCTGGACTCACCCGGGCGGCTTCGAAAGCTACCACGAGGCCAGACAGTCCCGGTTCGACCGTCTCGAAGAGCTGCGCAAGCGGTGGGACGAGGAACATGCGAAGCTGCGCGCGCTGGTGCAGATGTACAAGCAGAAGGCCGCATACAACTCGGACATGACGTCCCGATACCGGGCGGCCCAGACCAGGCTCGAGCGCTTCGAGACCGCCGGGCCTCCCGAGGCGATGCCACGCGAGCAGAATCTGGGGATGCGCCTGGCAGGCGGGCGGACCGGGAAGATCGCCATCCGAGCACACGACCTCGAACTGACGAATCTCATGCTGCCCTTCGACCTCGAAGTCCATTACGGGGACCGGGTCGCAGTGCTCGGCTCGAACGGCTCGGGCAAGTCCCACTTCCTGCGGCTGCTCGCCGCTGGCGGCACCGACCCGGAGACGGAGCACCGTCCGGTCTCCGACGTCGAGATCGCCCCGGTCGAACATTCGGGTCAGGTGAAGCTGGGAGCCAGAGTTCGTCCGGGCTGGTTCGCGCAGACGCACGGCCGACCGGATCTGCATGGTCGCACTCTGCTCGACATCCTCCATCGCGGGGACGAACATCGGAACGGACTTCCCCGGGAACCGGCCTCGCGGGCGCTCGCCCGCTACGAACTCGCCGGTGCCGCCGAGCAGACCTTCGAGTCGCTCTCGGGCGGGCAGCAGGCGCGCGTGCAGATCCTTCTGCTCGAACTGGCGGGGGCGACACTGCTGCTCCTCGACGAACCGACGGACAACCTCGACCTCGTCTCCGCCGAGGCTCTGCAGGATGCGCTGACGGCTTTCGACGGTACGGTGCTCGCCGTCACCCACGATCGCTGGTTCGCCCGCGACTTCGACCGGTTCCTCGTCTTCGGGTCCGACGGCGAGGTCTATGAGTCGACGACGCCAGTCTGGGAAGAGGGGCGTGTGGCTCGCTCCCGATGATCCCAGCTCCTCCGCTTCTACCTGCTACCTGACGGCGGCCCAGCTACCTGGCGCCAGGTTGCTGGGCCGCCGTCAGGTAGCAGGAAGGTCAGCGGACCTCGATGTTGTAGCTGTATCCCTGCTCGGTGAGGAAGCGGCGGCGTTGGGCGGCGAAGTGTTCGTCGACGGTGTCGGCGGCGACCACGGTGTAGAACGTCGCGGAACCCCTGTCCTCCTTCGGGCGCAAGATCCGTCCGAGTCGCTGGGCTTCCTCCTGCCTCGAGCCGAAGGCGCCGGAGACCTGAATCGCCACCGAGGCGGCCGGTAAGTCCACAGAGAAGTTCGCGACCTTCGAGACCACGAGCACGGGGATCTCACCGGAGCGGAACTCGCGGAAGAGCTCCTGGCGCACCGACTCCGGGGTCTGCCCGGTCAGCACCGGGGCGCCGAGTTCGGCCCCGATCTCCTCGAGCTGGTCGAGGTACTGGCCGATGACGAGGATCTGCGCATCCGGATGGTCGGCGACGAGTTCGGAGACGATCGGCAGCTTCGCATCCGAGGTCGCGGCCAGGCGGTACCGGTCCTCACCGTCGGCCCGGGCATAGGCTGTGCGGGTTCCGCCGTCGAGGCGCACACGCACCTCGTGGCAGCTCGCCGAGGCGATGTAGCCGAGCCGCTCGAGCTCCTTCCACGGCGCTTCGTACTGCTTGGGTCCGATGAGCGAGAACACCTCGTCCTCCCGGCCGTCCTCTCGCACCAGCGTCGCGGTCAGACCCAACCGGCGCCTGGCCTGCAGGCTTGCGGTGAGTCGGAAGATCGGAGCCGGCAGCAGGTGCACTTCGTCATAGATCACCAGGCCCCAGTCCTTGGCGTCGAGGAGTTCGAGGTGGAGGTAGGAGCCCTTCCGTCGAGTCGTGAGCACCTGGTAGGTGGCGATGGTGATCGGCCGGATCTCCTTCGTCGACCCGGAGTATTCGCCGATCTCGTCCTCGGTCAGGCTGGTCCGACGCAGGATCTCGTCCTTCCACTGCTTCGCCGAGACCGAGTTCGTCACCAGGATGAGCGTAGTCGTCTGCACCCGCGACATCGTGGCCACTCCGACGACGGTCTTGCCCGCCCCGCAGGGCAGCACGACGACCCCGGACTCACCGGACAGGGACTGGTCGATGGCCTGTTTCTGGTAGTCGCGCAGATGCCACTGGCCGCCGTGGGCGTCATCGGACAGAGCGATCTCATGCGCCTCGCCGTCGACATAGCCGGCATGGTCGGAGACCGGGTGACCCAGCTGCAGCAGCGCATGTTTGAGCTCGCCGCGTTCGGACGGGTGCACGAGGACGGATTCGTCGTCGATGCGCTTGCCGAACTTGCCGACGAGGTCGGGCTGGCCGACCAGCTCATCGAGCAGACCCGTCTCCGTGGAGGTCAGGGTGAGTCCGTGGATCGGGTGGTCGATGAGGGTGAGGACGCCGAAGCGATCCATGATGTCGACGATGTCGACGAGCAGTTCGTGCGGGACCGGGTACTTCGCGAACTCGAGGAGCACATCGACGACGGATTCGGCGTCGTGACCGCTGGCCCGGGCGTTCCACAGGCCCAGCGGAGTGATCGTATAGGTGTGGATGTACTCGGGGGTCCGCGACAGCTGAGCGAACGGGGCGATCGCCACGGCCGCCTCGACGGCCAGGGGATGTCCCGATTCGAGCAGCACAGTCCGGTCGGACTGCACGATCAGCGGACCATTCATTCAGACTCCCATTTCACGAGTGCACTTCACAGGTGCGTAGACACCAGAGGGGACAACACGTCCCCCGCCCCAATTGTTCCCTCCCGTGCTACCTGACGGCGGCCCAGCAACCTGGCGCCAGGTTGCTGGGCCGCCGTCAGGATCCTTCTATGCTTGTCAAGCGGCCTGCCCAACCACGCTCGTCGCCTCGAGAAGCCGATAAACTCTCCGGGCCACAAACCGCTTGATACACCGGATAGCCTCCTTCTTCGACTTCCCTTCCCCAAGTCGTTTAGCCATGTACGCTCGGGTCTCCTCATCGAAGGACAGCTTCGTGATGGCCACCATGTACAACGCGGAGTTCAACCGGCGGTCCCCGCTGCGGTTGAGTCGGAATCTCACCACATTGCCCGACGATGCTGGGATCGGATTCACCCCCGCCAGCTTCGCGAACGCAGCCTCGGAATGCACCCGTCCTGGATGAGACCACGCCAGATAGAACACGGCGGCAGTGATCGGTCCGATCCCCGGCTGGGCCAGCAGCACAGCGGCAGGACTGTCCTTCACCAGAGCCAGAATCCGTGTGGCGTAATCCTTGATGTCGGCATCGAGTTCGATGACGCGTTTGGCTAACCGGATCGCTTCCCGACGTGCTTCACAACGGGCCACAGGCTCGTTCCGGCCCCGCCATTTCGACACCGTGCGGATCTTGGCGACTGACAGTTTCCGTCGGGCATCGATACCGAGATCGTTCGCCCGCAACAACGCGGTCAGCGCGTTGATGGTGCGGGTCTTCTCCCGCGTCATGGACTCGCGGGCACCCACGAGGATCCGCAGTCCCTGACGCGGCCCATCGGCCTGTCTGGGCACGCGCAGCCGCGACTGCTCCAAGGGCAGGACGGTGGTCGCGATTCTGCGGGCGTCGATCTGGTCATCCTTACCCGTGCTGTGACGGTCGCGGGCACTCATGCTCGCGGCCTCGGCGACCGTATACCCAGCCTCAGCGACGTTCTCGGCCAGGATCGCTCCGTAGGTGCCGATGCCTTCGATCACCCACAGGGTGTCCAGGTGCCCGCCGGTGCGACGCCCGACCCAGTCCAACGCGCGTGCCAGGCCAGTATTCGTGGTCGGGAATTCGCGGGTATCGAGGTGCTCACCGCGGTTGGTGAGTATGGCGTAGACGTGGTTCTTCGCGTGTGTGTCGACGCCGACGACAAACGCGTACAAGTGCGAGATGATAGTCATGACGGTTCGTGATTCTCCCGTGTTAGAGCGGATGATGTCCGACCGTCGAACGGTCGGCTCCGGTCCGGGAGATAGTCACGTCGGAACACTACTGTGATGAGTCACGTTCGGTCAGGAACGGACAACCTTCTGATCAAGTTACCGATGTGGGCCGAGCCGGGGCCGACCGCCCACCGATCATCAGACAGATCCTGACGATGACATCGTCTGAGTCAGCAGTAATTCGAGTCATGATGATCGATGGGACGGTCAGTTCCTACTCTGCCAGCCAGTCCCAGACCAGCCACTATCAATCCTCACAGTAGTAATTAGGAGGGGTCGACGCTGACTATGCGGGCGATCGACAGGGATGCTTCGGCTCCCGTGGAGGTGACCGTCCCGCGCACCCGACCGGCGTTGAGCGTTGCCGGCAGCATCTCGATGGTGCGCTCGCGGCCCTGCGAATCCGCGATCCGGATGACCACCCGCCGCTTCGCCTCGGCGGCCTCACGCAGCCGATCCATATGCCCCAGGGGCTCATCGCTGCTCGCCATCGCCTGCGCCCCGGTCGGGGCCGACCGGAGGATGCGGATGTATTCGCCGAGGTGGCCGTCACTGACCCGCGGACGCCTGCGCACATTGACCTCGGGTTCGGACTGGGTGATCACCTTCCGCCGGCGCACCGTTCCGGTCGCCGAATGCAGCAGCGCGTGATGGTCACCGGCTTCGAGCAGGTGCATGGTCCGCTCGGGCCCGAGCTGGGCGATCGCGACCGTCGGTGCCAGCCGCTCGAGACCGGCCGGCAGCATCGCCTGGTCAGAGAGGATGACATCGAGGTCGACCGGGTCGTCGACGACGAGCACGGCCCGGGCACCGGCGACGCGGACCCGCCGCAGCTTCGACGCGGTGTTCTTCACGAGGAAGTCCAGAGTCGATGGCAGCTCTTCGGCGCTGATGCCGGCGAGTTCGGCCAGAGCATCCTCGGCACTGACCCCCGACTGCATCGTGTCCTCGATCGTCTCGGCGTCGATGCGGTAGACGGTGCCCTGCCCGCGGGCCTCGACGACGGCGTACCTGCGCAGGATGTGATGGACCCGCGGTTCGATCGGACCGGTCGCCACGGCGGTGAGATCGGACTGGATGAGCACCGTGTCGACCTCGTCGCCGAGGCCGTCGGACACCGCGGCGATGACGTCACCGGGGACCTCGAGGGCATCGACGGCGACGCCCAACGGTGCGATCGACGGATCCTGCTTCGCATGCTCGACCAGGGCAGCGTCCAGTCCTGCGGAGAGACTGACCCCGAAGCGGCTGGGCCCGAAATGGTCGGGCTGCTGCAGGGGAGTGGTCGCCAGACCCAAGCTCACGCACGTATGCAGAACCGCCTCGGTCATCGCGGGCTCATGCGCCTGGATCATGGGCCGGCGGCGCAGCACCTCGGCATGGACCCACCCCGCCGAACGGGCCGAACCGAGACCGATGTCGTGGAGGATTTCGAGGACGGTCAGGCGCAGCAGCGGCATCGCCGGCACCGACTGTCCATGGCCCTTGAACAGGGACTTCTTCGGTGCGGCGAGCACCGTCAGCCGTTCGTTCTCACTCGCCCCGGCCGCGAGCTGCGTGACGTCGAGGGACTCGCGCAGCCACGCGCCGACCAGTGCTGCCCAGAGTTCGGCACGATCGGACGACAGCGCGGACTCGGCGTCATCGGCGGCCGTCCACTGCGGGTCGAGGGCATCATCGAGCACGCCGATGAGGTGCAGCGACTTCGCGGCCAGCAGCAGAGTGATCGTCTGCTCGAGCCCGAGATCGAGGGTGCGGGCAAGCCGAGAGACATCCCGCTTCGAGATTCCGCCGCTGGTCAGCCGTGAGATCGGGGTCGCGGAGAGTTCGTCGACGAGCCCGCGCAGGGAGGAGATCACCTCGGCGACGGCGGCCTGTTCGGAATTGTGGATGAGCGCCTGACCGATCGTTGCGGTGCTCGCATCGACCGTGGCCGGATCGATCTGCCACGGGCGGGTGCGCGCAGAGTCGGCCGCCGAGGTGGGCAGAAGCGTGATGGCCTCGGACTGGATCCGCCAGACCGGCTGCGCGGCGAGCAGGGCGGCGCGATCGCCCGGCTGCGCGGCGACCGATCCCGACTCCGAACCGGACCCGGACGTCGGCCAGACCAGGCCGAGGTCGCGCAGGCGGGGGAGGGCCGCCTCGGCGCGGGTGGGATCGATATGGGCATTGTCACCGACTGCGATCTCCGGAGTCGTGCGGGCGGCCATGGCAAGGGCGATGTAGACGTCGATTTCGTCGGCATCCAGCGCCTCGATGCCGCGGGCGACCCCGACGCGCGAGGACGCGGCCGCGGCCAGGGATCCGATCGTCGGTGACTCGGGTTGGAGGAGGTCGCGTCGTGTCCGGACGAAGGACTCGAACTCGGCATCAGAACTGTGGGACAGCCACTGGCTGAAGGTCATGGACATCGTCGCTCAGTCTATCGCGAGGGGTACACTGGAGGGGCAGAGAAACAGGAACTGCGAACTTCAGGAAGGACGCGCATTGTCAGCCAATCGAGTCGACACGGTCATAGTCGTCGCAGCGGTTGCCGCCGCCGCCATCGGGGCGCTCGGCCTCATCGGCGTGCTCGGCCAGGCCTGGATGGGAATGTCACCCAGCCCGTTCCTGACCTATCTGCCCATGATCCTCGTCCCCATCGCCGTCGTCCTGGCCTGCGTGGCCATGGTCCGTGCGGCGCTCAGACGCAGACAGACCGAGGTGGGCCGCAGCTGATTCCAACGCTTCTCCCTCCGGGCCGGTGAGCGGAACGATCCCCGTGAGATCCGCCCCGACCGAGTGATCGGACCGGCCGCGCCGAGCAGCCGGGCTCGACCGAGCAGCCAGGTCACAGTGATCGGGATGCTCAGTCAGGTCCCCTCGCCGAGGCGGCCGCCCGCTCCCGCAGCATCGCCGAGTATGTGACGCGCCACCTGGAGCGCCGGCGCGCACCTTCGAACCGAGCGAGCCTGCGCGAGTCTGAATGGGCCCATGGATATGCGCGGGTCCGCGCCTCGTGTCGGTCGGACGATCCAGCAGATCAGGCGCCATCCCACACCGACACCGCCCGCCCACCTAGTCGGACAGACAACAGCACTACCCGCCCACCGCGGCGGACACCAGCACAGCCCGCCCCAGCGGCGGGCACCAGAACGGCCCGCCTCAGCGGCGGGCGCCAGAAGAAAGGACATCATGCCTACCGGACGCGTGAAATGGTTCGACACCGACAAGGGATTCGGCTTCGTCGTCGCCGAGGACGGCTCCCAGGCCTTCCTCCACTCCTCCGTGCTGCCCGAGGGACTCGAGGTCACCAAGGGCACCCGACTCGAATACGACGTCGTCGATTCCCGCCGCGGAGCACAGGTGCTCAAAGCCCGCCCGCTGAGCACTCCGAGCAAAGTCTCCAAGGCCCGCCGACGCCCAGCTGAGGACATGGCGGTTATGGTTGAGGATGTCATCAAAGTACTGGATGACCTCAACAACGGACTGCAGCACGGCCGCTACCCGGATCCCACGCACGGGAACAAGGTAGCCAGCCTGCTGCGGGCGATAGCCGACGATTTGGAGTCCTGATGTCATCGCTGTTCAGTGATTGGCTGGCCCGGCAGACCGCCGCGCCCGTGGCCGAGAACGATGCCGCAGGTGCCGCCGAGAATGATGCCACGCCCACCGCCGAGAACGACGCCGCGGCCGCCGCTGGAAGTGCCGCATCGACCGACGCGGAGGCGGCCGCCTCGGCGAAGGGGACGAAGTCCTCACGCGGACGTGCGGGCACGGAAAAGCGCGCGGGCACCGAGAAGATCGTGCTCGACACCCAGCTGGCCGCGGCGATCGACATCGCCCGCTCCGCCATCGCCGAGGTGGCCGGCAGCGCCGTCGTCGGCGAGCACCTGGGCACCGTGGCCGAAGGCACCCGCCTGGTCACGCACTACTTCGTGTGCACCGATCCGACTTACCGCGGCTGGCGCTGGGTGGCCGTGCTCGCCCGCGCCCCGCGCGCGAAGAAAGTCACCGTCTGCGAGACGGCTCTGCTGCCCGGGCCCGACGCGCTGACCGCGCCCGAATGGGTGCCGTGGGAAGAACGCCTCGAACCCGGGGACATGACGCCGAAGGACACCCTGCCCAAGCTGGATAAGGACCCGAACCTGCAGCCGGGCTTCCAGCAGACCGAGGACAACTCGGCGGACAACATCGATCAGATCCAGAACTTCGAGTTCGGTCTCGGGCGCGAACGCGTCCTGTCCTCCGACGGACTCTCCGCCGCCGCCAGTCGGTGGGCGGACTCGGACGCCGGACCCGACGGCGAGTTCGCCTCCCGCGCCTCGGCGCACTGCGGATCCTGCGGTTACCTCATGCCGATCGCCGGATCCCTGCGGCAGAAGTTCGGCGTCTGCGCCAACGCCTGGTCGCCGTTCGACGGACGCGTCGTCGGACTCGAATCCGGGTGCGGAGCCCATTCGGAGACCGACGTGCACAAACCCAGCCATGATCCGGCCGAGGCCGTCGTCGACGACTACTCCGGCGAACTCGAATTCCAGGAGGGCTGACCTCCTCGATGTCCCAGACGTTCCGGTCGCTGTCGGAGCCGAACTACCGGCACTGGTTCGCCGGTGCCCTGATCTCCAACACCGGAACGTGGATGCAGCGCACGGCGCAGGACTGGATCGTCCTGACCATGCTCACCGACAACAACGCCTCGGCACTGGGCATCACGATGGCCCTGCAGCTGGGGCCGCAGCTGATCATGTTCCCGTTCGCGGGCAGCCTCGTCGACAAGTTCGACAAACGTCGCCTGCTCATGGTCACGCAGGCCCTGCTGGGATTCATCGGGCTCATCCTCTTCGCCCTCGTCATCACCGATGCCATCGTGCTCTGGCACGTCTACGTGCTCGCGTTCACCCTCGGCATGCTCACGACCCTGGACAACCCGGCCCGGCAGGCCTTCGTCTCCGAACTCGTGGGCGAGAAGCTGCTGCCGAACGCGGTCAGCCTCAACTCGGCATCGTTCAACGGTGCCCGTATGATCGGCCCCGCCGTGGCCGGTGTGCTCACCGCCGTCATCGGTGCCGGCCCGGTGTTCCTCATCAGCGGACTCGGCTTCGCTGCGACGCTCACCGTGCTTCTCCGCCTCGACAAGTCCCGGCTGCACCCCTCGGGCAGGCGCGGCAAAGGCGGAGTGCTCGGCGGCTTGAAGTATCTGCGCCGGCGCCCGGACATCACGGTCGTGCTCGTCGTGCTGTTCATCGTCGCGACCTTCGGGTTCAACTTCAACATCTATACCGCGACGATGGCGAAGATCGAGTTCGGCCGGGATGCCAGCGGGTTCGGTCTGCTCAACTCGGTGATGGCCATCGGTTCGGTCACCGGAGCGCTGGCCTCGGCCCGGCGGGAGAAGCCGCGGCTGCGGTTCATCTTCGGTGCCGCCGGGGGATTCGGCGTGGCCGTCGGGGTGGCGTCGCTGATGCCGAACTACTACCTCTTCGCCGCATCCTTGGTGTTCGTCGGCTTTGCCTCGCTGACGATGATGACCTCGGCGAATGCGTATGTCCAGACGACGACGGCGGCGAACTACCGAGGCCGAGTCATGGCGATCTACGCGGCAGTCGTCATGGGCGGCACTCCCATCGGTGCGCCACTGGCCGGCTGGGTCGCCGATACCTTCGGACCGCGCATGGCACTTGTCGTCGGAGCCGCCTCGGGGATCGCCGCCTTCGCCGTCGGTCTGCTGTGGATGGTCATGGCCAAGGACCTGAGACTCCACCGCGACCCGAAGTCGCGGATCCGTCTGCACATGAGTTACCAAGGTCGACCTCCGGGCATGGGCCGTCACGGGACAGATCATCATGGGACAGGCCATCTCGGTGCCTTCTTCGGACGAGACCATCATGATCGGGTTGTGGACGACGATCACGGTGAAGCGGCGGGCGACGGCCGACTGTCGAGCGCAGACGAGCGTGGGTTCTCGGGCGATGGCGGACGATCGAGCGATGGCGCTCCCCTGAGCCAGAACGATCCCGCGGGCGAAGGCAACAACGGTCGAGCCGCGAACGGCAGCGACTGAGCCTTTCGTGACTGAGCCTTTCGTGACTGACCCCTCGGGCGGAGCCGGTGCCGTCTCGGCGGTTACAGAGGTTCGTCGAATAGAATTCGGGGGACCACCTCGGCGACGGAATCGGAACTGCCTGTGACTACTGACATCATCACCTCGGCGCTGGTCGGCGTGGCCATCCTCATCGGCTGCGTGGGCATCATCGTGCCCGTCCTGCCCGGGTCGATCCTCATCGGCATCGCAGTGCTCATCTGGGCGATCGTCATCGGCGGTCCCGCCGCCTGGATCATCTTCGCCATCGTGGCCGTCTTCGTCGCGGCCGGGATGAGTTCGTCGCTCGTGCTCACCGGTCGGAAGCTCAAGTCCATGCAGGTGCCGAACTCCTCGGTGCTGTTGGGCGGGGTGCTCGGGATCATCGGCTTCTTCGTCATCCCCGTGCTCGGACTGCCGATCGGGTTCGTCCTCGGGCTGTTCCTCGCCGAATACTTCCGCCTCAAAGACGCATCGACGGCGTGGACCTCGAGCTGGGAGTCGATCAAGGCGATCGGCTTGGGCGCCGGCATCGAATTCTGCCTCGCCCTGCTTGCCGCGCTCACCTATGGCATCGGACTGCTCATCCACTTCCTCGGGTAGAGGGGTGGGTGACAGAGCCCGCCGGCGGCTCACAGCGCCAGGTGGGCGATCTCCGGCGCGCCTTCGCCGAGTATCAGTCTCGCCAGCCCGTCGCCGATGAGCGGACCCATCGTGAGGCCACCGGCGCCGAACCCCGAAGCCAGCCACAGTCCGTCCGCGCCGGGGACCGCTCCCGCGTAGGGCAGCGCCCCCTCCCGCGTCGACATGGGGCGCACGCCGATCCGGGTCTCGAGGACAGTCGCCTCGGCGAGGCCGGGGGCGATCCGCAGCGCGTCGTCGAGGACCTGCTTCGTGCCGGCTGCAGTCGCGCGGACGTCGAAGCCGACGCCGTCCTCCCTCGTGGCTCCGGCGACGATGCGGCCCCCGTCGAACGGGGTGATGTAGTGGTGGTCGAGCGGGTGAATCGTCGGCCACGGCGATGTGTTGACACCGCGCAGTCCCAGATGGACCAGTTGGCCACGCTGAGGAGCGATTCCCACCGAGTGACCGAGACGGTCGAGGAGGTCAGCACTCCGCGCCCCACCTGCGATGACGAGCGCGTCGAAGTCCTCCATCGCCGAGGTGGTGCGCACCGACCACGGACCCCTGCCCTCAGTTCCCCTCCCCGAAGTTCTGCTGCCCGATGGGGTGATGGCCTGCGCGGAGTCGGCGACGAACCTGGCGCCATGCTGCCTGGCCCCGGTGAGGAGCGCATCTCGCAGAACCCGTCCGTCGACACGTCCGCCTCCGGTGATGAGGAGACCGGTCATGTCCGGAGCGATCGGAGGGAAGAGCTCGGCCAGTTCCGCCGCATCGACATCATGGATCTCGCCCGCGACAACCCCGGCGGCCGCGACGCGCTCACGGATGGTGACAGCCGCCTCGGTGAGGATATCCGGGTCACTATTGACGACGAGGGCTCCGGATCGGCGGTAGCCGAGATCCGGGATGCCCAGCGCGCTCAGGCGTTCGAGGAACGCCGGATAGAAGTTCCCGCCGGCTGCGTACGTCTCGTAGTAGGCACCCGTGCTCGTCGACACCCACGGTGCGATGATCCCCGCGCTGGCTGCTGTCGCCTGCCCCGCCATGGCATCGTCGACGATGGTGATGTCGACGCCGCGGGAGGCCAGAGCGAAGGCGGTGCTGGCACCGGCGATGCCGCTGCCGATGACGCCGACGCGGGCGCTGCTGTCGACAGTGCGTGCCGGTGCGTCGGTCGCGGTGCTGGTCACGGTGTTCCTCCCCGGGAAGATCCTCACAACGACGGTTGCCGCCGACCTGTCACAAGCCTACGCCCCGCGGCCTACTTGAGGGCGTCGACGACGAAGTCGATGCAGGCGAGCAGCGCCCGGACATCGGCCGGGTCGACGGAGACGAAGGTCGCGATGCGCAGCTGGTTGCGCCCGAGCTTGCGGTAGGGCTCGACGTCGACGACGCCGTTGGCCCGCAGCACCTTGGCCACGGTCGCGGCATCGATCGAATCGTCGAAGTCGATGGTCGCCACGACCGACGAACGATCCGCGGGGTCGGCGACATAGGGATGAGCCGCCTCGGCGGCATCGGCCCAGTCGTAGACGAGACCGGAGGACTCACGGGTCCGCTCGCTCGCCCAGTCCAGGCCGCCGTTGTCGATGATCCATTCGATCTGCTCGGCCAGCAGCAGCAGGGTCGCCACGGCCGGGGTGTTGTAGGTCTGGTCCTTCCGCGAGTTCTCGATCGCGGTGACCAGGTCGAGCGAGGTCGGGATCCAGCGTCCTGAGTCCTTGATCTCCTGTGCGCGGGCGATGGCGCGCGGGGACAGGAGCGCCACCCACAGGCCGCCGTCGGAGCCCATGTTCTTCTGCGGTGCGAAGTAATAGACGTCGGTCTCGGCGATGTCGACGGCCAGTCCGCCGGCTCCGGAGGTTGCGTCGATGACGACGAGGGCGTCCTCGGCGATCCCGGCCGGACGTGCGATCTGAGTGGCCACACCGGTCGAGGTCTCATTGTGGGGCCACGCGAAGACGTCGGCGGCGGATTCGCCGGTGGCCGCCTCGGCGGGGGAGGAGATGAGACCGGCTTCGGTCAGGGCCTCGGGCGTCGGGATCGCCGAGGTGCCCGGTTCGGCGTCGAGGATGAGTGAGGATTCGAGGTGCGGCGCGGTATCGGTGGCCTTGGCGAACTTCTGTCCGAACTCTCCGAACGTCGCATGCGCGGCACGATTGCGCACGAGGCCGAAGGCGGCGACATCCCAGAACACGGTGGAACCGCCGTTGCCGAGTACCACCTCGTAGCCCTCGGGCAGGCTGAACAGATCGGTCAGCCCGGAGCGGATGCGGCCCACGATGTTCTTCACCGGCGCCTGGCGGTGGCTGGTGCCGAGCACCTCGGTCGCGGCCGCGTTCAGCGCCTCGATCTGTGCGGGGCGGATGCGGGCCGGGCCTGACCCGAAGCGTCCGTCGGCGGGCAGGAGGTTCTCTGGGATCGTTATATTCGTCGCAGTCACGGTCGACATTCTACGGTGGGGCACCCGCGATCCCGCCGCCGGTCCGTCATGTGACGCGGCGCCTGTGTCATCACTGATGCCGCCCTGTCACACCCGCGTCGTAGAGTGAAGGCATGAGTGAGCCCGTCGATCGCCTCCCGCAGACCCGGAAGTCCTACGACTCCAGCATCTTCGACCACCCGGACACCGCGCCCCTGACTCTGTTCCGACAGTGGTACGACGAGGCCGCCGACCATGTCCGCGAACCGAATGCGATGACCGTGTCGACCCTCGACGAATGGGGCCCGAGCTCACGCATCGTCCTGCTCAAAGGACTCGACGAACGCGGGTTCCTCTTCTTCACCGACTATGACTCCGCGAAGGGTCGGCAGCTGCGCGCCGATCCCCGCATCGCCGTGAACTTCCCCTGGCAGGACATGGAACGTCAGGTCCGCATCCGCGGCCTCGCCGAGGTGGCCGCACCCGAGGACTCGGACGCGTACTTCGCCGTCCGACCCCGCGGTTCGCAGATCGGAGCGAACGTGTCCAAACAGTCTCAGCCGGTGACCGGCCGGGAGCAGATGCAGGCCGAATACGATGCCGCCGTGGCCGAGTTCGAGGGCAGGGACGTGCCGCGCCCGGACCACTGGGGCGGATTCCGCATCCGTGTCTTCGAGATCGAATTCTGGCAGGGGCAGCAGAACCGTTTCCACGACCGGTGGGTCTTCCGCCGCTCCGACGGCAGCCACGAAGTCGCGAACCTCGACGAGGCGTCCGCATGGACCGCCACCCGCCTCTATCCGTGAGAGTCGCTTGGGCCCCTGAACGGTGGCGGTGAAATATTCGACTCACTTCCGGCGTTACGGGCAGGTCGGCATGGTCAGCGCCCCGATTGCAGGTGTCGGTGAACTGTCGTCCGGCGGACGGACCCGGCGGATGGGCCGGCGGTCAGAAGAGTGGAGAGGCGTGGCGGTGACGGCCTGGGAGAGCGGCACTGCGGAGCCGAGGATTCTCGACTCACGGTAATCGCTGAACGCACGATAGGATTGAGACAGAGATCGCAACGGCCGCGACCAGGAGCGCCTGGGCGGCGGTCGGAGCAGGGTCGCAGAGACCCGGATGGTGACAACGCCTTAGATGGTCCGAACGACCTGAAGACGAAGAGTGGAGTGGCTGGTCAGAAGTGAACGACCTCATTGATACAACCGAGATGTACCTCAAATCGATCATCGAGCTCGAGGAACAGTCGATCGTGCCATTGCGTGCCCGAATCGCCGAGCGTCTGGATCACTCCGGCCCCACCGTCTCGCAGACCGTGGCCCGGATGGAGCGCGACGGGCTCCTGCACGTCAGCAACGACCGTCACCTCGAGCTCACTCCGGAAGGTCGCCGGATCGCCACCGATGTGATGCGCAAGCACCGTCTGGCCGAGCGCCTGCTCTCCGACGTCGTCGGGCTCGAATGGGAGCTCGTCCACGACGAAGCCTGCCGGTGGGAGCACGTGATGAGCGAGCAGGTCGAGCGCAAGCTCGTCAACCTTCTGCCCGACACCTCCTCGGGTCCCTACGGCAACCCGATCCCCGGACTCGACGTCATCGGGGGAGAAGCCTCGAAGACCACCGAGGTGATCGACCTCGCCACCGCCGTCGGACGCGACGGGGCGAAGCATCTGACGATCGCCTGGCTGGCCGAACCGCTGCAGGTCGACATCCACCTGCTCCAGCAGTTCCAGGTCGCCGGCGTCCTGCCGGACAGCGAAGTCGAGATCTCGCGCAACGGCGAATACATCACCGTGCAGGTGCCGGGTGCTCAGGATGTGCTCGACCTGCCGCTGGAGACGGCCTCGCACGTCTTCGCCTACCGTCGCTGATCTGACAACGCCGAGCGGACTCCAGAGCAGGCCTCGCTGCGCAGACCGCGGAGCGAGGCCCGCGCGACCGAAAGTGTGCCACTGCTGCCGGTACCGCTTCCGGTTGGCGGCATCTCTGCAGCCATGTGCCCGCCTCCGGTAACGACGGGGCGGGCACATGAGTCTCGATTCGTTACAAATATGTGTGATCTATGACCCAGGGAGTGGCTTTCCACCCCCTGGGTCGTGTCGTATAACGGAAAAATGTTACGAAATCTCGAAGCGATTTCAGGTCTCTGACCTGGGAAGTTATGGAAAACATCACGGGTTCCCTCCCGTGCTTGTGACAGAAACGTGACAATTGGTCACCGATTGGTTACAGTTGTGGAGGTCGTTCACGCAATGACGACTTCGCAGCGAGAGCCGAACGCCACGCTCACTGTGAGTTACCAAGGACCGATAGTGGCGGTTGGCCCGGAAAGCCAATAGGTACGAGAGGGAAAACGTGGCAACTAAGCAGCATGGCCGCCGCGCCGCAGATGCCAAGGTCAAGACTCCACTGACCGAGCTCACTGAACTTCTGAATGCCAACTCAGGTGTCTTCGGACGTCGCGCAGCTGTTGTTGCTGCCAGCGGTGGTCTGCTCACCGCCGCGGTGATGCCCGCCGCGGGCCAGGGTGCAGACGACCAGAACGAGGTCTCCGCTCAGGCCGAGACCACTCAGCAGGTCGACTTCGAGAACCAGTCCGTCACCATCGGTGACGACTCCAAGGACAAGAAGGGCGAGAAGAAGGCCGACTCGCTCGAGTCGCAGGCGACGAGCATCACTGCTGATGCCGCTCCGAAGCCCAAGCCGAAGCCGACCCCCACTCAGACCGCCACCGCTGACTCCGATGAGTCCGCAGGCACCTCCGACGACACCGCCAACAGCGGCTCGTCCGACTCGGGCAAGAGCGATTCCGATGACGCCGGTTCCATCGACGGCTCGAAGGCCGAGCAGGTCCTCGCCTGGGCTGAGAAGGGCGTCGGGACTCCCTACGTCATGGGCGGCACCAGCCAGAGTGGCTGGGACTGCTCCGGTTACACCTCGTGGGTGTTCAGCCACGTCGGCGTGAACCTCCCCCGCACCTCCGGTGCTCAGAAGGGTGCCGGCCAGATCGTGTCGCAGTCCGAGGCCAAGCCCGGTGACCTCGTCTGGCACCCCGGCCACGTCGGTATCTACGCCGGTGGCGGACAGATGTACGATGCAGGTTCGCCGAGCTCGGGAACCTCGAAGCGCAGCTACAGCTGGATGGGCAACGTCACCTTCATCCGCGTTCTCTGATCAGCTTCACCGAAAGCTCCCCGTTCGACTCGACGGTCCTCGAGTCGGGCGGGGAGCTTTCGTGTACCTGGAATTCCCTCGCCGAGGTGGCGCTCCCACCTCCGACACGACCGTTGGTCGGGCTCCCGGAGGGGCAGGCTTGTGCAGGTGCGCATGCGAGCGCTCGGGCCCGTGCGGGCGGCCGCGCGCGCCCGCGCGAGGTAGGCGGGCACGTACGCGCCCGCGCACACGCGCGAGGTGAACGGAGTCCGAAGATTGCGTGACGCGAACCGTATGAATTGGGTCACAGCCGTTCGCGGCGTTATTCTGGAAAGGATTGAGTTCCATGAACGGTGTCGACCCGAATGGATCGACACCGCCGACCTGAAGGAAAGCAGATGGGGCAGAGTCGAATACTTCGAATAGCCGCTCCAGTCTCTGGTGCGGAGTACATACGTGTCTCCGTGCCCTCTTTCCAGGCGTCGTGCCCATGAGCACGGCGCCTTTTGTGTTCCCTGGGGCCGGGGCAGCCGGTTTCGGCCCACAAGAGAAGAAGATGAGGGGCGAGATATGAAGACTCTCGTGCTGAATGCCGGTTACGAACCGCTGTCGATCGTGCCGTTCACACGCGCCGTTGTGCTCGTGCTGACGGGAAAGGCGACAGTGCTGGCCGCAGAGGACATCCCGGTGAGATCCGAGCACATGAGTCTCGATCAGCCCTCCGTCATCCTGCTCACCCGCTACGTCCGACCGCCGAGCAATCGGCGCGTCTCCCTGTCCCGACGCGGTGTCCTGCGCCGAGACAATCACCGCTGCGCCTACTGCAGCAGGGCCGCCTCGACGGTCGACCACGTCGTGCCGCGATCCCGCGGGGGAGTCAACAGCTGGGAGAATCTCGTCGCCTGCTGTCGCGAGTGCAACAACCGCAAAGGCAACCGCACGCTGAGCGAGATCGGCTGGAAGCTCAACGTTCATCCGCAGGAGCCCCGTCTCGGGCAGCTGTGGATGCGGGGCATCGACAAGCCCGTTGAGAAATGGCGGCCGTTCCTCGAGCTCTCTCGCGCCGCCTGAGGGTTGCGACACCCTGGATGTGAGAAACGCGAGGGTCGGCAGAGCTTGATCCGAATGCCGTGTTCCCGAGGCTCCGATTCGCCGGCATCGTCCCAGATGGGGAACTGTGTTGTCCGCATTGTGGAGGAATTCGGATAACGATGTGACATACGCGAAGTTCGCGGGGGCATTGTGTTCTAGGGTGGACGAAAGTGAAGAGTTCTCCGACCCGAGGAGCTTGCCATGAGTGAGCAGGACCGACCCCAGAACCCCGACTCGGCCCCGGCCGGTGAGCCGGAGGCCGTCATCGTCGGCATCGACGGATCCCCGCCGAGCCGCAATGCTCTGGCCTGGGCTATCCAGGAAGCTCGGTCCCTGGACCGTCCCATCCGCCTCGTCGGCGCCTACACGATCCCGAGTGTCGCGGCTGCCGCGATCGATGTCTCCTATGTCCCCATCGATGACTCATCGATTCGGCAGGCCGTGACGAACACCCTCAAGGAAGCCGCCGCCGAGGTCAAAGCCGCCGGTGTCCCCGTCGAAGCCGTCATTGAGATCGGCGATGCCGCAGGCGTGCTCATCGACGAGTCGAAGACCGGCTGCCTCACCGTCGTGGGCTCCCGCGGTCGTGGCGGATTCGCCGGCCGGCTGCTCGGCACGGTCTCGAGCGCGCTGCCCGCGCACTCGGCCTGCCCGACCGTCGTTGTGCCCTCCTGTTGGGACAGCCAGGCCGACCGCCCGGCCCACCCGACCTCGTCCCGCCCGATCCGTCAGGACGGCGTCGAAGTCGAGGAGCACGATCCCAACGCCGAGGCGATCGAGGGACTGCGCTTCGACGGCAAAGTCGTCGTCGGCGTCGACTCACTCGGTGCCGAATCCCCGGCACTGTGGAAGGCCGCCCGGTTGGCCGTGCGTCGCGGTTCACCGCTGCACATCGTCGCCGTGATCACGACGACGGTCATCGGCCCCGAATGGCTGCCGAGCACCGCCGATCTTGAGCGCCTCGTCAACGAAGGCGCCGATAAGCTCGTCGTCGCCAAGCAGCGCCTGGCTGAGGAATTCCCGAACCTCGATGTCACCTGGACGCTCTTCGACGGCCAACCCGCCGAGGTGCTCGTCCGCGCCTCTGATACCGCCGAGGTGCTCGTCATCGGTTCCCGTGGCCGCGGCGGCTTCGCCGGCCTCCTGCTCGGTTCGACCTCGCAGTCGGTGCTGCCGTATTCGCAGTGCCCGACGATGGTCGTGCGCGTGGCCCGCGATCAGAACAAGCGCCGGAAGGACGGGGAGATCCCAGAACCCGGCCTGTGATCAGGGATGACCGCCGGAAGACAATCGCCGGGGCGGCCGACCCCGAGCTTCGACTGGCGGCGCGAGCGGTGGCTCCGGCGTTCACGTCGGAGCCACCGCTCGTGACTGCTGAAGTCCAATTCCTGTGCGCTGTTCAGAGTCGCACATTCGTGTCTCAGTGAGCGCGGTAGGACTCCGGCTCGGCCAGGTCGTGCTCAGCCCTGATGCTGCGAGACAGTCCCTCGAGGGCGACGAGCGCATCGACGACCAGTTCCGGAGTGACGGGGAAGGGCATGTTGTGGATGGTCTCACCCTCGACCGTGGCTGCTTCGGCAACCGCACGGAGGTCCTTGACGTCAGTGGGGCTCAGTCCGATCTCGGTCAGGGTGTTCGGCAGACCGACCTTCGTGGTGAACACCACGAAGTCCTCGATCTCCTCGGCAGCGGCTCCCTCGAGGACGAGCTGAGCAAGCGTGCCGATGTTGACCTTCTGTCCGTGTGAGAGCCCGTGCGTCTGGGGTGCGGCAGTGAGGGCGTTGTGGATGGCGTGAGCGGCGGCGAGTCCGCCGGATTCGAAGCCGAGCCCGGACAGCAGTGTGTTCGCTTCGACGACTTTTTCCAACGCTGGGGTCACCACTTTCGATTTCACCGCCTCGATGGCCTGGAGAGCATTCTCATGGAGAATGTCCCAGGACAGCCGTGCGAGTGCGACGCTTGTCTCCGTCTGGAGGCCGCCGGCCATGGTGGCAGCGTTTGCCCGGCGTGCCGCGCGGGCCTCGACCCACGTGGCCAGGGCGTCGCCGATCCCGGCGATGAGGAACTGCACCGGGGCATTGGCAACCAGTTCAGTGTCGATGAGCACCAGATCGGGGTTGTGGGGGAAGAAGCGGTATTCGAGGAACTCGCCCTCGTCGGTGTAGATGACCGCCAGGGCAGACGTCGGTGCATCTGTGCTGGCAGCGGTGGGCACGCTGGCCCACCGTACACCGGCGAGATGTCCGGCCGCTTTGGCCGCATCGATCGCGGAACCGCCGCCGAGGCCGACGATGACATCCGAGCCGGTCTCCTTGATCGTGGCGGCGAGTGAGTCGACCGCATCAGGGGTGGCGAAGCGGCCGAAGCCGACCCGCTCGATCGGAAGTTCGGCATCGCCGAAACTTGCTTCGACCGAACCTCGCACGATGCCCCAGACGACATCGTCGACGACAACGAGGGGGCGTGAGCCGATCGTGGCGATGAACTCTCCGATGCGTGAGATTGCGCCCTTGCCTTGAACGTAGCGCGACGGGCTGATGACTGTGCTGATTGGAGCGACCATGGTATGGATCCGTTTCCTCGGGCCCTGCGGGGCGTTGCGTACAGTTCCCTCAGCGATGACGTGTCGTCGCCGAGGATTTGCACACTAGCACGGGCAAAGATCGAGCACGGTGAATGCGACAACGCCGAGACCGGCACCGTTCACGGGTACCTCGAAGCGGTTTGGCGGAGGACTTGGTGGACGGCATCGACGACCTGCTGCTCCGGGACAATGCGACAGGTTCTACTGGTCCACGGTGGCTTCGATGACGACATTGTCCACCGACCGGCCGGAGGAGCGCTGCAAGCAGGTGAGGATGACGAGCCGGCCCGGTTCGTCCGCCCATACTCGATCATCGCCGGAGATGTCCGTCTTCGGCACAACGTAGGAGTCGGTCACCGTGTAGTCGCGATCCTGGAGGGTGATCGTCTCACCCGATCGGACGCGCGGCTTACCGGCACCGACATCGATGAGCTTGTTCCCAGGCAGCTCGGCGCCCTGCACAGAGTGGATGGCAACGTAGGTGGTGCCGCGTTCGGGGTGGTCGGGCGTGCCGTGATTGCGCACCACGTAGCCGTTGTTCAGCCCAGGAGGATTGATCGCACCGTTGATCTCGGACATGGTCTCCAGTCCGGTGGAGAGTCCCACCGAAGGGACTTGGAACTGCCCATCAAGGGCCTCGACCTTCATCTCGTCGATCTCTGTCTTGCTCGGGGGATCTTCCAGTTCCACGTCGCTGCGGCTTTCAGCGGTGCTCTCTTCTTCAGTGAGTCCATCGGTGAGCAGCCATGCTCCTGCGCAGAGGAGCGCAATGATGACGACAGCGACGGGGACGGCCCACCAGATGGAGGATCTGCGGTCTGTCATGGAGTCCTTTCGTCTGACGGTGGCGGTCGCCGAAACAGCGACCGCCACCGAGTCAAAGCCCACAAGTCATGACCTGTCGGTCATGACTTTCCGATCAGTTCCTCGTCATACGACGGCGAACCGTCCCGATGATGAGTCCGCCCGCAGCAGTCAGCAGTCCGGCCCCGCCGATGAGCTTCCAATTGGCTCCCGTGTCGGCTGTATCGACATAAGCACCCGTTTTCACGACAGGGTGGTCGTCTGGCTTGTCGGCCTCGGGGACGGCGATGTTCACGGTCTCTGATGGGACCCCGTAGCCATGGGACCAGGCTTCGTTCGATCCGGCGGCAGGGGCCGAGGCTACGAACGTCACCGACTTCTCCTCGCCCGGTGTCACGAAGTCGGCGTCGAGGCTGAGCTCGTCGGTCTCGAATTCGACGCTGCCGTCATCGCCGCATGTGACATCGGGAGTGAACGTCTCGATGAGTTCCGCGTCCTCTGGGGCGCTCTCGGACTCGCTGATCCGTCCTTCCTCGGCATACACCTCGACCTTGGCGTCTTCGACGGGTTCACCGGGCGCACAGTTCTCCAAGCGGACTTTGTCGGTGACCTTGGCGGGAAGATCGGTGATCTCGTCGACCGAGACCTGCGACGAGACGTTCGGACTGTAGAGGCCCTGGTAGGAATCCGACGCCTCGACGGTGGTTTCCTGCTTTTCGATGACTGCTTGCAGGTTCGCGCGGTCATAGTCGGCGGCATCGAAGTCTTTGGGATTCCACTGGGTCACCGATCCGGTGGGAAGGCCGGAGAACTTCACCGACACGGATGCGTCGGGAACGTCGTCGGCGAAGTCGAGGGGCACCTCGACGGGCTCTTCACCGGACGTGATCTCCGTGGTCTCAGCCGTGGCACCGTCGACGGTGAGTTCACCGTCGAATCCGGGAACGCTGACGCCCTCGGAGTTGACCAGTGAGACAATCGCGGCCTCGGAGTCCTCGTCGATGGTGACCTTGGCCGTGTAGGAGCCGTCGCCGGCATATTTCGCGGCTTCGTCGTCCATGAGTGCCGAAAGGTCATAGGCTTTGGGCAGAACGTCGTCGTGGAACGTATCCGCGCCGATGTCCTTGAGGTTTTTGGAGTCTTCGTTCCACCCGATCCCATCGGTGACCTCTTGCAGGCTGCGGTCATCGAGGATGTCGCGGTGGTCGATCTCATCGGAGCTGTGGACGTGCTCGCTGATGGCCATGTCATGAGCCATCTCATCGGCCGCATCGCGGCGGGGTTCGTCCCATTTCGCGAGGATATAGGCCAGCTCCGGAGCCTTGACCGAGGATTTTCCGCTCTCGTCGTATCCGTCGCCCATGGGCTGTGTCAGGCCGCGGTCGATGCACCAGACTCGCTTGTCGGAGAGAGGGCCGGACGGTGGGATGTAAGCGCCGTACATGGTGGCGTTCTCGACACCGCCCTGGTCGTCGGTTTCGGGGTTCGTGGTGACACCGGTGAAGTCCGGTTCTCCCTCATAGGTGCTGAGCTGAGGACCGAACTCTGGTGCTGCTGCTGCTGGCGAGGCAAGGAGAGCGCTCCCTGCGACCAGTGCGATTGTCGTGCCGACGACGGGCAGTCGTCTGCGGAGTCGCCGCATGGTGTGGTTCCTTCCTGGGTGCGTCACGTGGTGTCGGCCTTCGACGCCACAATCGAAGGTTCAGAGGCAACTGCCCTGACCCGCTCCCAGCACGACAGTATAGAGACAGCAAGGACTATTGTCTTGTCAGGCAGGCGGCGAAGTGAATTTCGGAAAGGTGTGTTGGTGGCTCCATCAGCACAGATGTTCTGCTTCATTGTATGTAGTTACAAGTTCCCCTGAAGGAAGCTTGAGCGACGCCGAGCGCGCGAGACCGCATGCGAGCATCGCCCCAGCGGAAGTCATCGTCATACCTGGCTCGATCGCAATCGCCGACAGCGATGAGATGGCGAGTCTGGCCATCAGCAAGAGACCGGGCGTGTTTACACAGAACTGCGCCCCCGGGCAGATTCGAACTGCCGACACCCGCTTTAGGAGAGCGGTGCTCTATCCCCTGAGCTACGGGGGCCAGGTGGTCGTCCACAACCACGATCACCCAGTGTAGCGTAGAAGAAACCTCAGTGTTCCACGGTGTGCCAGCACCTATTATGAGCAGATTCTCGTTAGGGTCGAATTGTGTCGGATTCCGTTGCAGACGAACAGTTCCCAGAACTCGGAGATGTCTTTGCCGAGTGGAAGAAGCAGGCCGCCCATCTGGGCGGTCGCGACACCATGCTTCATTTCCGGGACTCGCGCGATGGCAGCATCGACCTCTCCGGTGCCCACCCATCGGGGCTCGCGCAGCTCCTGGCCGGCAGAGCTACCCGCCTGTCGAGCCTGATCCGCGACCATGACATCCTCGCAGACGCCCGACGCCGCGCGAAGTCCATCCGCTCGAAGGCCGAGCAGCTCGACAATGAGCGCGGCATCCGCACGGCTCATCTCGCGATCGGCTTCGCCTCCTGGACGGAGAAGGATGCGAAGTTCAAATTCAACGCGCCCGTGGTCATGCGCCACATCACGCTGGTTCCGCGTGGTTCGCGCGTCGAGGACTTCGAGATCGTGCTCGGCAGCGAGATCTCGATCAACCCCGCGCTCGTCCACCACCTCAGCGAGGAATACGACCTCGAGGTGCCTGTCGACGACTGGATCGACGCAACCGGCGGCCCGCACGGGTTCGACCCGAACCCGGCCCTCGACCGACTCCGCGACCTCGCGCAGGACGTGCCCGGCCTGCGGATCAACCACCGACTGATCATCTCCACATTCGCGAACATCGCGAATCCGTTCTCCACCGACTACCTGCCGACTCACCACCCCGTGCTCCGCGCTCTGGCCGGAGATGAGGACGTGCGAGCCTCGCTCGGCGGGCCCTCGTATGTGCCGCAGACAGCGGGTTCGCGTGAGGCGAGAGCAGGAGGTGCCCGCGAGGAGAAGGCGGCAGGCTCAGGCGAGGAGAAGGCAGCCCCGGCAGGTACCGCGAATGATGCGGACGAGACGTCGGCAGCCGTGGCGAAGTCGCCCGTCGACGAGGGCAAGCTCGCGCGAACCAAGGCCTCCGATGCGAAGTCGACGCCCGGCGCTGCCGCAGTAGGCGGAGTGGACGCGAAGAATGACGCAGATGCTGAGAAGGGTGCGGAAGGGGCCGGTGACGGCACGCTCAGTGGCAGTGAAGGCGCGCGCGGTGAAAACACTGACGGGGACAGAGCCGACAAGGACGCGTCCGCAGCGAACGCGCGGTCCTCGGGCGCACAGTCCTCGGGCACAGGGTCCTCGACCGCCGCCGATGACGAAGAGGAATACGGTCAGCCGACCGTTCCCATCACCGATGGTCCGCTGAGCGATGATTCGCTGACCGGGCCGGCATCGGAGACCGGGCCGACTTCAGAGACCGAGTCCGAGGCGCCCGGTGAGTCCCCGTCTGCCGATGAGTCCGAGACATCCGATGAGTCCGAACCTGAGGCCGCCGGCGAAGACGTCGTCCCCGCAGCCCTCAAGGAACCCATCACCCCGCTTCCCGACCGGAAGCCGCAGGAGGAGTTCCTCGTCATCGACGTCGACGGTGACCAGCAGGCCGTCGTCGACGCCGCCGTCTCCGGCCACTCCGTCGTCGTCGACACTCCGCCCGGCACCGGAGCCACCCAGGTCGCCGTCGCCGTCGCCACCACCCTGGCCCACACCGGCAAGAGCGTCCTCTTCCTCGCTCAGACCTCCGATGCGCTCGATGACTTCTCTTCCCGCCTCGGCGAGGTGGGCCTGAACGACTTCGCCGTCGACACCCGCGAAGGCTCGGAGCACATCCGCAAGCAGCTCATCGGCCTCATCGCCTCGGCGGAGAAATCCGAACGCCCCGACCTGTCGACGCTGCTGTCCGATCTCAACGAGCAGCGGGCGACGCTGGCCGATCACGTCTCCTCACTCCACCGTCGCCGTGAGCCCTGGGACGTCTCCGTCTACGAGACGATGCAGCACCTCGCGGAGCTGACCTCGGGAGATGACTCGCCGCAGACTCCGGTCCGCTTCGACGAGGACCTCCTCGGTGCCAGTGAGGATCGCCGCAGCGTTCTGCGCGGCAAGCTCGGCGAACTCGCCTCCCTCGGCGCTTTCACCCTCGACGTCGAAGACACCGTCTGGTTCGGCGCCGATCTCAAGTCCGTCGAGGAGGCCGAAGCCGCCCGCACCGTCGCCGAACGCATCGGCCGGACGATCCCGGACCTCGTGGCCGCGACCGAACCGGTGCTGCAGAAAGCGAAGCTCAATCCGCGTCGCAACGTCGACGACTGGGCGCGCGCGATCCGCGTGCTGCTGCGCGTACGCAAGACCCTCGACAGCTTCGCCCCCGACATCTACGACCACCGCCTCGACGACCTCATCGCCGCCACCGGCACCGCCGAGTACCGCACCGAGGCAGGCGTCGAGATGGGCATGATGCAGCGCCGCCGGCTGAAGAAGTCCGCGCAGGAATTCCTCCGTCCCGGTGCCGAGGTCGACGATCTCCACGCCTCCCTCATCGACGTCCGCGCCCAACGCGTGATCCTCACCGACCTCGCCGGTCACGACGGCCGCCCGCAGATCCCGCGCGGCGTGCTCGAAGCCGACGAGATCCTCCAGAGCGTCGAAGCCGATATGGCCAAGCTCAGCCCGATCCTGGAGAGCACGCCCGACGGCGGCGACCTCGGCTCGATGCTCATCGAGGAGCTCCAGGCCCGCACCGAGGCGATGGGCCGTGACTCGGAGCACCTCGCCGAGCTGCCCGAACGCTCCCGTCTGCAGCGCGAACTCGATGCCGAAGGCCTCGGCGACCTCATGACCGATCTGCGTCGCCGCAAGGTCGACGACAGCCTAGTCGGCCCCGAATTCGACCTCGCCTACTGGGCCTCGGTGCTGCAGACCATGGCCGGCGAAGACCCGGCGATCGGCCGTCACGACGGTGCGGCGCTGCACCAGGTGGCCGAGGACTTCCGTGAGAACGACCGTGCCTTCGTCGCCGCCGGTGCCTCCCGTCTGCGCTTCAACCATGCGCAGGCATGGAAGCGCGGCATCGACGCCGACCCGATCGGCGCCGGAGTCATCAAACAGGAGCTGCTGTCGAAACACACCTCGGTGCAGCGGATCTCCACGCAGGCACCCGAACTGCTGACCACCCTGGCCCCGGTGTGGATGGGCAGCCCGTACACGGTGCCCGAGCTGTTCTCCGCTCTGCCGCTCTTCGACGCGGTGGTCATCGCCGACGCCGGTCGCCTCGCGGTCGCCGACGTCGTCCCGGGCATCACCCGCGCCCGCCAGGTCATCTCCCTCGGTGACTCCCGACTCCTGGGACCGCGTCCCTTCTCGATCGCGGTCGATCGGTTCGGGATGGACGACGGGAATCATCCGGACTCGGTGCAGGACCGCCTCGGCGAATTCCTGCCGCGGATGCGACTGTCGAACTCCTACCGGCTCTCACCGGTGGGGCTGATCGACCTGGCCAACCGGCACTTCTACGATTCGACGATCTCGACGCTGCCGACGGCGCACACGGGCGAGGGCAGCGGGCTCGAATTCTCCTACGTCGCCGACGGTCGCGGCCCCACCGACATCGGCACGGGCCGGGTCGAGAGCCCCGACGCCGAGGTCAAACGCGTCGTCGAGCTCGTGCTCAAACACGCGCGGAACCGATCGCGGGAATCCCTGGCCGTCGTCGCACTCACCCCGCACCATGCACAGCGGGTGGCCACTGCGATCTCGCGGGCGATGAAGGACCTGCCCTACGTGGCGGCGTTCTTCAGCGACTCGTCGAAGGAGCCCTTCGTCGTCACCGACGCCGAACGGGTGCAGGGCATGTCCCGCGACGCCGTGATCTTCACCCTCGGCTACGGGCGCACCGTCCACGGCCGGGTCATCCACGACTTCGGTCCGCTCTCGGGACCTGATGGTCGACGGATCCTAGCCGCGACGATGACCCGGGCGCGGAAGCGGCTGACCGTGGTCTCGAGCATCGAGGCCGAGGACTTCGACCAGCACAAGCTCAGCGGGGGAGCGGTCATGCTGCCGCGCCTGCTCGAAGAGGTCGCCGCCGGCGGAGTCAGCCAGCCCGGACCGCACGGCGAGATCTACGATCCGCTGATGGGGGATATCGCCGATCGGCTGCTCCAGCTCGGCGTCGTCGCCCACGAACACTACAACGGCATCGATCTGGCCGTGGCGAACTCGACCGAGGACGAGCACGGGATGATCATCGCGGTCGCCGGTGACGGTCCCGAATACGCCTCCATGCGCAGCCTGCGCCAGCGTGATCGGGTGCTGCCTGAACAGCTGAGTCGCCGGGGTTGGAAGTTCATGCGGGTATGGTCGACGGACGCATTCGTCGACCCGCAGTCGGAGACCGAGAAGATCTTCGAAGCATGGCGTTCCACAGTCGAGACGATGAGCCCCCAGGCCGTGCTCAATGCCGCACGCGCTGCCTCGGTGGTCGTCGGACGCACGGGCAGCCGCCCGAAGCTCGTGCCCGGGCTGCCGATGCATAAGTACACCGCCGAAGGCCTCGACCAGATGACCGACTGGATCCAGTCCGATGCGGTCGTGCGCGGCGATGGGGAGATCAAGGACCTCCTGCGCACGGCGCTGGCCCAGAAGGGCAGCTCGACGCGCGGAGACTCCCAGCTGCAGGCCGCCGTCGACCGTTACCGTGAGCGTCATGCTCAGGCGAAGAAGGTCACCGGCTCCGAGGTGTTCATCCCGCAGTCCGGTTCCGCCGGGCCGGTCGAAGACGAGATCCTTCCGACCTTCGACACCGGCAAGATCCGTGCCGATGAGCTCCGGTCCGCCGGACTCGTCCGGACCGCAAGCAATGACCAGGTCGCCGAGGCGGCCGATGAGTCGAACTCGAGTGCTGAGGCTGAATCGGGTACGGGGCCTGAGTCGAACTCCACCGCGGCGTCCGACGCGGCGGCGGCAGAGGCGAAGACGACAGCGTCCGGGGCCGGCCTGTCGACCGATGCGAAGGCGGAACAGCCGAAGACTGACGCAAAGACCGATGCGAAGGCGTCTGATGCGTCGGCAGCTGAGCCGAAGACGGCCCCGGCGAAATCGGACGCCGATATGGCGGAGAAGCCCAGTTCCGAATCGGGCGCGGAGTCGAAGAACGACGATGCCTGAACAGCCGGACGAGACTGTTCCCTGCGATGGGGATCAATCGTCCGAGGTCGAGCGGGAGCACGAACCCGAGGCGGAACCGACAACCGACGCAGGCGCCGAAGCCGACTCCGACGCCGACGCGAGCGCTGCCGCGGAACGCCGAGCCCGTCTCGAAGCCGCGAAGCGACGCTATCGCGCCACGCTGCGCAATGAGGCCGACTCCGGTGGCGGCGGCTTCAGCGAGGACTACTATCGCTCGCAGAAGCCGCCGCACTGGTCGTAGATTCCACCGATCGCAATTTCGACTGGTCGTGAGTTCTCCACCGATCGTCAGTTCCTCTGATCGTAGCGTTCGGACGGTCGCGTTCAGCCTCGGCGAAATCGTCGTTCAAGTCGGAGCGCACATATCGAACGGCGCACCGTTCGACAGGTGCGCTCCAGCTTGAACGAGGTTGAACAGACCGAGACATTGCGCCGGATGAGGCCGTATCTCGGCCCGGACAGGCAGAAGGCCCGCTCCCTGGTGGGAGCGGACCTTCGCCGTGGAGCGACTGAGAATCAGTGGCGCGGCGGTTCGTTCGGGTCGATCGGTCCGCCGCTTGCGGGGCCCTCGGCGGGTCCGGCGGTGGACGCAGCCTGGTTGCGCAGGATCTCGCGGATGTCGCCGAGCAGATCCTCGGTGGTCGGAGGAACTTCTTCCTCAGGAGCTCCGCGCTTACGCAGCTCGTTGAGCTTGTTCATCGGGACGATGATGATGAAGTAGACGATTGCGGCAACGATGAGGAAGTTGATGGCCGCGGTGATGACCGCACCCAGGTCGATGGTCGTTTCCTCGACGTTCGGCTTGATCTGGAAAGCCAGAGCCGGGCCCTCGGCGCCACCGACAGCGGCGATGAGCGGGTTGATGATCTTGTCGGAGAAGGCGGTGACGATCGCGGTGAACGCGCCGCCGATGATGACCGCGGTTGCGAGTTCGACGACATTCCCCTGGAGAATGAAGTCTCTGAAGCCCTTAAGCATTAGAGAAACCCTTTCGGTGTGTGTTCACTGAAATGCGGTTGAGAATTACTCAATTACGTTCCAATGGTACACATGAGTAACACAATCTCGACAGATTTCTTCGCGATTCTCGTCACCGTTCGATCAGCAATGCGCGATTGACCGGTGTCATCAGCGACGATGCACCCGCTCACGCCTCGCGGTACGGACCGGTCAGCTCCGGGGTAAACAGCGCCCACGCTGCTCGGATACGGGACCGCCAATGCCGATATCGATGCGGTCAGTGAGGCAGTATTGCGAAGCTGATCGGCAGCCCGGCGAATTCGGCGACGCGTCCGGCATCCTCAGCCGAGAGGATGACCGATACAAGCTGACCTGATTCGGCGGCTATTCCCTCCGGCTTATCGACGAGGCGGGCGATCGTCACCTCTTCGACGACGACTTCGGACCCGCCGTCCGGTAGAGAGGAGTACAGCCGGATCCTCTGCCCGGGTTGCAGAAGGGCGGCCGAGGCATCGTCGGCGAGCCTGATCGGCATGAGCAGGTCCCGACTGCCCTCGGGCAGGGCCTGCTCGTCGAGCACGATCGATGCCGTCAGCGCCGACCCCTTCGACAGCCCCGCTGAGGTGTGTCGACCCTTCGCCTCGGCGATGGAGGTGAACGCCTTGTCGGGCACCAGCTCGGATGGGAAGTCCTTGAGGGCAAGGTCCTGGGAAGCGAGTTCGGCACCCGGGGCAAGATCCGTCTTCGCCACGACCACGGCGGTTCCGGATTCGTTCGGGGTGAGCGCCCAGACGATCAGGGCGCAGGCGCATGCGAGGCAGACTGCGGCGAGGATGCGCTGCGGGCGGATGCGAGATGATCGCGCCCACGTGGTCGACGTGCTTCGGAAACGCTGCAGGATGCCCATGCGACGACCCTGGTTCGGCCGGGTCGGTCGGGCAAGGGAGCCGATAGGGCCTGTGGATGGGGATCGCTGTCCACAGGCGATCGACGCTTAAGTGGCGGAGGTTCTCAGCCTGCCGCGGGAGTGTTCGCCGCCGAGGTACTGGACGACGCGGAACTGGATGCGGAGGAGTCCTTCGACGACGGGGTGCTGGCGGCTTCCTTCGACGATGAGTCGGAACTCGAGGAGTTCGAGGAGCTGACGGTGCTCGAGGTCGACGACCGTGAGTCGGTTGCGTAGAAGCCCGAACCCTTGAAGCTGATGCCCACTGTGCCGAAGACCTTCTTCAGGCGACCCTGGCATTCGGGGCAGACGGTGAGCGAGTCGTCGCTGAAGTCCTGATGAATATCAAAGGCGTGACCACAGCTCTTGCAGGCGTAGGAGTAGACGGGCATTCGAGACCTTTCTTCGACGAGAAGATTATAGTGCACGTCGAACTGTTGCTGCCGCACCGGTCCGGAAGATGCACAGGGTTATCCACATGCCAACACGTCGGAGTGGGTGGTGATTCCCGATTCTCAGTGGTCAGGCGGGGTGACGGTGTGCAGACGGGCCGAGCGGACGCGAGCCGAGCGGAGGCGGAAGAGCGGAGGCGGGCCGGGTGCAGACGGGCCGAGCGGACGCAAGCCGGGGTCGACACTCAGGCGGGTTCGAAGGTGTGCAGGCCGGTTTCGGTGGCGGCCGCGGGAATACGCAGGTCCCAGTCCTCGGCGACGAGCCCGGTCAGTGCGAGTTCGGAGGCGAAGCAGACCCCGACCACCCGAGGCTCCTGTCCCAGCGGTGCCGCACCGTGGGGTCCGAAGGTGCGGTCGTAGAAGCCACCGCCGTTGCCCAGGCGGGCACCGTCGACGCCGAACCCGAGGGCCGGAACGAAGATGAGGTCGAGGCCGACCCCGGACGACAGCAGCTCTTCCGCAGTGAGGAAGCCTGTGTCGCACTGCGGTTCTCGGATGCCCCATTTGCCCTGCGGTTCGAGAGTGGCCATCGATCCCGTGACCTCGCCGAACGCGAGCGGCTCTCCGACTTTCGTGACGACCGGCAGGAACACTGTCCCCCCGGCGGCAAGGAAACGGTCGATAGCGGGGTCGAGGTCCGGTTCCCCCGGAAGGGCGGCATACGCCAACAGGGAGCGGACCGGGCGGGAGGAGATGAGTTCCCACGCGGCGTCGGCCACGGTCGTGACGGAATCGGGTCCCACCTCGGTGGGGGAGTCGCCAGCCAGACCACCGGCCACGGTCGCGATCGAACCGGCTCCCACCTCGGCGCGGGCACGGTCCGCGCGAGCGGAACGGATGTGAGAACGCAGCTGAGCCTTGGAAGTCGATGAGTCCACGTGATTCAGATTATCGGGGCGGGGCCGATTCGTTAAGATGACGTCATGAGTGATGAAGTGCAGCGTACCGTTCGCAAGGCCGTGATCCCCGTCGCCGGCCTCGGAACTCGGTTCCTCCCCGCCACGAAGGCCACCCCCAAAGAGATGCTCCCCGTCGTCGACAAACCCGCGATCCAGTACGTCGTCGAAGAAGCCGTCGATGCCGGACTCCAGGACGTCCTCATGATCACCGGCCGCAATAAGCGACCGCTCGAGGACCACTTCGACCGGGTCGACGGGCTCGAAGCCGCGCTCGCGCAGAAGGGCGATGACAAGAAGCTCGCCGCCGTGCGCCATCCCTCCGAACTCGCCGACATCCACTATGTCCGACAGGGCGATCCGAAGGGCCTCGGCCACGCCGTGCTCAAGGGCCGCCAGCACGTCGGTGCCGAACCCTTCGCCGTCCTCCTCGGCGATGACCTCATCGACGAACGCAGCCCGATCCTGCCGAAGATGATCGAAGTCGCCGAGAAGACCGGCGGCAGCGTCGTCGCCCTCATGGAGGTTCCGCCCGAGGCCATCCACCTCTACGGCTGCGCCGCCGTCGAAGCCACTGCCGATGACGAGGTCGTCAAGGTCACCGGCCTGGTCGAGAAGCCCGCCACCGAGGATGCGCCCTCGAACCTCGCCGTCATCGGCCGTTATGTGCTCGCGCCTGAG
This sequence comes from Brevibacterium atlanticum, assembly GCF_011617245.1. Taxonomy (NCBI): domain Bacteria; kingdom Bacillati; phylum Actinomycetota; class Actinomycetes; order Micrococcales; family Brevibacteriaceae; genus Brevibacterium; species Brevibacterium atlanticum. Next base: position 3,348,561 of record NZ_CP050152.1, on the reverse strand, counting down.
ATCTTCGACGTCCTCGAGACGACCGAACCGGGCCGCGGCAACGAAATCCAGCTCACCGACGCCCTCCAGGAACTCGCCGGCGATGCTGACGGTCACGGCGTCTACGGTGTCGTGTTCAAGGGTGCCCGCTACGACACCGGCGACAAGCTCGACTACCTCAAGGCCGTCGTGCAGATCGCGTGCGACCGTGACGACCTCGGCGAGGATCTCAAGGGATGGCTGCGCGACTTCGTTCCCACGCTGGACTGAGCGGGGACACCTGGTGTGGCCGGTCATCCTGACTGATCGACAGTCCGATATCGTGCTGCGACCGCTGCGCCGGCGCGATGAGCAGGCATGGCGTGAGGTCCGCCGCTTCAACCGCGATTGGCTGCGCCCGTGGGACGCGACCCTGCCGGCACCCGGCCAGGAGCTGCCGGGATTCCGCACCATGGTGCGGATGCAGGACCGGCAGGCCAAACGCGGGCAGACCGTGCCCTTCGCCATCGAGGTCGGCGGGGACTTCCGCGGCCAGATCACCGTATCCGGGCTGAGCTGGGGATCCATTCTGTCCGGACAGATCGGATACTGGATCGACTCCCGCGTAGCCGGACGCGGCATCACGCCCATCGCCGTGGCCATGGCCGCCGACCACTGCTTCTTCGCCCTCGGCCTCCACCGCGTCGAGATCAACATCCGCCCGGAGAACGCGGCCAGCCTGCGGGTGGTCGACAAACTCGGCTTCCGCGACGAAGGGCTGCGCACGCGGTATATGCACATCGACGGACAGTGGTGCGACCACCGCACCTTCGCGCTTCTGGCCGAGGATGTGCCGCAGGGCCTGCTCGGCGCGTACCGGCATGGGACCTCCGGGGGAGCGGCGAGCTGAGCGGTGCCTGCGCGACGAGCTGAGGGGTGCCTGCGCGACGCGGGGCAGATCGGGTCGCTGCGGCACGTGGCCGCGCCACCTGGGAATTGTGTGAACTTCGCACCTGTTTGACCGACACACCACCCGTGTTCACGTCCTCGTCGATGCCTGCAACTTAGGGTGGCATTGTGGACACCAGCATCATCGTCGTCATCGCCATCGTCGTGGTCTTCGCCGTTGCTGTGCCCGCAATGATTCGGAAGTCCGCGACGGAGCTCTCGCGCGCCGAAATCGACACGGTCCCCGACAACGCGGCCGTCGTCTCAGCGACAACCCCGAATCCCGGGCACGACCATTCGGTGCGCACCCAGGTCTTCCGCGACAAACCTCGCAAGACCCCGTCCGTGCCGCTGCCGGATGTCTCCCACACCGAGGCGGCCCCGCAGCTGAGTCTGTCGTCGACGCCCGAATTCTCTGTCATCGATGGTCAGGCGGAAACGACGACCATCGCCGAGGCGGCCGATGAGTCCCAGCTCCACGTCATGCCGATCGCGGTCGGTGAGACCCGCTCGGCCTACCCGGCCGAGCACGGGGTCGCCGGCCAGGGCGGTGCCACCGGGCAGCCGGCGGTCGCCAACAAGGGCAGTGCCGCCGGGCAGAGCGGAGTCGGCAATGTGCGGATGCTTCACCCTGCCGTCCACGCCGTGTTCAACGATTCCGCTCCCGGCTCCGGCTCACAGGGAGGCCCGCAGAGTGATCCGCAGGCCGGCCCAAGCCGACCTGCACAGATGCATCCGCCGCATGCGCAGTCGCCTACGGCACGCGGCCGATCGGCGAGCGGGCCCGCCGGTCGCGGCGGCGCATCACGCACCGGAGGACCCGGTGCGAGTCGGGGCGACCGCCTCGGCAACGATGCCCAGAAGACAGACGCACCACAGATGTCCAATCCGAACGTCGGAGACGATGAGGAACACGCGATGACTGAGCAAGCAACGACCCTGCGGGAGTCCCTGAAGTCGCTGAACACGATGGTCAGGGGATTCGCCCTGGTGTTCCTCGCGTCGATGCTCGGCATCCTCGTCACGAGCGTGCTCGCACTGTTCTCGGTCGTCCACATCGCGCTGGCCGGAGTCTTCCTCGGCCTCGCGGTCGTCTCCCTGTTCCTCGTGCGCACCCTCAATCTGCGCAAGGCCGAGGTGAAGAAGAAGCTGCGCCGGCTCGACCGGTCACCGCAGCGATCCGCGAAGACGGTCCCGGTGAAGACGCAGCAGAGCCATGCAGCCGGCAGCGCCCAGGCGACGGCGGCCGCCTCGGTCGACGCGCAGCCCGCCGGGAATGCTCGGCAGTCTTCCGCGGCTACCCGGCAGTCGGCCCCGTCCGGCCAACAGCCCGCCCAGGCCGCCCGGCAGTCGGCCCCGTCCACCCAGCAGCCCGGCCCGGCCGCCCGGCCGTCTGGTTCGGAGCGGACGACGGCACGCACCCACACTGCGGCACGACCGGCATCCTCGGCGTCGACCTCTAGCGGGACTGCCGCCCGGATCGCGGCCGCCGCGCAGGCGAAGAACGGATCGACGAAGGCCGCGCGGGCCCGAGCCGCGATGACACACAGCACCGAAGCGAAGAAGGCCCGCGAGGAAGCCGACACCGGCGAGATCCCTCTCGTGCGCGTCCGCAAGGAAGCCAGCGAGGGACACACCACCCGCCAGGTACTGCTCACCGGACCGATCCCGGTCGTCAAGGAGGATGCCCCCGCCGAGGCGGCCGGCGACGCCGCTGAGGCGACCACAGCCTCGTCTGCCGAGTCGACCGTCGGCTCCTCTGTTGCCTCATCCGCTGACCCGACGGCCGGATCGTCCGTCGAGGCTGATTCGACCACTGAGTCGCCCGCTGAGAAGGACGCGACCGAGGCTCCGGTCGCGCTCGGCGCCGACCTCGTCGCCGATGCCCCCGCAGCGGAGAGCGGACAGAACAGTGCCGACTCGGACGTGCACGCGGCACTGAACGCTGCTGCCCCGAAGGTCGACGACCCGTTCATGCAGCGTCTGAAGTCGCGCGACGGATGGTCGCCGACGCCCCTGCCGGTCCCCAGCTACGTCGGTGCCCCCGAGGCCGAACACCAGGTGCCCTCGGCGACGGCGGCCGATGCCAGTTCGTATGAGACCGAGGCGCGCAGCCGTGAGGACATCGCCGCTCAGTTCGCCGCCGAACTCGGCTACCGTCCGGAGCTCAGCGACTCCGCCCGCGAGGAAGGGCCGCTCGGACACGGACGCAAGGCGATCAGGACGAACAAGGCCGCCGACCTCGGCGCCGTCAACGACGTGCTGGCCCGCCGCCGGGCCTGACGCTTTTCGGCGTCGGCGAGGAGCTGACGGCCCTCGCTGCGGTCGGGACTGACCCCCATCGGTATGGTCGCGGCGCACTCGACTCGCAGCCCGGGCAGGCGTCGTATCATCGACCACTGAAGCTGTACACCTTGTTCTCAACGACTCACGCTCTTCGGTGAGTATTTCGGGGCAGGGTATGCCGATCAGTCGGTGAAGACGGACCAGCAGATGGCGTTGCGGCGGCTCTGATCCTCGAGGACGAGTTCACGGACCTCGTCCGGGAGCGCTCGGCGCTGCCACCGAAGTTCCGCTCGTCCTGCCGCAAGATCGGACTCCTTCGGTCCGCGTGCGGCCTTGATCGCATAGGCGGCCGCACCGAGGTCATGCTCGGCGACGTGGCCGACACAGGCCGCTTGCCCCGCCGCATAGGCAGCGAAGCGGGCCGGACCCGTGAGCGGCCTGGCCGCGCCCATCGCGTGCCCGCCGGCGGCGCGTGCGGTCATCATCGGCATCTCACCGGCCGCCCACGCCCGCGCGGCTGCGATGGCCTGCTCGGGCCGATCATCCTCCGGACAGACGGCTGCGAAGAACTGGAGGACATGCTCGGCGCAGTCGGCGGCCCACCGTGCAAGGAGTTGGTGGTGCTCATCGGTGAGGGAGCCGCCTCGGCGAATGGTGACCATCCGCGGATCTCGGACCTCGGGGAGGATCATGCGGAGGCCCCCTGTCTCTGAACGGTGCACCGGGTGTTTCGGTGCGATGTGGATCCGTGGCATGCGGTGGACACCGATCGGGCGCCCTGAGTTCCTCATGCTACTGTTCTCAGCGATGATTCCGGCTGTCAACCCGCGATGGTGCGCCGACCACACAACATTGCAAGGAGACGCACATGTCCGCAGCCGAGACCCACAATACCCGCGACCAGGTGAGCATCAGACGGGCTCGTCGTGCAGCGATCGGATCGTTCATCGGCGCTGTGGTGGAGTGGTACGACTTCCTCCTCTACGGCATCGTCGCCGCTCTCGTCTTCGGTGAGCTCTTCTTCCCCGGCTACAGCGCGCATGCAGGAACCCTCGCTGCCTTCGCGACCTTCGGCGTCGGATTCGTCTTCCGCCCTCTCGGCGGGATCATCTTCGGCCACTTCGGCGACCGCCTCGGTCGGAAGTCGATGCTCATCTGGACGATGACGATCATGGGCGTCGCCACAGCCCTCATCGGCGTGCTTCCCACCTACCAGTCGGTCGGGTGGGTGGCTCCGGCCCTGCTTGTGACACTGCGGTGCATCCAGGGCGTCGCCGTCGGCGGCGAATGGGGAGGCGCGGCCCTCATGGCCGTCGAAAGCGCTCCGTCGAAGCTGCGAGCATTCTTCTCCAGTGGAGTGCAGATGGGCTACTCGTTCGGTCTCCTTTTGGCCACCGGATTCGTCGCGCTGCTGAGCGGCAACTTCTCCCAAGAGGCCTTCCTCGCGTGGGGCTGGCGCATTCCCTTCATCTTCAGCGCCGTGCTCGTCCTCATCGGACTGTGGATCAGGGCCGGTGTCGAAGAGTCCGAGGAGTACCTCGAGCGGGTGAAGAACGCCGATGAGGACAAAGTCGCCAAGGTGCCGCTGTTCGAGGCGTTCAAGCGCTTCCCCGCTCAGATCGCCCAGATCGTCGGCCTGCGGTTCATCGAGCTGCTGACGATGTACATCGTCACGACGTTCGCGCTGTCCTACTCGAACGAGGAGCTCGGCCTCGACAGGCAGGTCATGCTCAACATCACCCTCCTCGTCGGCGGTCTCGGCATCGTCACCATCCCGGCCTTCGCCTACCTCTCCGACAGATTCGGGCGGCTGCGCGTCTACCTCACCGGAGGCATCGTCGGGTTGCTGAGCACAGTGCCCTTCTTCTTCGCCCTCGAATCCGGCAGCATCGTCACCATCGTCATCTTCGCCGTTCTGCTGGTCAACATCGCCCACGACGCCGTCGTCAGCGTCCAGCAGCCACTCTTCGCCGAAATGTTCAGTCCCGAGTTCCGCTACAGCGGCGCCGGCGTCGGCTACCAGCTCGCCAGCGCGATCGCCGGCGGCTTCACGCCGTTCATCGCCACCTTCCTCGTCGGAGTCGGAGACGGATCGTGGTACCTCGTGGCCGCCTACCTCGGCGGTGGCTGCCTCATCTCGATCGCCGTCGCGCTCTACCTCGTCCGCCAGTGGCACGTGTCCCGAAGCGATGCGCAGGCGTCGGCGACACAGCGCACCGACACATCCGCCCGGGCAAGGGACTGACGGTCCATTGCAGACTCAGGCGCGGGGTGTCGCCACGTACTTGATCTCGAGGAACTCATCGATGCCGACGCGTCCGCCCTCGCGACCGAGTCCGGACATCTTCACTCCGCCGAACGGTGCGGCCGGGTTCGAGACGAGGCCGGTGTTGAGACCGACCATGCCTACCTCGAGCTTCTCGGCCAGGCGCAGCGCCCGCTCGATGTTCTCACTGAAGAGGTAGCCGGCCAGACCGTACTCGGTCTCGTTCGCCAGTGCCATGGCCTCCTCGTCGGTGTCGAAGGTGACGATCGGGGCGACGGGGCCGAAGATCTCGGTGGTCCGGATCGCGGAGTCGGCGGGCACGTCGGTGATGACGGTCGGGTCGAAGAAGAAGCCCTTGCCCTCGATCCTCTTGCCGCCGGTGAGGACCTTCGCGCCCTTGGCCACGGCGTCGTCGACGAGTTCGGCGACCTTGTCCAGGGAGTCCTGATCGACGAGCGGCCCCACCTCGGTGCCCTCATCGAGGCCGTTGCCCACCTGCATCGACCCGATGCGCTCGGCGAGCTTGGCCGAGAACTCCTCGGCCACGGCGGAGTGGACGAACAGGCGGTTGGCCGCGGTGCAGGCCTCACCACCGTTGCGCATCTTCGCGAGCACGGCACCGGTGACGGCCTTGTCGAGATCGGCGTCCTCGCAGACGACGAACGGGGCGTTGCCGCCGAGCTCCATCGAGGTCTTCATGACGTTGTCGGCGGCCTGCTTGAGCAGGTTGATGCCGACCTCGGTCGAGCCGGTGAAAGTGATCTTGCGGGCGATGCCCGACTCCATCCACGGGGTGACGACGCGGCGAGCCGACTCCGAGGTGACGATGTTGAGCACACCTGCGGGCAGCCCCGCCTCGTTGAGCACGTCGACGAGCATGAGCGAGGTCAGCGGGGTCAGTTTCGCGGGCTTGAAGACCATCGTGCAGCCGGCGGCGATGGCCGGGCCGATCTTGCGGGTGCCCATCGCCAGCGGGAAGTTCCACGGGGTCACGAGGATGCAGGGGCCGACCGGTTCACGGGAGACCATGAGGCGGTTCTTGCCGTCGGTCGACTGCATGAAGTCGCCGGAGACGCGCACGGCCTCCTCGGAGAACCAGCGGAAGAACTCGGCGCCGTAGGTGACCTCGCCCTTCGATTCGGCGAAGGGCTTGCCCATCTCGGCGGTCATCACCGCGGCGATGTCGTCGGCGCGTTCGATGAGGAGTTCGAAGGCGCGGCGGAGGATCTCAGCACGGTCGCGCGGAGGGGTTGCGGCCCACGAGGCCTGCGCGTCACCGGCGGCCTTGATCGCGGCCTCGGCGTCGGCTGCCGAACCGTCGGCCACGGTGGTGATGACGTCGCCGGTGGCGGGGTTGTGGACCTCGATGGTCTTGCCGCCTTCGGCCTCGCGCCACTGGCCGTCGATGAACAGTCCGGTGTTGAGTGTGTCGATGATCGGCGTGATGTCCACGACGGATTCTCCTTGATTGTGATCTGAGCGGAACCGCGTCGTCGTGGGCGTGAAGGATGATCCGGTCCAGGCTTTCCTCGACGGCGGCAGAGTGTGCGGCCCCCTCAGTGTAGGGGGCGTGAGGCTCGCGCGCACTGCGGAATTCGTCGCTCAGGAATCTCGATTGCGAGGATCACGTGCCATGATCGACAGGGATGCATGGGTGAGTGCGCTGGTGGCGATGAGTTGGCGGTTGTGCATCGTGATGCCGCGGATCACGCGGAGGCAGACTTCGTCGCGACTGAGTTCGGGGCCGATGGGGCGGATGTTGCCTCGGGCGACCGGGGCGATGGCTCGGCACTGGGCGACGACCGAATCGGCGCTCACGGAGTAGCCGGCCTCATCGGCCATTGCGAGGACACGGGTCAGGGCGGTCCTGGCAGCGGATTCCTCGTCCGGCCAGCCGAGGCGGTCCAAGGCCTCGGCGACGATTGCGTCGAAGCGATCGGCCGGGGTCGCGGCGCCGGCGCTGTCTGCGTCCTCGGCGGCCGCGATGGCGTCGCCCGCGTCCTCGGAGACGACGGCGGCGCCTGCGTTGTCGACGGCACCGCCGTCATCGCCTGCATTGCCAGCGCCCGTGGTCGGCTTGAGCGCGTAGGGCGCGGATCCGGGAGCGCGCAGCGCCGAGGCGGGAAGCCCCGAGTTCCCGCGCAGGGCGAGTTCCTGGCAGATCCCCATCAGCTCGATCGTCGGCAATGTTTCGTCGTCGATAGCCCGAGTGAGCTCGGCAATTCCGGTGATCGGAATCGACAGCTCGTTGCGCAGCCACCTGATGAGCGTGAGCCGGTGAAGATGGGAGTCGTCATAGACCGCCGTGGTCGCATTCTTCTTCCGTCCGGGCGGGAGGAGTCCTTCATGGATGTAGTACTTGATGCTGGCGGTCGAGACCCCCGCGGCCGCGGCCATAGCACTGAGTTTCATTACGGATCTCGCTTCTTCTGGTCTTCGTCGTATCCGGCGGTTCCCGCTCTGCACGGCGAATGCCCATCAGGCGCGTGAGCCGATCCGCATCGGATAGTGGATTCAGCCCGAACTATCTACGTTGCCGCCATTGGTTAGCGGCACTATCTTAACTGCATGTCCACATTGTTCGTAGCCATCCATGCCATTGCCGCCTCGGGTGTCGTACTGCTGGGCCCGATTCAGATCCTCCGCCGCACCAAGGACCGCAAGCACCGCTTCATCGGCCGGTCCTGGGTCATCCTCATGTACTTCGTGTGCGTCAGCGGAATGTTCATCTACTCCTTGACCGGATCGTTCACGGCCTTCCACGCGTTGGCGATCTGGACCTTCATCTCCACGACCCTCGGCGTGATGGCCATTCGCCGCGGCAAGGTCCGCCGCCACATCTTCATGATGGTCGGTTCCTACCTGGGTGCGGTGACCGCGGGCGTCTTCGCAGCGATCATCCCCGGTCGTGATATCCCGCGGCTGGCCGTCAGCGATCCGGAACTGCTGTGGTCGCTCGTGGCCTTGGTGATCGTGCTGGCCACGGCCTGGGCGGTGTTCGTGCTGGGCTTCGTCTCCGGGCAGGACCGTGTGTCGGCCGATGCCGGTGATGCGGTGCCGGCGTCTGCTCCCGAAGCATTGTCTCCGGTGGGGGCGATAGCCGCACCGACGAGCTCATCGTCCGCTCACGCGGATGCAGCGCCACTGCCGGCTGGTGTGTCGTCAGCGCCGACGGGCGAGCCGCTCGCACCTGCCGACCAGCAGTGACGCGGTTGATCGCCCACCACCGGCAGTGACGCGGTTGAACGCGCACGAGGAGTCTGCGCTCATCGGTCGGCAACGACGAAATTGCGGACGACGAGGCTGCCGATGACGAGAGAGTCCCTCAGGCGACGTACGCGTCGAACTCTGTGTTCTTCTGCAGGAAATTGTGCACGTAGGAGCACGTCGTGCGGAACTTCAGCCCCGCCTCGGCGCTGGTCTCAAGCGCGAAGCGCACAAGGTGGGCGGCGAGCCCGCGCCCGCCCCATTCGGGGGAGACCTCGGTGTGGGTGAAGGTGCGGACCGCGCCCTCGGCGGTGTCGTCGGGGCCGGCCTCACGGTCGATGTAGTCCGCGACGCCGATGACCGTGCCGTCGTGGGAGACGGTGAAGCGGTGGGCGGCGGCATCCTCGGCGACGGTGAAGGTCTCTCCGTTGACCTCGAAGTCCATGTCAATCCTTTCGAACGTCCGTGCCCGGCGGCACCGCGGCGGATGATCGGTGTCGATCTGTCCTGACCTCTGACACTATAGTTCTGCAGTCGGGAAACCGACTAGTCTGATGAACTTGACGCAATGGTCGGGATTCCCCGGCCGCATCCCAGTCGAACGCTCGCGAAGGAGTCGGTCACATGTCCTCACCCCACCCGGTCACCATGGTGGATGCGCACCAGATGATCCTCCACGAGGCCGGGTACGAGGTCACCGAACTCACCGAGGCGGACATCTCCGACTACGTCGCACTCGTGTCCTCGGCCTATCGCGGGGAGGGGTCGAAGCAGGGCTGGACCACCGAGGCGGACATCCTCGGCGGGCAGCGTCTCGACGTGCCGATGGCCGAGGAGATGCTCGCCGAGGCCGACTCCGTGATCCTGCTCGTCCGCGACGCGCAGGGACGGGCCGTGGCCAGCGTCTACCTGCGCGAACCCGAGAATGGGGAGGCCTACCTCGGCGTGCTGGCGGTCTCACCGCTGGGTCAGGGCAAGGGTGTGGGGTCAGCACTGATGAACCTCGCCGAGGCGTGGGTGTCTGAACGCTGGAGCGCGCACGCGATGCGGATGAGCGTGATCAACAAGCGCGATGAACTCATCGCCTACTACGAGCGCCGAGGCTACGAGCGCACCGGTGAGGTCGCGCCCTTCCCCTACGGCGACGAGCGCTTCGGGGTCCCGAAGGTCGACGATCTGGAGTTCGTGCTGCTGCTCAAGCCGCTGGGGTGAGCAGAGGGGCTGAGCGCAGGCTGGTGCCTGCCGAGCTCGCGCCGGTGCCGGGTTCATAGGTGGGCGTTTTGGTCGGATTCTGCTGCGGTGGACCCGACCAAAACGCCCACTTAGCGGACTTCGCGAAGCGATCAACGCCGCGAAATCCCGTTGGCCGCTCCCGCCCGGGCCGGCTCGGGCCCTGCCAGACAGACAGTCAGCCTCAGAACAGCATCGCGGGCACCACGAGTCCGCCGACCAGTGCCACGGGCCCGATGACGACCATCGACATGCCGAACTTCACGAGGATGCGCGTCAGGCGCGGCTTGTCCTCGACCGGGGCGGTGGCCACGACAGTGGCACCGAGGGTCGAGAACGGCGAGACGTCGACGACGGCCGAGCACACTCCCAGTGCCGCGATGAGCGCCCAACCGGGCACTCCACCTGCGGCGATGAGCGGCAGGGCCAGTGGCACGAGGGCCGCGAGAATGCCCGTGGTCGAGGCGAACGCGGACACGAGCCCGCCGACGATGCAGAGGACGAATGCCGCGATGAGCGGCGAACCGATCGACTCGGCGCCCTCGCCGAGGAGGTCGACGGCTCCCATGTTCTGCAGCACCCCGACGAACGTGATGATGCCGCCGACGAGCAGCACGGTCGACCAGTCGATCTTCGGAAGCGCGGCCTTGCCGGTCTTCGGATCGACGAGGGAGAGGATCGCGCCGAAGAGGAAGCACAGCAAACCGATGTCCGGATCGTTGCCGAGGGCGGCGAGGACGACGACGCTGCCGACGAGGCCGATCATGAAGATGACGGTGAGGATCTGCACGAACGTGAACGGTGCGGAATCACCGGTGGGCTCCGAGCTCGAGGAGTCGAAGAGCGCTTCGTCCTCGTCGTCCTCACCGAAGGCCACCTTCGTCGCCGAGGCGGACCCGCGGGAGATCCGTGAGTTCGCATCCGCTGTGGTGCCGGTGCCATCGGCGGCGGAACCGGAACCATCAGAACCGGCGGACTCTGTGCCGGTCGCGACAGCGGCGGCGGACTTCCGGCCGAACAGGGATCGTCCGTACATGAAGTAGGCGACGACGAGCATGATGAGATAGGTGACGACGGCGATGCCGAAGAGCACATAGGGGGAGAGGTCGATCCCGGCCCCGCGTGCGGTGCTGTAGGTGACGATGCCGTAGAGGCTGGTCGGAGCGAAGCCGCCGGCGCCGATGGCGAAGCAGATCGCGAGCCCCATGAGTGCGTAATCGACCCCGTACTTGCGGGCGACCTGCATGCCCACGGGCATCATGACGAGGCCTGCAAGCGGTGCGCCCATCGCAGCGATGCAGCCGGTGATGACGAAGAAGACTGCCGGCAGGAGGACTGCCGAGGAGCCGACGCGTTCGAGGGCCCAGTCGATGATCCGATCGACGGTGCCGTTCTCCTGGGCGATGGCGAAGAAGTAGGTCACTCCGGCGAGGAGGACCATGATGTCGAGGGGGAACTCGGCGATGATGTCATCGACGGTCATGTCGGTGAGCAGAAGTCCGGTGCCGGCCGCGCCGACGAGCATGAGTACGCCGATCTGCACGCCGCGGACTGCGCCGACGGCGAAGAGGGCCACAAAGATGAGGAGGGCGATGATCTGGGTGAGCATGATGTCCTTGAGAAGGCTGACGCGACACTGTGCAACGCTGACTGATTCGCTGAGAGACACTACCAGTGTTACTGGCCGGTAAGGGGTGGGACATGTCCGAACGGTCGGAAATTCCCGTCAGGTGGGTCGCTGGCGGTTCGGGAATGCCATCACCGAGGTGGCGCCGGGTTCGCGTGGAGCCGTCACCGAGGTGGCGCCGCAGGGTGCTGCCTCAGAACTACCTGACGGCGGCTCAGCAACCTCGCGCCAGGTTGCTGAGCCGCCGTCAGGTAGTAGTTTGGGTGCGGTCTCAGGTGAGGAGGAGCGCCCCGCCGAGGCCGATGATCCCGACGATGATCGTTACCGCGGCGGCCAAGGCGAGGGGGCGGGCGCCGAGGTTCTTCAGCGCCCGCCACTGCACGCCGCGGCCGAGGGCGAACATGGCCATAGCCAGGCACACGGTCTGGATCCAGCCGAGTCCCGTCACCGCGAACTCCGGGATCAGGCCGAAGGTGCGCAGCGCGGCCATGGCGAGGAAGCCGAGAACGAACAGCGGCACGATCGGCGGCCGTGGAGTCTTCGCAGATGCCGTGGCGGTGCGGGCCGGACCCGATCCGGTGCCAGCTGAATCGGCAGCGCCCGTTCCGACACCAGCCGAGCCGGCCGCACCCGACCCCGCGCCATCTGAGCCTGTCGAATCCGACCGGGCACTCCCCTCGGCGGCGGGACCCGACCATGCACCCGCCTCGGCGAGGGTGGACTGTGCATGCGTGTGCGCCTTGGCCTCGCTGCGGCGCACCGCATAGCTGAACACGGCGACGGTGGGGGCGAGCATGATGACGCGGGCGAGCTTGACGAGGACGGCGACCTCGAGGCCGGCGGGCCCGATGATGCCGCCGATCGCAACGACCTGGGCCACCTCGTGGGTCGACGCCCCGCCCCACGTGCCAGCGGTGGCCGGTGCGAGTCCGAAGGCGGTCGCCAGGGAGGGGATGATCGCGATCATCAGGGTGCCGAACAGGACGACGAGACCGATCGCTGCGGCCACATCCTCCTTCTTCGAGCGCAGGGTCGACTCGACACCGGCGACAGCCGCGGCGCCGCAGATGCCGAACCCGCAGCCGATGAGCACTGCGAGGTCACGATCGACCCGGAACGGCCGCGCGAGAGCCAGCGCGGAGCAGATTCCTGCGGCGACGATGACGGCGGCCAGCACGAGGACGAGCCAGCCGAGGTCGAGGATGTCACCGAGCACGACCTGCGCGCCGAGGGCGACGATGCCCACGCGCAGCAGCGGTTTCGCCGCGAAGTTGAGGCCGGGCAGAACCGTCTCGGGCAGGTTGGGTGCGAGGTTGCCCAGAGCGATGCCGAGCACGATCGCCACGAGGAGAGGGGAGAGGACCGGCAGCAGCATGGAGATCGGCCAGGCGATCGCCGTCGCGAGAGCCGCGACGGCGAGTCCGGGGAGGAGAGAGGTGATGCGGTGCATGACCCCAGTCTGGCAACGGCGGGAACCCTGCGGTAGACGGCAATTCCGCGCCGACCCATACTCATCTGATATGCCATGATGGGCATATGCATGACCTCACGGACATGAAGGAGTGGCCCGAACTGCAGGCGCTCGGGCTGCTCGTGGCCCTCAGCGGCAATGCGCGCTCGATCGGCCAGGCCGCGGCGAAGCTCGACCTCGCCCAGCCGAACGCCTCGCGCAGCCTGCGCAATCTCGAGCGTGACCTCAAGGTGCCGCTGCTCAGACGCTCGCCGCGCGGCACCGAACTCACCGTCGAAGGTCAGGCCGTCGCTGAATGGGCGTCGACGGTCATCGAAGCCTATGACACCCTCAACGCCGGCGTCCGCGCGATCCAGGACGCCCGCGCCGGCACCGTCAAGGTCAGCGCCTCGCTCACGGTCGCCGAATACCTCATGCCCCGCCACCTCACGACCTTCCGCGCCGCCCACCCGGAGATCGGCATCGGCCTGTCCGTGGAGAACTCCGCCACCGTCATCGACCGGGTGCGCCGGCAGAGCTGCGACCTCGGGCTCATCGAATCCGTGTCCGTGCCCTCCGACCTCACCGCCGAGGTGGTCGGTCGTGACCGACTCATGATCGCCTGTGCCCCGAGCTTCGCCGAGGCATGGTCGAAGCCCATCACCGCCGAGGCGCTCGCCGAGGTTCCGCTCTTAGTCAGGGAGATCGGCTCGGGCACTCGGGAAGCCATCGACTCCGCCCTCTCAAGAGCCGGGGGAGTCCGCGTGGCCGGGGAATACGGGTCGAACTCCGCCCTGCGCATCGCCGCGGCCACCGCCGTCGCCCCCGTTGTGCTCTCCGAGCTCGCGCTGCGTGATGACTTCCGGTCCGGGCGACTGCTGCCGCTGCCCGTCGACGACTCCGTCGACCTCTCCCGCGAACTCCACGCCGTCTGGTCACCCGGCCGTCGCCAGACGCCCGGGGCCCGCCTGCTGCTCGAGCACATGGTCCGCAGCCTCGGGTGATGTGGTGTGCAGTGCCGCCCGCAGAATGGAACTCGCCTGCATGTGAGGGCCTGCACCTCTATATTGGGGACCATGACATCGCCTGAGTCCACACCCCGCCGCACTGAACTGGCCCCGGACACCATCGTCGTCGAAACCGGACGGCCGGTCCGCGTCGACGGCGCCTCGGTGAATCCGCCGATCGACCTGTCCTCGACGTTCATCAGCGCCGGCGACATCGAGAACTCTCCCTATGGGTACGCCCGCTTCGACACTCCCGCATGGACGCCGTTCGAAGAGGCGCTGGGACAGCTCGAACATGCGGCGCTGCCGGGGCTGGTCTTCGGCTCCGGCCTGGCGGCGATCTCTGCGGTCAGCAGCCTCGTCCCGGCCGGTGGCACCCTCGTCATCCCGAAGCACAGCTATCAGGGGGCGCTCGCCTCGGCAGAGCAGATCGCGCAGCGGCAGGGCTTCGACCTCGTCACCGTCGACATCGCCGACACCGAGGCTGTCATCGCCGCCCTCGACGGTGCGGCCGCCTCGGCGGGGGATGACGCATCCGTGTCCGGGCCGGGGATGCTGTGGATCGAATCGCCGACCAACCCGATGCTCGAGGTCGCCGACGTTCCCGCGCTGATCACGGCCGGACAGGACCGCGGCTTCCTCGTCTCCGTGGACAACACCTTCGCCACCCCGCTGCTGCAGACCCCGCTCGACCTCGGCGCCGACATCGTCGTCCACTCGGTGACGAAGTACCTCGCCGGACATTCCGACGTCGTGCTCGGGGCGGTGCTGACCAGCGACGACGAGCTGCGGGAGGCGCTGCACACCGAGCGCTCGATGCGCGGCGGAATCGCCGGTCCCTTCGAGGTCTGGCTCGCCCTGCGCGGGCTGCGCACGCTGGCCGTGCGCCTCGACCGCGCCCAGTCCAACGCACAGGCGATCGCCGAACGCCTCGCCGCCCACCCCGCCGTCGTCGAGACCCGTTACCCGGGCCTGCCGAACGACCCCGGCCATGCCCGCGCAAGCGCGCAGATGAAGGGCTTCGGTGCGATCATCGCCTTCACCGTCGACACGGCGGAGAGGGCCACCGCCATCGCCGAGGCGGTCCGACTGTGGACCCCGGCGACCTCCCTGGGCGGGGTGGAATCCCTCATCGAACGCCGACGTCGGCACGCCGCCGAACCGGAGACGGTGCCCGAGGGGCTCATCCGACTGAGCGTCGGGATCGAGAACCTCGACGACCTGTGGGCCGACCTCGAGGCGGCGCTGGGCTGATGGAGCACCCTCCGGGCCGGCGGGACGATGGCGATCAGGCGGGCGACCAGGGCCAGCCGGGCGGCCACGTGCGTTCGGACGGCCACGAGGTTCCGGGCGGCCACGTGCGTTCGGACGACCCGAGCTACGTGCTCGACCGGCCGAGCGCGGAGGACGTCGAGGAGCTCTTCGCCATCGACTCCGACCCGCGAGTGTGGACGCATCTGCCCAGCGGACGGATGACGGGCAGGGGTGAGGCGAAGGCGATCCTCGCGCGACTGACTCAGCAATGGGAACTCGACGGCCTCGGGCCGTGGATGGTGCGCGACGTTGCCGGCGGTGACCTCCTCGGCCATTGCGGCTGCTCGCTGCGCGGGGTGCCCGAACCCGGTGCGTCCCGGAGCGTGCCGGGCGCGTTCTGGAATCTCGGCTACCGGTTCCGCCCCGAGGCACAGGGGAGGGGACTGGCGACCGCGGTCTCCCGCGACGCCATCGACGACGCCGCCCTCATCGACGCCGAGCTACCGGTCGTGGCGTATCTGCTCGAGCACAACACCGCCTCGGCGCAGGTCGCCCGCAAGCTCGGCTTCGATCTCGTCCATCGGGCACCGGATGCCGGCAACCCGGACCCTGCGGCCATCCGACTCGTCTTCGCCGACCGCGAACTCACTTCCGTTCAGCTGGACGCGACCCTGCGCTGAGGCCGGCGCGGCATGCCTCCCGGAGGGGAGACCGGCGCGGGTGTCGTGACCCTGTCTCTCCGATTCGCAAGAATAGGTCGGTCCGGCGTCCAGGCGTGTGACGCAGATCAACTTAACGTACGTTAAAGTGGCGGTGGAAGCACGTGCGCCCGTGGGGTGCATGGAAGCAGAAGTGCCAACAGCCGCCCGCATCGACCACTCACACGGCCGCCGGGCTGCCACGTAAGGAGTCGCATTGTCCGACAGCGTTCTCGTCAGCGTCAGTGGTGGCGTCACCACGATTTCCATCAACCGGCCGGAGAGTCTCAACGCCCTCACGCAGGAGTCGGTGCTGGCCATCGGCGACGCCGTGAGAGAGGCGGAGGCGAACACTCAGGCCATCGTCCTCACCGGCAACGACCGCGCATTCAGCTCCGGGGCCGATCTGCAGGGCGGAGTCGCCGAGAGGCAGGGGATCGAACTCGACCAGGCGAATGCGATCATCCGCAGCCTCATCGACGCCTCCGTGCCCACGATCGCAGCGGTCTCCGGACCGGCCGCCGGCATCGGCTGTTCATTCGCCCTGGCCTGCGACTACCTCGTCATGAGCGAGAAATCCTATCTCATGCTCCCCTTCACGAAGATCGGCCTCATGCCCGACGGCGGTGCCACGGCACTCGTCGCCGCCTCGGCGGGTCGGCACCGTGCCCTGCGCCTGGCTCTGACCGGGGAGAAGCTGCCCGCCGCCGACGCCTTCGACTGGGGACTGGCCAGCGAAGTCGTGCCCGCCGGCGAACACCTCACCCGCGCGTCCGAGCTCGCTGCGGCGTGGGCCAAGGGAGCACCCCAGGCGATGGCCGCGGCCAAGGCCGCGATCAACGATGCCACCCTCACCGAACTCGACGGCGCCTTCTCTCGCGAGGTCGAGGGACAGGCACGGCTGCGAGCCTCGCAGGACTTCGTCGAGGGCGTCGCCGCCTTCCTCGAGAAGCGCACCCCGACGTTCACCGGCGAGTGATCCCCGCCCCCGCCTCGGCGAGTCATGGGGTCCGGCGCGGCCGGAGTGGAACCCCGCCCCGCCTCGGCGAAATCCCGCCCCCGCCCCGCCTCGGCGTCGGGTCTCTGATTGATAACACCTGCCCCACCGGATGTGATCGGCATCACTGGAGCCGATAGTCTGACGGCAATACCCACCCGTTGCAGGCGAACCCAGCGGTTTTCCTGCGGCTCAGCACGAACGAAGGAGTCTCATGCTCACTGGCATTCCATCCACCCTCGGCGACAGCTACCAACTCAACACCACCACCCTCATCAGGCATGCGGCCACGGTCTTCGGCCAGTCCGAAGTCGTCTACCGCCGCTCCGACGGCTCGTGGGGCCGATCGAACTACGCCGAGGAATTCAAGCGCATGGCCCAACTGGCGCACGGCCTCGACGAACTCGGCGTCGGCGCCGGCTCCATGGTCGGCGTCATCGACTGGAACTCCCGCCGCCACCTCGAGCTCTACTTCTCCGTCCCCGGCGTCGCCGCGACCATGCTCCAGCTCAACCTGCGCCTCGCGCCCGAAGACCTCGCCTACGTCGTCAGCCATTCGAAGTCCGACTGGATCTTCGTCGACGAATCGCTGCTCCACGTCGCCGAGGCACTCGCTCCGAAGCTCGACGTCAAAGGCTGGGTCGTCATGACCGACAAGCCCGCGTCCGAGATCGAGACGAGCCTGAACAACGTCGTCTTCTACGAGGACCTCATCGCCGACAAGCCCGAGACCTACGACTGGCCCGTCGTCGACGAGAAGACCGCCGCCTACGCCGGCTACACCACCGGCACCACCGGCCGACCGAAGGGCGTGTACTACTCGCACCGCTCGATCTACCTGCACACCATGGGCGGGCTCGCGGCACTCCACGCCGACTTCGACGACTGCGTCATGCCGATCACCCCGATGTTCCACGTCCTGTCCTGGGGCTTCCCGCAGAACGCCGTGGCCGCTGGTGCCAAGCTCGTACTGCCGGGCAAGTTCGCGGCCGAGGAATTCGGCGCGATCGGCCAGGCCTTCATCGAAGAGGGCGTCACCCTGGCCAACGGTGCACCGGCGATCTTCGCCCCGATGCTCGCGATGATGAAGAACATGCCGCAGCCGCCCGACCTCAGCGGAGTCCGCCTCGTGTCCGGATCCTCGGAGCCCCCGCTGTCGATGATGCGCGGGTTCAAGGAGATCACCGGCGCCGAGGTGATCCACGGTTACGGTGCCACCGAGACGACCCCGTTGGCCACGACGAACTGGAAGCTCAAGCCCGGCATGGACCTGGACGAGGAGGAGCGCTGGGACCTCAAGCGCTCGCAGGGCCTGCCGATCATCGGCGTCGACCTCAAGATCGTCGATCCCACCGGTGAGGAGCTGCCGCGCGATGGGAAGTCGATGGGCGAGATCCTCATGCGCGGACCCTGGATCACCGAGTCGTACTACCAGCTGCCGGACAACTCCGAGCGGTTCCTCGACGGCTGGTGGCGCTCGGGCGACGTCGGCGTCATCGACGAGAACGGCTACCTCAAGATCACCGACCGCCTCAAGGACGTCATCAAGTCCGGCGGCGAGTGGATCTCCTCGATCGACATGGAGAACGGCATCCTCGACAATCCGAACGTCAAGGAAGCCGCCGTCATCGGCGTCCCCGACGCGAAGTGGGATGAGCGCCCCGTGGCCTACGTCGTGGCGAATGACGGCGCCGAGGTGACCCGTGAGGACATCATCGAAACGCTTGGTGAGCGGTTCGCGAAGTGGCAGATGCCCGATGAGGTCAACGTCGTCGACGAACTCCCCCGCACCTCGGTGGGCAAGCTGGACAAGAAGCTGCTGCGCAAGGAGTGGGACGAGAAGTGAGCTGAGTTGATTCCTGCCTCGCTGGGCAGGGCAGGGCTGGGTTGCAACAAGCCCGTTATCCGGGCGATTCAGCCGAAACCACGGTGGAGCGCCGAGACAACGCTGTGTGCACAGTAGTCTCGGCGCTCCACCGTTGTCTCGAGGTTCATCAATGTTTGGGATCAGTGGTTTTCGTGTTCAAGGGCCTGGGTGATGGCCCATTTGATCTGCTCGAAGATCTTGGGTCTGAAGAGGTCGCCGAACGTGAGGTTGAAAACCTTGAACCCGGCATTGACGAGGTTCATATTGCGCTGGTGATTCTGGCGTGCGGCCGCGTTGGGGCCATCGGGATGCATGTAATACTTGCCGACCCCATGGACTTCCACGACGACGAGGGCCTTCTCATGGCGAAAGTCGTTCCGGCCGATGAATGCTCCTGTCGAGGAGTAGGCAGTGACCTGGGGCGTCATTCCGGTGATGCCGTGTCGGTGGAACTTGACCGCGCAGTACGCCTCCGCTCCTGATTCGTGGAGTTCACTTGCGAGCTCGAGTGCGAGGAGGGCGCGCTTCCGGCCGCGACGACCCGGAGCGAGCCTCGGCAGGAGTGACTCCCTGTTGATGTGGCGTTCTCTCAGCCCCTCCGAGATCAGGGGCACCGATACTTCGAGTGGGTGATCGAGAGCAATGTCAGCAAGAGTCCTGTCCAGCGTGGTCACTGGATAGCCGAGGGTGTGGTCGACATCGTCCTCAGCAAGGTCGCGAGCGTAGAACAAGAGGTCCGAGTATGCACGAGAGTAGGCAGGGCGGGTGACCTCCACCCTTTCCGTTCCGACCTCAACGGGGTCGAGACCATGCAGCAGGGCGGCTGACATGTGCGAAAAGGCGTCTTCGGGCAGTAAAGAGTCCCGCCGAGTGGCGATGCTCATGCGCAGCTTCTCTGCATCGTCTCTGATGTCGCCGCGGAATGTGGGAAATGTGATGCCAGGCTCTCTGAGCAAGTGGCGAATGGTGTCGACGTGAGAGTTCGGGCAGTTCGACTTGATGATGTAGTGGCCCTTGCGCACCTTCTTGAGGCAGCATTTCAAGGCCTCTGCAAGGTCAGCACGAGGCATATCGAGTTCGCTGAGTTCGACCCGCGTCACGGTCCGGAACATGAACCAAGTGTGGCGCAATGGATCATCAAATGCAACCAAATAGCATCAAATACTATTCTACGTCAGCAAAATATCAACTTTGTAGTCTGCGCGCTTAAGGTGAGTACCCGGTTGTTTCAAGCCCTTGGCCCGGGTGGTTCAGCCGAAACCACGGTGGAGCGCCGAGACCACTGTGTGTGCAGCGGTGTCTCGGCGCTGCACCGTTGTCTCGAGGAAGAGCAGGTGAAATGCTCAGGGGTGGTGGAGCAGGTAGGTCCCGCCCTTGAGGCACGTGTCGACGACCCAGCCGTCGCCGACGAGGCCCGTCAGCGAGGTCCGCAGCGCCATGCGCCAGCGGCCGGCCAGCTCCGCATCCTGACCGCGCAGGTCCTCGATGTCGAAGGGGAAGTCGAGCGAGACGACCTCGGTCTCCTTCGGGACTTCGCTGAGCAGGGGCTCGCCGTCATCATCGGCGCGCAGGCAGGAGAAGGCGGAACCGGCATCGGCGACCGAGGCCCGTGCCGGACGGTCGAGCGGCCAGGACACCATCATCCGATCGCTGGCCTGCCCGGAGTTCACCCCGTCGCGCATCTGACCGTAGAAGTCCTCGAGGTACTCGACCATCCCGACGCCGAGGCGCTGGAAGTTGAAGTAGGCGTTGCGGGCGACCAGCGGATCGAAGGTCCAGGTCATCTCCGTGATGCCGAGGTTGAGGCACCAGAGGCGCTGGTGCAGCTTCATCGCCGATCCGGCTCCGCGGCCGATGACCTGGTGGCGCACGCCGGCGATGTGCGAGTGCATGACGGTGCCCAAGGGCCGGCCGAAGAAGCCGATGGTCACGCCGATCATCTCTTCCGGGTCGTCGACGCTGTAGGCGGCGGAGACGTAGTTGCCCGCGTGGGCGAAGGCGATGATGAGGCTGGGTTCGAACACGGTCGAGCCGGTCTCGTCGACGCTCCAGACCTCATCGAGCAGCAGAGAGGCCCGGGCCGCCTCCTCGGCGGTGTGGATCTCGCGCACCTCGATGCCTGCGGTCTCGGCCGCGGCGGCGAATTCGTCCTCGGCCAGGGCGATGATCTCCGAGTCCACTGTTCGCAGTCCTGCATTCGCGCTCATGGTGTAATTGTGCCACCGACCCGGCTCCGTGGCCGGGTGCGGACGGCAACGATTCGACCACGGTCGACGGGAGACAGTGCCGATCATGGGGCGGACACACCTCAGCCGCCAAAGGTATCCGAGACCGTCGTCTCGGGCAGGTATAACCTGGATGCATGAGCTCTTCTGTCGCTGTCATCGGGGTCGGAACCATCGGCCGCTCGTTCGCCTTCCTCTTCGCGCGCAGCGGGTACACGGTGCAGGTCTTCGACCCTCGTGATGACCTCGCCGAGGTGGTCGCCGGCCTCCAGGCCGATGTCACGGCAGCCGCGTCGTCCCAGAATGAGTCGGCCACGCAGATCGGACGCATCGAGGCTGCCGATTCCGTTGCGACGGCCGTCGCCGGGGCGTCATTCGTGCAGGAATCCGGGCCGGAGGATCCGGACGCGAAGCCGGCGCTGTTCGCCCAGATCGCCGAGGCGGCTCCGGCCGATGCCGTGTTCGCGACGTCCTCGTCGACGATCCCGGCCTCGTTCATCGCCGAGCACCTCGACGCGGCTGCCGCGGCGCGGGTGATCGTCGGACACCCGTTCAATCCGCCGCATCTCATGCCGCTCGTCGAGGTGGTGCCGGCACCGGCGACCTCGTCTGCGGCCATCGACGCGGCGGTCTCGTTCTACCGCAGCTGCGGGCGCGAGCCGGTGGTGCTGAAGCAGGAGATCCGCGGATTCGTCGGCAACCGACTGCAGAATGCGCTGATGAAGGAGGCCATTGCGCTCGTGCAGAACGGCGTTGTCACTGCCGAGGGGCTCGACACGGTGATGAAGAATTCGCTGGGTCTGCGGTGGTCGGCCGTCGGCCAGTTCGAAGGCATGCACTTCGGCGGTGGACCGGCCGGCATCCGCGGGTTCATGGACCACATCGGTCCGGCCTTCGCCGCGATCGAGGATCTGCCCGTCGATGTCGACCCATCAGCGATGGGGGAGGTCTTCGAGCAGGTCGAGGAGGCCTACGGGCCGACCCCGACCCCGCAGGCCGCCGAGGTCCGTGATCGGATCCAGCGCGCGGTGCTCGAAGCCCGCGGCCACGACGTCTGAGGCTCAGGCGACCCGAATATAGGTCACTATCGGATACTTCTCGGGCTCAGAAATGTCCGTTTGCGACCCACGTTCGCCGACGGCCTGAGCCTCAGACCGCTGCTTGGTAGAAGTACGTCGTCCGTTCGGCGATGAGTCCCTCGGTGTCGAAGAGGAAGAAGTCGGCGAAGCCCACCGAGGTCTCCGACCCGTCCTTGAGACGACCGCTGAACACGCCTCGGCTGGAAGCGCGATCGCCTTCGACGAGGATCTCCTGGAGCGAGTGCGCACCGGATTCGATGATGCGCTCGCCGTGGTAGAAGTCGGTGATCTGCTGCCCGATCATCGTCGGGTAGCCAGGGCGGTCATAGCTGGCATCGGCGGCGAACAGCGCCGAGGTGGCATCGGCATCTCCGGCGTCGACGGTGGTGTAGTAGCGCTTCACGAGTTCAGTCACACTGGCCATAGGCTCACCGTAGCAGTCGTCACTGCTGTGTGAGTGCCTCTGAGTCGGGTTTCCGGTGCCGTGTGCGCACCTCGGCAACGGACCCGTGGTGCAGTCGGACCACCTGATCCGCGGAGTGGGCCTGTTCCTCGTCATGGGTGGCGAGGACGATCGTCGTCCCTTCGGAACGCACTCCCTCGATCGCTCGCCCGATGAGCGCGACGGCCTGGGAATCGACGCCGGCCAACGGCTCGTCGAGGAGAAGCAGGGGCGCTTCCTGGGCCAATCCTTGAGCGACGAGCGTGCGCTGCCGCTGCCCACCGGAGAGTCCGCCGAGGCGTCGGTCGGCAAGATCGGAGATGCTCAGCCGCTCGAGGCAGTCGTCGACGATCCCCCGATCTCTCCGGCTGAGGCGGCCGAAGAGGCCCGTGGCCCTCCAGCGGCCCATCTCGACCGTCTGCCTGACGGTGATCGGCAGATGGTCCGGAGCACTGCTGTGCTGGGTGACGAAGGCGATCTCGGCAGGGCGGCCCGTGATGGTCCCGGCGCTCGGGCGCAGCAGTCCTGCCAGCGCCATGAGCACTGTGGACTTGCCGGAGCCGTTGTGGCCGACGAGAGCGGTGATCGCTTCTGCCGGAATGTGCAGGTCGATGGCACCGACGGCGAGATGCCCTCCGTAGTGGCAGGTCACGCCCGTGACGTCGACAGCGAGCGGCGAAGTGTTCATTCGATAATGATAACGACTATCATCACAGGAATGGAATTCCTCCTCGAGCCATTCGGCGCCTCCTTCGTCCTCCGCGCGCTCATCGCCGGCGTTCTCGCGGCCGTTCTCTGCGGCTGCATCGGCACGTGGGTGGTGCTGCGCGGACTCGCATTCTTCGGGGATGCGATGTCCCACGGCATGCTCCCGGGGGTGGCGATCGCAGCCCTGCTCGGGGGGCATCTGATGATCGGTGCAGCGGTCAGTGCCCTGGTCATGGCCGCCGGCATCACCTGGGTTGCGCGCGAGTCGAAGTTGTCGCAGGACGTGAGCATCGGACTGCTGTTCGTCGGCATGCTCGCATTCGGCGTCGTCATCGTCTCCCATTCGCAGTCCTTCGCTGTCGACCTCACCGCCTTTCTGTTCGGGGATGTGCTCGGCGTCCGCTGGGTCGATCTCGTGATCCTCGGTGCGGCGACGTGCCTCGGGGTGCTGGCCTGCATTCTGCTGCGACGCCCCTTCCTCGCGCTGGCCTTCGATGAGCGCAAGGCGGCCACTCTGGGTATGCGGCCCGGTTGCGCGCATGCGGCGATGCTCATCCTCACGGCGCTGGCGGTGGTCGCGTCCTTCCAGGTCGTCGGCACACTGCTCGTCTTCGGTCTGCTCATCGGTCCGCCTGCCACGGCCTTCCTTCTGTTCAGGCGGGTGGGGGTGATGATGGTCGCCGCGGCCGTCCTCGGTGCGGTCGCGACCTTTGCGGGGTTGGTGGTCAGTTGGCATTCGGGGACCTCGGCCGGGGCGACGATCGCGCTGATCGCCGTCGGGGCGTTCTTTCTCGTTCTCGTCGCGAAGCGGCTTCGTGGTGCGCTAGTATCTCATTGGTAATGAGAATAAATATCAATAGAAAGTGGCTATGAAGAACCTGCCGACTCCCGCCGCCGCATCGATCGTCGCGGCCGCCGCACTGCTCGTCGGATGTCAGAATGCCTCCCCGCCGACAGACGGATCCGACACCGGCTCCGCGACCCCGCACGGCTATGTCGAAGGAGCCGAGGAGGCGAGCGAACCGCAGCTGCGCCTGAGCGTCAGCGATTCGGAGTCAGGGGCCGTGAGGATCCTCGATCTGCTCAGCGAGGAGACCGTGCTCGAGGTGCCCGCCTCCGCGAACACCTCACTCGCGGGCGCGGATGACCGCTACCTCTACCTCGCCGACCAGGAGGCCGGAACCGTGACGCCCGTCGACACGGGAGTCTGGACCGTCGACCACGGCGACCATAAGCACTACTATCGCGCCGAACCGACAGCGCTCGACGCGGTCACCGGAGCCGATCCCGCCCATATCGTCTCGGCCGGCACGGGGGTCGCCCTCTTCTTCGACGGGGAGGGGCGCGCGAAGCTGCTCGACCGCGGTGGGCTCGGCGATGGGAAGACCGAGCAGCTCGGCACCATCCGGCCAGGTCCCCACCACGGTGTCGCGGTGCCCTTCGAAGACCACCTGATCTCCACCGTTCCCGGCGAATCGTCGGAGGATCTGCCGTCCTCACTCGCCGTCTACGACGAGAAGGGCGCTGCCTCGCCCGTCGATGAGGACTGCGCGGAGATCCACGGCGCCGGGGTCACCAGAGAGGGTCCCGCCTTCGCCTGCGCCGAGGGACTGATGACATTCGACGAGGAGCTCAGCGCAGAGCTCGTGCCCTACCCTGATGAGGCCGACGGTTCCCGAGCGTGGTCGGTGGAGGTCGGCCGCGACCTCGCCGCCGCGCCTCTCGATGACCATGGAATCGGCCTGTTCGATGCGAAGTCCGGTGGCTGGACGTATGCCGACACCGGCGCCGAGGTGGTCGCCGCCTCGGTGGCCGGCGACGACTCCGCGGTGGTCGCCCTCGACGCCGACGGCACCGCATATTCGATCGATCCGGAGTCGGGAGAGGCGGAGAAGAAGAACCTCATCGACGTGCCGAATGCGCCTGCCGAGGGGCATGGTGCCGGTCCCGACGTCGTCGTCGACCGTGAGCGCACGTATGTCAGCGACCCGAGTTCCGGTGCCGTCCTCGAGCTCGACCAAGCTGACGGACTGCGCGAGGCGCGCAGCTTCGACGTCGGCGGAACCCCGGCCGCGCTCGCGGTCACCGGTCGATGAGCGGCCGGAGAGCGAGGCGCGGGAGCGCGTACCGCGGATACCTGCGTGGTCCGCGGGGATCCGGAGCGCACGCTCGGCCGATCGCTGCGACGCTCGTCCTCGGCCTCACTGCCGCGCTCTCGGCCTGCTCGACCGGGCAGGAGACCCCGCGCATCGTCGTGACGACGAACATCCTCGGCGATGTCGTGCGCAATGTCGTCGGTGAATCCGCCGAGGTGACGGTGCTGATGAAACCCAATGCCGATCCCCATTCCTTCGGGATCTCGGCGAAGGAAGCCGGGCAGATGGAGTCGGCGGATCTCATCGTGTCCAACGGCCTCGGGCTCGAGGAGGGACTGAACTCCAACCTCGACAATGCCCGCAGCGAGGGCGTCGAGGTGCTCGAGGTCGGCGAGCACGTCGATCCGCTCGACTACCGCAGCGGGGAGAACTCAGGCCAGGCGGATCCGCACTTCTGGACCGACCCGCAACGCATGCTCACCGCCGTCGATGCCATCGAGGACACCCTGGCAGAACAGGTCGAGAGTGACATCGCCGCGCAGGTCGCCGATTCCGCAGACACGTACCGGGACCAGCTGAGAGACCTCGATGCCGAGATCGCGGACATGACCGCGGCGATTCCGTCAGACCGTCGCAGGCTCGTGACCAACCACCACGTATTCGGCTATTTCGCCGATCGCTTCGACTTCGACGTCATCGGCGCGGTCCTGCCCAGCGGCACGACGCTGGCCTCACCCTCGGCGGCCGACCTCGAGGAGCTCGCCCGAACGATCGAGGAAGCAGGCGTGCCGACGATCTTCGCCGACTCCTCCCAACCGCAGAAGCTCGCCGAGGCGCTCTCCGGAGAGGTCGATACCGACGTCGAGGTGGTGGCTCTGTATTCGGAGTCGCTGACCGGGGCCGACGGTGACGCCGCGACCTACATCGACATGCAGAAAGCCAACGCCGAGGCCATCGCCGCGGGGCTGGCACCCGAAAGTTGAAATCCACAACAGAGAAGAAGAGAGAACAGAGGAAATGAGAACACCAATGATGAGGCCACACCGCACTGTCATCGGCTCCGCATCTGCGGCCCTCGCCGCGACCCTGCTGCTGGCCGGATGCGGCACCGGCGGGGAAGAGACCGACGACCTCAACCGGGCCGGTCACGACGAACACAGCGGTGAAAAAGCCGGGGCAGAGGACGCCGAGGAACTCGATGCGCCGGCCCCGCGCCTGGTGACCACCTATGACGGTGGAATCATGACGCTCGACGCGACGACACTCGAGGTCATCGACGATACGAAGCTCGAAGGCTTCAACAGGGTCAACCCCGTCGGCGACTCACGCCATGTGATGGTCTCAGTGGCCGAAGGATTCCGGCTCTTCGACGCCGGGGTCTGGACCGAGGAACACGGCGACCACACGCACAGCTACGCCGCAGCGCCTGCTCTGACCGACACTGTCTACGAGACCGACACTCCCGGGCACGTCGTCCGACACGGTGGGACGACAGTCCTCTTCGGCGACGGGGACGGCAAGATCCAGACCTTCGACACCGACGCCTTCGCCGAGGGCGCACCGGACCCGCAGGTCATCGAGGCCGAGGAACCGCACCACGGGGTCGCGGTCAGACTCGAGGACGGATCGACCCTGCACACCATCGGCACGGAAGAGGAACGCTCCGGGGCGAAGGTCGTCGACGCCGAAGGAAAGGAGACCGCCCGCAGCGAGGACTGCCCCGGCATCCACGGTGAGGCGGCGGCCCAGAACGAGGCCATCGCTCTCGGCTGTGAGGACGGAATACTGCTGTACAAGGACGGAGAATTCAGCAAAGTCGATGCGAAGGATGACTACGGGCGCATCGGCAACCAGCAGGGCAGCGACGAGTCTCCGGTCGTGCTCGGCGACTACAAGGTCGACGAGGACGCCGAACTCGAACGTCCTGAGCGCATCAGCCTCACCGACACCGAGGCGGGCACGATGAAGCTCGTCGACCTCGGCGCTTCGTACAGCTTCCGCTCGCTGGGTCGCGGTCCCGATGGTGAGGCCCTCGTCCTCGGCACGGATGGGAAGCTGCGGGTCATCGATCCGAAGTCCGGAGACATCGACGAGGAATACCCCGTCATCGACGATTGGAAGGAACCGGTCGACTGGCAGCAGGCCCGGCCGACCCTGTTCGTGCAGGGGGAGAAGGCGTACGTGTCCGATCCGGAGAAGTCGGAGATCCACATCGTCGACCTCGGCACCGGGAAGGTGGAGAAGACCGCCGAACTGCCGCATGCCACCGACGAGGTCACCGGCGTCACCGGGTGAGTCGGCCCGGCGCCCGCTGACAAGATGCTCAACAACTCACCCGGGAGGTGAGATGAGCATTGCCGACGCCGGGAATCGGTCATAGGTTTGATGGTGACCGAGGCACAACCCCGAATCGAAACGAGGACAGCCATGACCACCACCGCGTACCGTGTGACCAACCCGGCGACCGGCGAAGTCGCCGAAGAGTTCGCCACCGCCACCGATTCCGAGATCCTCGCCGCCCTCGATCGTTCGGCGACGACCTTCACCGAGTGGAGCCGGACCACCGTGGCCGAACGGGCGACGATCCTCGCCCGCGTCGCGGAGATCTACTCCGAACGCGCCGAAGAGCTCGCCGAGGTCATCCAGCTCGAAATGGGCAAAGCCGTGCCCGAAGGCAAGGGCGAGGTCGGCCTGTGCAGCCTCATCTACAAGTACTTCGCCGACAACGCCGAGGCGTTCATGGCCGATGAACCCCTGCGCGGACCCAAGGACGCCACCGCCATGATCCGCCGCAAGCCCGTCGGCTCGCTGCTGGGCATCATGCCGTGGAACTTCCCCTACTACCAGGTCGCGCGCTTCGCCGCACCGAACCTGGCACTGGGCAACACGATCCTGCTCAAGCACGCCCCGCAGTGCCCCCGCTCGGCCCAGATCATGGAGGAGATCTTCATCGAGGCCGGCTTGCCCGAGGGTGCGTACATCAACATCTACGCGAGCAACGAGCAGGTCGCCGACCTCATCCTGCCCGATCCGCGCAACCACGGCGTCTCGCTGACCGGCTCCGAACGGGCAGGTGCGGCCGTGGCCGCCGAGGCCGGCAAGAACCTCAAGAAGGTCGTCCTCGAGCTCGGCGGTTCCGACCCCTACATCCTCCTCGACTCCGCCGACGTCAAGGAGTCCGCGAAGACGTTCTTCAACACCCGCATGGGCAACACCGGCCAGGCCTGCAACTCGCCCAAGCGGATGATCGTCATGGACGACCTCTACGACGACTTCGTCTCCTCCATCACCGAGGAGGCCAAGAAGCGCACCCCTGCGACGCCGGGTGAGGAGGGTTCCCGCCTGTCCCCACTGTCCTCGGTGGCCGCGGCCGACCGCTTCATCGAACAGGTCCAGGACACCGTCAGCCAGGGCGCGACCCTGCTGGCGGGCGGCAAGAAGTACGACGGAGGCGGCGCCTACGTCGAACCCGTCGTGCTCACCGGAGTCGAGAAGGGCATGCGCGGGTATTACGAGGAGCTCTTCGGTCCCGCTGTCATCGTCTACAAGGTCGGCAGCGAAGAGGAAGCCGTCGAACTGGCCAATGACACCCCGTTCGGTCTCGGTGCCGCCGTGTTCTCCGGTGACGTCGAACGGGCCGAACGCGTCGGCTCGCAGATCGATTCGGGCATGGTGTTCCTCAACGCTCCCGAGGGAACGCGCGAGTTCCTGCCCTTCGGCGGAGTCAAGCGCTCCGGGGTCGGCCGTGAGCTCGGACCGCTGGCGATGGACGAGTTCGTCAACAAGCAGCTCGTGTACAAGCAGGACTGACACGGCCGCCTCGGCGATGAAGGTCGACCACCTCCTCGTCGGCTGATACCTGTGATGAGCGCCCGCACCCACCTCGGTGTGGGCGTTCGTCATGTCTGTGCCCTGAATTCTCGGCGCTCGCCCACGCGGTGGCCGCATATCTCAGTTCGGACGCAGTCTGACGCGAGCACCTCGGCACGGGTGTGCAGTGTGATAGCGTCCAAGACTGGCCGCACCCGGAGATTCCGTCCGGGTGGATCGCCCCATTCCGATGAAGCAGAAGTCCGTGTATGCGGAGGACGCCGCCGCGTCCGAAGAAGGAGCAGACAGATGACAGCGACAGTGGACAGTTCCACCGGAGAGCAGAAGTCAGGGGGGAAGATCTCACTGCCGCCGGTGAATTGGCGGGTGTTCATCGCCGCGGCGGTCGGCACCCTGGCCATCACCCTGTGGGCCTTCTTCGCCCCGACCAACGCCGAGACCGTCCTCGGCGCCGTGGTCGGCTGGACCTCCGATTGGTTCGGCTGGTTCTACGTCCTCCTCGTCGCGATCGTCCTCGTCTTCGTCATCTACCTCGCGGCCTCCCGCTACGGCTCGACGAAGCTCGGGCCCGAGCACTCGAAGCCCGAATACGGACTCCTCGCGTGGGCGTCGATGCTCTTCGCCGCCGGCATCAGCACCGACCTCATGTTCTTCGCGGTCGCCGAACCCGTCACCCAGTACCTCACCCCGCCGAGCACCGAACCCGAAACGGTCGATGCCGCACGAGAAGCCACAGTGTGGACCCTCTTCCACTACGGACTGAGCGGCTGGGGACTCTACGCCCTCATGGGTATCGCCCTGGCCTACTTCGCCTACCGGATGAACATGCCCCTGGCGATCCGGTCCGCGCTCGCCCCGATCTTCGGCAAGCGGGTACAGGGCACCCTCGGTGACACCGTCGACTTCGCCGCCCTGCTCGGTACGATCTTCGGCGTGGCCACCTCGTTGGGCATCGGCGTGGTCATGGTCAACGTCGGACTCAACCAGGTCTTCGGCCTGCCCGTCGGCACCGCTGCGCAGATCGGGATCGTCGTCGTCGGCGTCGGTGTGGCCACACTCTCCGCGGTCTCCGGTGTCGACAAGGGCATCAAGTTCCTCTCCATCCTCAACGTCTTCCTCGCGATCGCGCTGAGCATCTGGGTGCTCGTGGCAGGCAACACGAAGTTCCTGCTCAACGCCTTCGTCCTCAACGTCGCCGACTTCGTCCGCCTCTTCCCGGACATGGTCGGTCAGACCTTCGCCTTCGAGGACACCGGAACATGGATGACCGACTGGACCCTGTTCTTCTGGGCCTGGTGGATCGCCTGGGCATCGTTCGTCGGCCTCTTCCTCGCACGCATCTCGCGGGGTCGGACCATCCGCCAGTTCGTCATCGGCACGCTGACGATCCCGTTCATCTACATCTTCATGTGGATCTCGATCTACGGGAACTCGGCGCTCGACATCATCCGCAGCGGGAACAAGAAGTTCGGCGAGGACACGATCCTCTTCCCGGAAGGCGGCTTCTACCAGCTGCTCTCTCACTACCCGGCATTCGTCATCGTTGCCGCAGTTGCCACGCTGACCGCACTGCTCTTCTACGTCACCTCGGCAGACTCCGCTGCCTTGGTGATGGCGAATTTGTCCTCGCATCTGCCGAGCCCGCAGCACGACGGACGGGCCGGTCTGCGGATCTTCTGGGCGTTGCTGACCGGTGCCCTGACGATCGCGATGCTCATCGTCGGCGGCATCGGCGCACTGCAGAACGCGACGGTGATCATGGGGCTGCCGTTCGCCTTCGTCGTCATCCTCGTGATGATCGGCCTCTACCGAGCGCTGCGGATCGAAGCCCATCGCGTCGACATCATCGACCAGAGCCTGCCCGCCTCTCTGGCACGCCGCTCCGCCTCCGGCCAAGGGCACGAGTCCTGGCAGCGTCAGCTCGGCCGGGTGCTGTCGTTCCCGAACAAGTCCAAGGCCGAAGGCTTCGTCGAGAAGACTCTTGTCCCCACTCTCGGCGAGGTCGCCGCGGAACTCGAGGACCGAGGAATCTCCGCCCGCTGCGGTCGCGTCGATTCCGAGGGGCAGTTCGTCGACGACGGAGAGCTCATCGAACTCGAAGTCGACGGCGAGGGACAGTTCCCGTTCCGGTACCAGGTGTGGCCGCGGAAGGTCAGCGTCCCGTCCTTCGGCGGCCACGTGCCCCGCGGCACCGAGGACTACTATCGGATGGAGGTCTACCTCGACGGCGGTGTCGGCCAGGGCTACGACATCATGGGCTACACGAAGGACCAGCTCATCAACGACGTGCTCGACAAGTACGAACGCCACGTCGGATTCCTGCAGATGCAGGAGAACATCGCCCACGGTGAGGACTGATGGGCGAAGAACCGGATTCGAGTGAGCCCGGCGGGGTGGTCGTCGGCGACGACGGGCTGGCGCGGACACCGTGGGCCTACGGCGACCCAGCGCTGCTGAGCTACTACGACTGCGAATGGGGCATGCCCATCCACGATGAGGCAGGACTGTTCGAGCGGATGAGCCTCGAAGGGTTCCAGGCGGGACTGTCGTGGCTGACGATCCTGAAGAAACGCGATCGCTTCCGTGAGGTCTTCGCCGGCTTCGATCCTGAGGCCGTCGCCCGGTTCGGAGAACCGGAGATCGAGGCACTGCTGGCAGACGCCGGCATCATCCGGCACCGCGGCAAGATCGAAGCGTGCATCAACAACGCCGCCCGCGTGATCGAACTGCGCGAAGACGGCGGACTCGACGAGTTCCTCTGGTCGTTCCAGCCGGATGAGACTCCGCGTCCGCGCACCCTCGCCGAGATTCCGACCACCGGCCCCGAATCCGTGGCGCTGTCGAAGGCGTTGAAGAAGAGAGGGTTCCGGTTCGTCGGACCCACCACGATGTATGCGCTCATGGAGGCGATCGGCATGGTCGACACGCATCTGCTCGATTCCCACCGCCGAGGTGCTTCCGGGGTGTGGTCGGCATGAACGACATCCACGTCTCCGCCCTCGTCCTCCTCCACCCCGAACGGCCCGAACTGCTCATGGTCCGCAAGGCGGGAACCACATCGTTCATGCTTCCCGGAGGCAAACCCGAGCCAGGGGAGAGCGCCGAGGAGACGGTGATTCGCGAGATCGCCGAGGAACTCGGTCTGCGGCTCGACAGGCAGCGGCTGACATCCCTGGGTCGGTTCTCTGCCGCTGCCGCGAACGAGGCCGACCATCGGGTGATCGGCGATGTGTTCTGCTACGAGGGCCTGCCCGCTGAACTCGATGTCGACGACACGGCGCATCTGGCCGAGATCGCCGAGGTCGGCTGGTTCCCGATCGATCCGCTCCCGGCCGATGACGAGAACCGTCAGTTCGCGCCGCTGACCCGCAACGAGGTGATCCCCGCGCTCCAGGCAGGCTGGACCCTTACAGAGTGATGCAGGCCCGCCTCGGCGAGCTTCGAGTCTCTGGCCTCAGTCGCCTCGGCGTTGGAAGGCGAGTTCGATGACGAACAGATGGAGCGCGTGTGCCAGGGCCATGGCCGCGGTGACGAAGCTGAGGACGATGTCGGCGGCACCGACATCGGTCAATGACGGACGATGCTGCTGGATCTGGCCGCATGAGGCAGGCTCAGTCCTGCTGGCCCCGCGAATAGGCGATGAGGGCTCGGTAGAGGTCGAGCGGAGCGCAGCTGGCGCCCTTCGCCAGGGACTTCATGAGCTTGCGGTAGGTCTGATAGTCCATGGCGGTCGGGTTGTCCGTAGGCACGAGACCGTGGTCGTGCAGTACGGACAGCGACCGGGTGTCCATGATGGAGAACTTCTTCGGATTGACCACGGTCAGCAGCGTGCTGGCCAGTGGAACGCCCACCCCGGGCAGAATCTGCAGCAGGGACATCCGCAGGTGATTGGGTGTGTCGTCGTCGAGCGCGACACCGGTGACGAAGTCGATGTCCGCAGAATCGATGGACTCCAGCCGCGGCAGAACGCCGACGGCCTTCCACTCGGCGACCTTGAGGAAGTGCTTGCGCTTATACGACTCCCGAGTCTGCACCTTCGGTCCGATCGAGGAGAAGAGGTCCGCTTCGACGTCGCTGAGGACGTAGAGGGGTTCGTACTTGAGGACGAACGCCGTATCGATGGCGCCGCTGGGGGCGGTGCGGTTCAGTTTCGCAGAGTTCATGAGCCGATGGTAAACGGACAGTCTGGCCTGCAGATGAACACTGCCTTGCTCGCAGGCGCGGAACCGACGGGTACGCCAGCCGGGTCGGTCGCAATGTCGTAACCTCGGGATATGAGCCCCGAACCACACGATCAACGGACTTACACGCCTGCGCTGCTGGGGCTGGTCTGGACGGGGATGTTCGGTTTCTCCGCCTTCTTCTTCAGCTACTCGACGATGGTCTCCATCGCCGCGGCGGGCGGGCTCTCGGCCGTCACCGGCGGTTCCGTGCTCACGACGATGATGCTCGGAGTCATCGCCGCCCAACCGTTCGCCCCTTGGGCCGGCCGTGCTTTGGGGTTCAAGGGTGCCCTGCTCCTCGCCATCGTCCTGCAGTTCCTCGGTCAGCTCCTCGGGCTCTTCGTCACTCCCGTTCTGCTCGGACTCGTTCTCGCGGGTCTGTCCGGAGGTGTCGGATTCGGACTCTTCGTGGTCCTGGCCAATGCGGCGGTGCCCGGGACCACCATGCCCGGACGCATCGGCAAAGCACTTGGATTCTTCGGCGGAATCACCTCCTTGGCCTCGGCGGTCGGAGCTCCGCTGGGACTGTGGCTGGTCGAGACGATCCCTCTCTGGACCTTCCGTGTCATCGTCTGTGCCTGCCTTCTGCTCGCCGTCCCCACGGTCATCAGATTCGTACCCGGACGGCAGCCTCGGCGACGGAAAGACAAAGACGGCGCAACCGACGGCGAGGTCGACATCCGCTCGGGACGCAACGAGCGACGGACGCTGAGGTGGGCAGGTCGCAGGGCCGGGGAGGCGCTCGGACTCGTCCTCATGCTCTCGCCGTTCCTCGTCGGCATGATCGTCTTCGGGCTCATCATCGGATTCGGGCCCGGTCAGGACGTCGCCGGTGCGGCCCTGTTCATCGCGACCATGCAGGTCTCGGCGGTGATCGGACGGTTCGTGGCCGGGGCCATCGCCGACCGCCTCCCGCCGTTTGCGCTCAATGTCCTCGGTCTCGCACTGGCCGCGATCGGCCTGGTCTGCGCCGTCGTCCTCTACGGCGGATCGCTGTTCGCGGCGATGATCATCATCGGTCTGGGGCTGGGCACCATGCAGTCGGCGAGCCTCGTGATGGCCTTCGCCACGGTCAGCACGCCCAGCCGCGCCAGCGTCGCCTGGAACATGAACTTCGACGTCGGACTCGCCGTCGCCGGCGTGCTCGGCGGACTCGGCTTCACCTATCTCGGGTCGTCGTCGACGTTCTTACTCTGCGCTCTGCTCCTGCTGTTGGCCGGTGCGGTGTCGTGGATCGCGCGGACCCTGCAGGGTCGACGGGGATACGCGAACTGATCTGGGCTCCGTGGATGGCGACGAGGGCCGGCCGGGCATGGGACGAGGGCCTGCCGGCAGGGACGAGGGCCGGCCGGGCAGGGATCGTAGCCGGCAGACCCCCTGGAGGGAAATGTTTGGTCACTCCACCGTGATTTCGTCGCCGAAAACGCCGGGGATCGCCCAGGAAATCCTGCGGACCATACTTGTGAAGCTCGTGCAGTCGGCGGGTCGAGGGTTCCTTAGACCTGTGAGTGCTCGCTCGGTGCCGAAGCGCGGCGCTCTTCGGCGACCTTGGCCCGATGTGCCTCACGCAGCGCACGGTGTTCGGGGTTGCGGCGCACACGCAGGTAGAACAGACCGAGGACCGCGAACCACACCGGAGTCGCGAGCTCGGCGGCCATGGTGTCCGGTTGGGTGGTCAGCGCCCACAGCACGAACACGAAGAAGGCGAGGACGACGAAGGGCATGAACGCTCCGCCGGGCATCTTGAATGTGCTGCGCTGGTGGTCCTGGGGACGGCGGCGACGGTAGATGATGTAGCTGAGCAGGATGATCGTCCAGACGAACATGAAGCACAGCGAGGACACGGTGGTCACGAGTGTGAAGGCTGTCGAGACGCTGCCCTCGGCGTAGAGGAGGACGACGCCGGCGAGGAGGAACATGCAGGAGAACAGCAGCGCG
Source organism: Brevibacterium atlanticum (assembly GCF_011617245.1). Taxonomy (NCBI): domain Bacteria; kingdom Bacillati; phylum Actinomycetota; class Actinomycetes; order Micrococcales; family Brevibacteriaceae; genus Brevibacterium; species Brevibacterium atlanticum. Next base: position 3,313,224 of record NZ_CP050152.1, on the reverse strand, counting down.
TTCTGCGGCACCCGGCGGCTCGAGAGCCGGGAGAAGGCCTTCGGAGCGTCGCCCTGGAGCGAGAGTCCGTAGACCATTCGGGAGGTCGAGTAGATACCGGAGTTCGCGCTCGAGGTCGCCGAGGTGAGGACGACGAAGTTGACCACACCGGCCGCCCCGGCGAGACCGGCGAGGGCGAACATCGCGACGAAGGGGGACTCGTCTGCGCTGAAGCTGTCCCAGGGGCGCACCGAGATGAGGATGATGAGTGCGCCGACGTAGAAGAGCAGGATGCGAACCGGGATGGAGTTCACGGCCTTGGGCAGGGTGGTGTGCGGGTTCTTCGTCTCGGCTGCGGCGGTGCCGACGAGCTCGATGCCGACGAAGGCGAAGATGGCGATCTGGAAGCCGGCGACGAAGCCCATGAAGCCGTTGGGGAAGAAGCCGCCGTGGTCCCACAGGTGGGCGAAGGAGGCGCGGTCTCCGCCGTGTTCGAACCCGGTGAGGATGAAGACGAGGCCGACGATGATGAGGGCGAGGATCGCGACGATCTTGACCATGGCGAACCAGAATTCCGTCTCACCGAAGGACTTCACGGTGGGCAGGTTGAGGCCGACGAGGACGAGGATGCAGATGATCGCGGGGATCCACAGGGGCAGCTGCGGCCACCAGAAGGCGACGTAGTGGGCGATCGCGACGACGTCGGCGACACCGGTGACGACCCAGCAGAACCAGTAGGTCCAGCCGGTGAAGAAGGCGGCCCACGGTCCGAGCAGATCACCGGCGAAGTCGCTGAAGTTCTTGTATTCCAGGTTCGACAGGAGCAGTTCGCCCATCGCTCGCATGACGAAGAAGAGCATGAAGCCGATGACGAGGTAGACGAGGAGGACCGAGGGGCCCGCGACCGAGATCGTCTTTCCCGAACCCATGAACAGGCCGGTTCCGATCGCACCTCCGATCGCGATGAGCTGGATATGGCGATTCGACAGTGCGCGTTTGAGCTCGGTGGGGTTCTGGGAAGTCACAGTGGTGTTCTGCTCCTTGACGGTGGTCGGCTGACACGGGAGGGCCGAAACGATGGGGCGATCGTCGGAGACGAGATCGGCCTCACATCGAACAGGTCCGTCGGTCAGCATACACATGACTGTGACGCGGGACTCACAGGGGGTTCTCACGGCGTCGGCGAGTAGAGCTCATCGGTTGAGTCAAGTGTCGAGATCGGCGAGCAGGCCGACGGCTGCGCGCGTGTAGTCATCGATCCAGCGGTCGTGGATGCGTTTGATCGGCAGGGGAGCGAGAGCCAGCTGGCGGGTCCTGCCGATCTTGCGGCCGGTGAGGAGCTCGGCGCCTTCGAGGACGCGGATGTGTTGGAGGACCGTGGTGCGATCGAGGCCTGGGAACGCTTCGCAGACCTCGCCAGTCGAGAGCGGGCCCGTGCGGACGAGGTCGAGGATGCGACGGCGCGTGTGATTCGCCAAGGCTTTGAATACGGCATCGTCGCGCTCATCCGAATTCGGTATGAGCGGACCTGTTCCTTCCCGATCAGACATGTGGTAAAAATATCACATGAATGATGAGGCGAACGCCGAGGGTAAACCCCTCGAGGAGTTGTCCTTCACAGTGACTGGGTACGTGTCGAAGACGCCGCATGAGACCTATGAGGCCGTCGCCGATCCGGCGCAGCTCTCGCGCTACTTCGCCACCGGCGGTGCGCGCGGTCGACTGGAAGCAGGCGCCGAGGTGAGCTGGGACTTCGCGGACTTCCCAGGTCGTTTCCCGGTCGAAGTCGTTGAGACTGTGCAGGATGAGAAGATCGTCATCCGATGGGAGGGATCTGATCAGTCGGTCGAGCCGAGCACGACGACGACCTTCGAGTTCACGTCTGTCGATGACGGCACTCGCACTCTCGTGACGATCACCGAGAAGTCGTGGAAGCTCACCGAGGGCGGGGCGCAGGGAGCCTTCGGCAACTGCATGGGCTGGACCGGAATGCTCTCAGCACTCAAGGTCTGGATCGAGCACGGCATCAACCTCCGCGAGGGCTACTACAAGTAGACGCCGCCGGCAGCAGTCAGTGAGTCGCCTTCTTCTGCCCCGGTTCCAGCCCGTGAGAGTTCTTGATGAAGAACGCTCCGATGATGCCGAGGACGCCGACGCTGGCGGCGACGAAGAACGCGACGTTTGCACCATGGATCAGTCCGGCCACTCCATAGGTCTGCGGATCCCGTGCAGCTGAGACCATGACCGTCACCAGCGCCGCGGTGCCCACCGAGGCGGCGATCTGTCGCATCGTGTTGTTCAGTGCTGTGCCGTGGGGGATGAGGTGCGAGGGCAGCTGGTTCAGCGCCGCCGTGGTCACCGGCATCATCACCATGGCCACACCGAACATGCGGACGGTGTTGACCGCGGCGAGGTAGAAGAATGAGGTGTCCGGCTCCAGACGGGCGAACATGAAGGTCGTTCCCGTCAGCAGCGTGAAGCCGACGACGGCCAGCCACTTCGCACCGATCGCATCGAAGACTCGTCCGGTCACCGGCGACATCAGGCCCATGACCGCAGCACCAGGCAGCAGAGCCAGCCCGGATTCCATCGCGGAGAAGGTGTTCATGTTCTGCATATACAGCGGCAGGACCATCATGCCGCCGACCATGACGATGAACACGCACATGCCCAGCACGGTGTTGAGAGTGAACATCCGGTAGCGGAGGATGCGGAACTCGAGGATCGGCTGCTCGAGTTTGAATTGGCGCAGGATGAAGAACGTCAGCGATACTGCACCGACGACGAGAGGGATGAGCACCTCGGCGCTCACCCATCCGGCGTCGCCGGCGGTGCCGAAGCCGAAGAGCAGACCGCCGAAGCCGAGGGTGGAGAGAACGATCGAGAGCATGTCGAGGGGCGGATAGGTCCGCTCGGTGACGTTCTTGAGCAGGAAGTAGGCGATGGCGAGGTCGATGATCGCGATCGGCAGCATCATGTAGAACAGGACCTGCCACGGCAGGTGGTCGACGATCCAGCCCGAGAGGCTCGGCCCGATCGCCGGGGCGAACGCGATGACGAGGCCGAAGGTGCCCATCGCCGATCCGCGCTTCTCGACGGGGAAGATCGCGAACAGGATCGTCTGCATCAGCGGCATGATGATGCCGCCGGCCGAGGCCTGGATGACGCGGCCGATGAGCATCACGGGATAGACCGGTGCGATCGCACAGACAAGCGTGCCGATGATGAACAGGCCCATCGCCGTGAAGAACAGGCCCCGGGTGGTGAATTTCTGGATGAGGAACGCGGTCACCGGGATCATGATGCCGTTGACGAGCATGAAGCTCGTCGTCACCCACTGGGCGGCCCCAGAGGTGATGTCGAAATAGCTCATGAAGTGCGGCAGCGCGGTATTGAGCAGCGTCTGGTTGAGGATGATGACGAACGCCCCGGAAACGAGCACAGCGAGGACGAGATTCCGGTTGATCGGGGCGCCCTCTGTCGATTCCTGCTGGCTTGTGTCTCCGTTCGTCAATGCCATCCCTTCACCCGTGCGTCTGCTGAGGATCGTTGCTCAGCGGCGATCCGCCCCGCGGGCAGCGCGCTGCCGCAGCACACCGTTGCGCCGAGAACTTCGATTCCCTAGTTATATAACTTCATCATGCAGTTTAACGCACGCACCCCAGCCAGGTCGCTCCGGGAGGCTGTGATTTCATCAACCTGACCATGTGCAGACACCGGTCGTACAGACGGCGGTTGCACATACTGGTGTCGATCAGTCGACCGGTGAGACGCGGGTGAGGTTGCCGTCGGGGTCGGCGACGACGAAGGTGCGCCCGAAGACGGCGTCGTGCGGTTCGTCGATGACGGTAACGCCCTTCGCTGTCCACTCGTCGTAGACGGCATCGACCGCCTCGGCGGATCCGGGCACCATCAGCCCGACCTCGGACGTCCGCGCCGTTGCCGCGGCCACGGACTCCGCACCTCCGCTCCAGAGGGCGAACAGGACACCCTGTGCCACTGTGAATGGGACATATCGCGGTGTGACCATGTCGGGTTCCATGTCGAACAGATCGCGATAGAACGCGGTCGATGCTTCGACATCGGTGACGTAGATGAGGAAGAGATTCGGCGTGGGCATGATGTTCTCCTTTGTTGGATTCGTGGTCCTTCTTGTGGTGCTCTCCTAGACTGACAGCAATAAGTGACAGTTCATGTCACCTTTGGATGAGCGATCGGAAAGAAGTGCCGATGAGTGCCGAACCCGCGATGGGCAGACCGCAACGGCTGCTCTCGATCATCGTCACGCTGCAGGGGCATCGCCAGACGACAGCGGTCGAGCTGGCAGAACGCTTCGGTGTCTCGAGGCGGACGATTCTGCGCGACATCGTCGCCCTCGCCGAGGCGGACGTGCCCGTCGTCGCCGACCGCGGTCGGTACGGTGGGATCTCCCTCATGCCCGGTGCCGAGATCGACGTCAACCGCCTGACGAACAGTGAAGCGGACGTCCTCGCTCTGCTGGGTGTCGATGGGGAGAGGGCGCGGCAGCTCGGACTCGAGGACAGCGCCTACAGCGCCCGGGACAAGCTCTCCTCGCGACGGACCTGGCCGCCTCGGCGAGGGGAGGAGCCGTCTCTGCCGCTGTCCGAGGTCATCGTGGTCGACGGTTCGGACTGGTTTGCCCCGGACGAAACCGTCGACTTCTCGGACTTCCTCATCGATCTGCGGCGCGGCAGTCGTCTGCGCATCGACTATCGGTCGAGTGGGCAGACTCGATCAAAGTCATTCGTGGTCGATCCCTATGGTCTCTATTCCCGCGCCGGTCGCTGGTATCTCATCGCCGACGTCGATGACGAGCCGCGGATGTTCGCGATGGTGCGACTGCGTGGGTGGCATGTGCTCGCTGAGCCGCGGAGGCTGCGCCCGGACGTGACGCTGTCGTCGGTGGCTGAGGACCTGGCGCACCGGCTCGAGCGGCGGAATGACGTGGTCGTCACAGCACGACTCGACGCTCAGTCGGAAGACCTGGCGCGACGGATCCTCGGCAGTCGCCTGCTCACTGTCTCACCAGCCGAGGGAACCGACTCCGTCGTCATCACGGTCGGCTACGAAGAGCTCGGCGGAGTCCGGCAGCTCGTGCAGTTCACCGATCACATCGAGATCATCGCGCCGACAGAGGCGCGGGCGCTGGTGCGTGAGCTCGCGCAGAACCTGCTTGATCGGCACTAGGACGGAAGTCAAGACCGATTGCGGAATCCTCAGACCAGCCGGGTTTCCGGGGAGCGGGTCTTCGACGGGTCTGTCTCGGGCAGATCGCCGAGGACGTCATCGATGCGGGCGAGTACCTCGCTGTCGAGTCTGACCCCGGCGGCTTCGGCGTTCGAAGCGATCTGCTCGGGCCGTGAGGCACCGACGAGGGCGGTGGCGACGTTGTCGTTGGCGAGCACCCAGGCGACGGCGAGCTGCGCCATCGTCAGTCCGAGATCGGCAGCGATGGGCTCGAGACCGGTGATCGCGGTGAGCATATCGTCGTAGAGGTAGCGGTTCTTGATGGAGTCGGCACCGCCCTTCTCATCGGTCGCCCGTGATCCTGCCGGCACCGGTTGGCCGAGCTTGTACTTTCCGGTCAGTGCGCCCTGGGCGATCGGGGACCAGACGATCTGGGAGATCCCCAGTTCCTTCGACGTGGGCACGACCCGGGACTCGATGACTCGCCAGAGCATGTTGTACTGCGGCTGATTCGAGATCAGCTGGATGCCGAGGTCCTTCGCCAGGTGATGGGCGCCACGGAGCTGGTCGGCGTTCCATTCGCTGACCCCGATATAGAGAGCCTTGCCGGCGCGGACGATGTCCGCGAACGCCTGCATCGTCTCTTCGAGCGGAGTCTCGTAGTCGTACCGGTGCGCCTGGTAGAGGTCGACATAGTCGGTGCCCAGTCGCTTGAGCGAGCCGTTGATCGACTCCATCATGTGCTTGCGTGACAGACCGGTGTCGTTGTGACCCTTCGGTCCGGTGGGGAAGTAGACCTTGGTGAAGATCTCGAGCGACTCACGCCGCTGACCTTTCAACGCATCGCCGAGGACCTGTTCGGCCACAGTGTTTGCGTAGACATCGGCGGTGTCGAAGGTCGAGATGCCGGCGTCGAGTGCGGCGTGGACGCACTTCGTCGCCGTGTCGTTCTCCACCTGCGAACCGTGCGTGAGCCAGTTTCCGTAGGTGATTTCGGAGATCTTCATGCCGCTGTTTCCCAGATACCTGTGCTCCATGTCCCCAGCCTACGACCGCAGGTCAAGGGTCGTCTGAGAATCTCCGCACCCGTCGACGCGACCCTGCCGGATCAGGACGTGACCAGACTGTTTAGAAGCGCTTCGCGAGCTCCGGGGCTCCTGAATTCAGAATTAGTTCTGAATTACCATGTGAATATGACTGGTTCTGATTCGACACTGACATTTCAGTCTTCCGCGCTGAGTCGATCGTCTTCGGAAGTCTTTGAGGCTGCGTCTGACCGGCCTGTGCGAGTGACGAGACGCAACGGGGAACCGCTGGTGCTCATGACCGAAGCTGAGAATTCAGATCGCGATGCGTTGCTTGAGCTCGCGGCGCAGCTCATTGACTCTTCGAGCCAGATTGAAAGATCGCTGGCGGAAAATATGGCAGATCGTTTCCCGTGGATGCTTGCACTCAGTGCTGAAGACCGGGACCGATGTGCCGTCGATATCGTCTCCGCGGCAAGGGCCTCTTTCTCCACTCATCAGGCTCATCTGGCCATTGCGGAGATCAACTCATGGCGTGAGACGGCGGCGGCGGTGGCTGCGGGCCTGGGGACTCGCAGTCTCGACTGGCTGGCCGAAGAAGAAGCTGTCGAACGCCCCTGACCGATGGCTCGCCGGGAATAACTATCCACTGCGGGGCGAACTCGAATTCGTTGTGAGGGGTGGCGAGCGATTCACCCGGTGGCAACACAAGCCCACTCTCAAAGGGAGTGCGAGGATTTGGTTCTTCGTGGTGGGGAAGACGGTATTTCTTGAAGATGTACATACGCATCATCCCAATGAGACGAAGTAGATGTGATTTGTTGTCCGCTGACCAATGCTACGGAGCGGCCACCTCGGCGATGTGATCGCGCAGGGCCTGAGAGAAGGCCTCCGTATTTCCGCCGCGCAGGTGGTCGGTCAGTGCCACATGCTCGGTGATGATCTCTTCCCATCGGGCCAGCAGCCGGTCACCGGCGGTGAAGAGGATGAAGCGGTGCCGGTCGGACAGCTGCCCGTAGAGTTCGATGAGCACCGAATTGCCGCTGGATTCGACGAAGCCGCGATGGAACTCCAGCGTCAGGTCGATGAAGGTCGCGATATCTCCGGCGTCGAAGGCCTGGCGCTGCTTCTCGATGAGACCGTCGAGCCGGTCGGCCAACTGCCGACGCAGGGCCTCCGGAGCACGGTCGACGCCGGTGGTCTCGAGGACGAAGCGGGCATCGGCGAGTTCGACGATCGTCCGCTCGTCCACGCCTTGGACCAAGGCGCCGCGCTTGGGATAGATGGCGATCCACCCCTCGTCCTGCAGCCGCGCCAGCGCCACGCGGACCGGTGTCCGGCTGACCTCGAGTTCGGCCGCCAGCGCCGCCTCGCCGAGCATGGTCCCCGGCACATGTGTCCCGTTGAGGATCTGCCGGCGGATCTGCTGGTAGGCGTGCTCGGCCGCGCTGGTGCCGCCTTCGCGTGTGCTCATGTCCTCATTCTCCCTGGCGCGGTCGCCGAGGTTCCATTCGACGGTCGCACGGTGTCATGAGGGGACGTGCTCAGTTCGATGGTGATGATGGCTCCTCGACGGCCGCCTCGGCGAGGGTGGATCTCCGGCGGCCGGGCCAGGTCATGAGCGGGACGGCGCGGATCGCGAAGGCGAGGGTGATGAGCAGGACGAACGTGGCCATGAGGTTGATCCAGAGGAATCCGCCGGCCTCGAGCACGGTGCCGGCCATGGCCGCCATGAGCGCCCCGCCGAGGTTCATCGCCGAATCCGACGCCCCCTGCAGCGGCACCTTCGCATGGGCCGGTACCGAGGCGGTCAGCAGTGCCGATCCGCCGATGAGGAACATCGACCAGCCCACCCCGAGCAGGGACAGCGCAGCGCTCAGCAGCACCAGCGACGAGGTCGGGGCGAGGGCGTCGATGACGCCGAGGGTGATCGTGGCGGCGAAGATGATCGCGCCGCCGGCGATGACGATCCCTGCACCCCACCGGTCGGCCATCCACCCGAAGACGGGGGAGAGGGCGTACATGCCGGCGATGTGGATGCTCACGACGATGCCGATCGCGCCGAGGCTGAACTCCTGATGGTCCATGTGCACCGGGGTCATGACCATGACGTTGGTCATCATCATCTGCCCGGTGATGATCGTGATCATCGCGAACAGCGGCACCGGCCGCGCGAGCGCGAACCGCAGCGCCTGGCCGAGTCTCATCTGGGCCGGTGGTGATGCCGTTCCGGTCGGGGCGGGGGAGGGGCGGTGATCGGTCGCCGAGGTGGCCGCCTCGTTGACGTCGGACGTGACCGTCGGCTCGGCGTCGAGGTCCGAATCCTTGGGCGGCTGCTCCGTGCCGGCGGTGATCGACCGCGACAGGGTCGAGGCGAACAGCGTGGCCAGGGCGAACGCGGCCATCGAGATGAGGTAGGGCCCGGCCAGGCCGTTCATGCCCAGTGCCTTGCCGAGGTGGGCACCGGGGTCGGTGAAGTTCGGTCCGAGAACGGAGCCGACCGTCGTCGCCCACACGACGAGTGACATGGCGCGACCAGCGGCAGCGGGATCGGCAAGATCGACGGCGGCGTAGCGAGCCTGCAGCCCCGAGGCGGTCGACGAACCGCACATCATCATCCCGAGTATGAACACCGGCAGGAGCTGGAAGGCGACGCCGATGAGCACGACCACCGCGCCGAGTGTGCCGACTCCGAAGCCCAAGGTCAGCGCGGTGCGTCGACCGGAGCGTCCGGCGAGCATAGCGAGTGGGTAGGCGATGAGGCCGGCGCCGAGGATGACGCTCATCTGCGCGAGACCGGCCATCGAGGTCTTGCCGGTGATCTCCTCGGCGAGCAGTCCGCCGACGGCATAGCCAGAGGCTGTGCCGGCTCCGGCCAGCAGCTGGGCGGTGATCAGCTTCCCCTGCTCGCGAACGCGACTCGTCATCGATGCCTCGTCTTCCTGTGCCGTGGTGCTCAAGTACCTGCTCAACCTATCTTGGATCCATCTTGGATACAAGATGGTGATGCGTGGAATTGAGTGTCTGTTGCGGTGATGAGGAATTCAGTTGGCCGCCGGGCTTCGCGCGGTGGCTCAGGCGCGGTTCCCTCGCGACGGTTCAGAGCCGTGAGGTGCGCAGACCGATGACCGACTGAGTCGCGCCGACGAGCGCGAGGCCGAGCAGCGGAATGGTCGCGGACCCCGCGGTCTCCAGGCCGAGGCCGAAGGCGAAGGGTCCGAGTGCGGCGAGTGCCACACCGACAGCCGAGGTCACGGCCGAGACGGACGCGGTGTGGGCCGGCGACCGGCCGTATCGGATGATCTGGTCGTAAGAGGCCCCGAGGCACAGGCCTTGGGCGACGCCGAGGAGGACCGTGACGATGAGGGCGGTCTGAGAACCAGCGATGAGCAGGACCGCGAGCCCGATGACAGCGAGCAGAGGAGCCGCCGGGGCCAGGACTCGGGAGGTGCCTCTGCTGAGGAGGGTCGGGGCGATGAGGCCGAAGGGGATCGCAATGACGCTGATGAGGGAGACGAATCCACCGGCGGTCTGCGCGGACATTCCGTCTGCGATGAACACCGTCGGAAGCCATGCCGAGGTGGTGTAGAACATCAGCGAGGTGACTCCGAGGAAGAGCGCGAGGAGCCACACATCACCATCGCCGAGGACGGACTTCGCCCCGTGCCCGCCCCGCGGATCATCGTCGGAGTCGATCGACCCATCGGCGGTGGCTTCGGAGACGTCCGACGGGGAGGTGCGCGAGTAGAGCCACCACAGCACAAGTGCACCGGCAGAGACCACGATCCAGGTGAGCAGCGTGCCGCGCCAGTCGAGTCCGGTCAGCCGCCCGATCGGGATCGTCAGCGCCAGGGCGAGTGCCGGGCCGAGGCTCAGCGACATCGAATAGACGCCGGTGAGGCGAGATCGGACGGCGGGACGTTCGGCGGAGATGATCGAGGGGGCGAGCACCGTGACGATGGCGATCGAGAAGCCGAGGAGCCCGGTGCCGATGAGCAGAGGAGCATCGCCGGGCACCGAGCGGATGATCATTCCGACCACGATCGCGATCAGGGAGAGTCCGACGGTTCGGCTGCGTCCAACACGATTCGCCAGCATCGGGGCCACCGGCGCGGCCGCCAGAGTCAGAGCCAGCGGCACGCTGGTCAGCAGAGAAAGGAAGGTCTCCCCGTGCCCGGTCTCGTCCATCATGCTCGGCACCAGCGGGGACAGCGAGATCGTCGGGATCCGCAGACTCAGACCCACGACCATGATCGCCGCCATGGCGAGGGCGAGGGCCGCGAACGGGCGTGGAGGGCGACCCCGCGGCGATGAGTAATCGGGTGCGTCTGACATCCCTGACAACATTAGACGCGACGTCGCCTGAATCGACGGCCGGCCTCAGACTGAGACGGCGGCTCGTGGAAGGAGGACCGCAGGTTAACGATTGCCTGCCTGGGGTGCGGTGCGCTGTGATGGACTGGTGGAAATCATCGGCCTCATCCTCATCGGCTGCCTCGTCGGCCTGACGACCGTGCTCTTCGGCTTCGGCGGCGGATTCGTCACCGTCCCGATCATCACCCTCGTCGATGCGGATCTCGGATCAGACACGGCACGGGTGGCGGCGGCCACCTCGGCGCTGGTCATGCTCGTCAACGCCATCGTCGCCACAGTCTCGACGAAACGCGAGACTCTCGCCCACCTCAAGGGGCGATGGTGGCTGCTCGGACTGCTCGCCCTCGGCGGTGGGCTCGGGGCGTTCGCCGGGGGATCCGCTCCGGATGCGCTGCTGCAATGGGGATTCGTCCTCTACATCGCCGTCACCGCAGTCGACCTGCTGCTGCGCCCGGGCTTCTTCCGCCCCACCGCCCGCATCAGGGAGGAGACCAGCGAAGGAGGTCGCGGGATCTCGGCGATCTGGGGTGTGCCGATCGGCGGGCTGGCATCGTTCCTCGGCGTTGGTGGCTCGGTGATGACGGTGCCGATGATGCGCCGGTCGGGGGCGACGATGACCGTGGCCACGACCCTGGCCAACCCGCTGACCTTGGTGATCATGAGCCCGGCTGTGCTCGTGACGATCCTCGACCCGGCGGCGATCGACGCCCCGGGCATCGTCGGAGCCCTCGATGTCCATGCGGCACTGGCGCTGCTCATCGGCGGACTGCCGATCATCGTCTTCCTGCGCAGGCGGGTGCCGAAGATCCCTGAGATCCTCCACGCCTGGGGGTATTTCGTGCTGCTCATCGCCGCCGGAGTCGTCGTCGCGGTGGCGTGAGGGGTGGCAGTTCAGTGTCGAGACAACGGTTAAGCGCCGAGACCACTGTGTGTGCACCGTTGTCTCGGCGCTCGACAGTGGTTTCGAGGAAGGGGCTCAGCTCTCCCAGCGGCGTTTGCGCAGAATCGGCGGCAGGCCGAAGTAGATCGGCGGGCGTGCGGAAGCTGCGGGCACTGAGCCGGCAGTATATGCGAAGGCACCAGCCGCGTCATGGCCGGCAGCGGACGTCGAGTCGCTGGCACTGCTGGTGTCCGCGGCAGCGTCTGCACCCAGCGCCCACGCGCTCTCCCAGCTGATGAGCTCGCCGGCATGGCAGACTGGGTCGCCTCCGCTCGTGGGAGGCTCGGCCCACATCCACAGGTTGATCCCGTATTCCATGAGAACGAGCTTGCTGCCTGTCTCCCGCGTCGAGTTCTCCTTGACCAGGTCTGCCCTCACCCTCGCCGAGGCGGCCTCGAGCTCCGTCCACCCGTCCTGCCGGTGTGGCAGAAAGACCCACGTCCCTGCGGGGACGTCGGCGGCGACGAGGTCGTCGGGCGTGGTGATTGTGATGCGGGAGTCGTGAGGTGGGCTCGGTCCGCCGGGGGCCATGCCGGCAGGCGCGGCGGGTCCGCCCGCATTCGATGGTGGGCCGACCGCCGCGAACAGCTCCCCGAAGCACGCGCGGGCCACCTCGGGGGAGGGCGCGACGATGAGCAGGTGGGCCGCCTCGGTGCGCACCTCATCAGGCGAAAGATGAGTGAACGGATTCGCTCGCATCGACCCGAGCACCTGCGGCCAGTGCCCTGGTATCGTCCCGTCGGTCAGGAATCTGTTGGTGCGCGGGCGCTCCCCATCGTGTCGCATCGACAATCCTCCTCGCCGAGGCTGCTCACCGTCTCCCTCCATCATGCACCTTCACAATGGGTCAGGCATGCGCGCCGACGGCCGTCGAGCAGATCCGTAACGAATGGGACACGTTGCCGCCCGAACCCACCCAGAGAGCCGCCGGGCGATCTAGACTGTCCGCAGTGGATCGAGCTGCAGCGGCAACGCCGGCCCGGTCCACGACCACGTTTGAACCACCTCACTCAGCATCGAGCGCACACGTCCGAAAGACCCCACCCATGCCCACTTCCCCGAACAGCGCCCGCAGCTGGACCGGCAGGCTCCAGCCGACTCGCACCACTGACGGCCGGCAGATCATGCCCTTGACCTCTTCCTCACGTCGCGCACTTGGCGCGCTCGCCGCAGTCCTCACTCTCGGCCTCCTCACCGGGTGCGCCGAGGCTGCCGAGCCGACCATCGACACCGCAGCGGCCAGCACCGCCGACCCCAAGCCGAGTCAAGAGGCGCCCGAACCGAGCGACGGGGCCTCCGCGCCGGCGAAGAGCGACGACGGCGACGATGTGGAAGACGAAGGCCAGGCGGGAAGCTCGGCCGCGGGGACCGCCTCGGCGATGTTGGATGAACTCGACGTCAAAGGACGGGCACCGAAGACCGGTTACGACGGTGACCTCTTCAAGTGGCGCTCGGACACCGACCACAACGGCTGCGACACCCGCAATGATGTGCTCCGCCGCGACCTGAAGGACATCACACTCAAGGCCGGCACGCAGGGTTGCATCGTCCTGGCCGGCACGATCGCTGATCCGTATAAGGGCGAGACCTACGACTTCGACCGCAACGCCAACACCGTCGACATCGACCACGTGGTCGCCCGGTCGAACGCCTGGCAGACCGGTGCGGCGAAGTTCGACGAGGAGACGCTCAAGGAATTCGGCAATGATCCCCTCAACCTGCTCGCGGTGAGCTCGAGTCTCAACCGGCAGAAGGGCGACGGCGATGCGGCGACCTGGCTGCCGCCGAACAAGTCCTACCGCTGTGAGTACGTCGCCCGACAGATCGCGGTCAAGCACAAATACGACCTCTGGGTGGTCAAGCCGGAAAAGGCCGCGATGAAACGCGTGCTCGGCGACTGCGAGGACGAGCCCGCCTTCACCGAGGATGTCGACTGGCCGGGACCGGGTGAGGGTGACAACGTGACGACGAAGAGCGATCCGGGGCCGAAGAAATCGTCGGGAACGGACTCGTCGACGTCCGGATCGACAGGCTCGGGTGCCGGGTCAGGATCGGGCTCGTCGAACGACGGCTCGAAGAGGTCGTCGTCCGGATCGGGAGCGGGCTCCGGCTCGACACCGTTCGAGAACTGCACCGCCGCCCGTGAAGCCGGGGCCGCGCCCGTCCACCGCGGTGACCCCGGATACGGGCCTCATCTCGACCGCGACGGTGACGGGATCGCCTGCGAATAGCCGCCTCGGTGCTTGCGAATAGCCACCTCGGCGGGGTGGGTGTGCCGGGTCACAAAATCGGTGGGTAATCTGAGTACAGACCGATGTTCGACCACGGTGCATCTGCCGCGAACACCGACCCTGGTCACCGACGATGAGGAGCCCCACCATGTCCGGATTGGACACCGCCCTGACCCCGTTGCGCTTCCTCGAGCGCTCCCTCGAAGCCCACCCCGATCGCGAGGCGATCGTCGACGGGCCCCGTCGCTTCACCTACCGGGACATGGCCGACACCGTTCAGAACCTTGCCGAAGGGCTGGTCCGCCGCGGCCTGAAAGAGGGCGACACGGTGGCCGTCCTCGCGCCCAACAGCGCCGAGGCGCTCATCGCCCACTACGCGGTCCCGCTGGCCGGCGGGGTGCTCGTCATGCTCAACACCCGCCTGGCCCCACCGGAGGTCGAATACATCCTCGGCCACTGCGAGGCGAAGTTCCTCTTCGGCGACGCCGGCCTGCTGCAGCCCATCGTCGACGCCGACGCCGCGACATCCGTGGAGGCCATCGTCCTCCACCCCGAAGCCGACGGCACGCGCGGTGAACTCGGTACCACGGGCACCGAGGTGGAGCACTATGAGGACTGGGTCGCCTCGGCGCCGGAGACCCCACGGACGTGGGAGGTCGCCGACGAGACCGCGACGATCACGGTCAACTACACCTCGGGGACCACGGGCCGACCCAAGGGTGTGATGTACACGCACCGCGGGGCGTATCTGAACTCTCTCGGCGAGGTCGTCACGCAGGGCTTCGAACCGCTGACCCGCTACCTGTGGACCCTGCCGATGTTCCACTGCAACGGCTGGTGCACGACCTGGGCGCTGACCGCGGTATCCGGCACGCACGTCTGCCTGCGGGCCGTGCGCGGAACCGACGCATGGGCGCTCATCGACACCGAATCGATCACCCGCATGGCCGGCGCCCCGGTCGTGCTCAACACCATCGCCGGCGCCAAGGAAGCCCACGACATGGGCGGCGAACTGTCGATCACGACGGCCGGCGCCCCGCCGTCGCCGACGACGATCGCCCTGCTCGAACAGCTCGGCATCCAGATCATCCACGTCTACGGACTCACCGAGACCTACGGCCCCTACTCCTCATGCGAACCGCAGCCCGAATGGTCGGAGCTGCCGGTCGAGGAGCGTGCAGCCCTGAAGTCACGCCAAGGGATCGGCATGATCAGCGCCGAACGCGTCCGCGTCGTCGAACTGCGTGACGACGCCGAACTCAATGACGTGCCCGCCGACGGGGAGACGATGGGAGAGATCGTCATGCGCGGCAACAACGTCATGAAGGGCTATCTCAATTCGCCCGAGGATACCGAGGTGGCCTTCCGCGGCGGATGGTTCCACTCCGGTGACCTCGCGGTCATGCACCCCGACGGCTACGTGCAGATCCTCGACCGGGCGAAGGACATCGTCATCTCCGGCGGCGAGAACATCTCGACCATCGAGGTCGAGCAGGCGATCGTCGCCCACGAATCAGTCGCCGAGGCGGCCGTCGTCGGCATGCCCGACGAGAAGTGGGGTCAGCGACCGTTGGCCTACGTGGTGCTCAAGGACGGCGCCGAGGTGACTGCCGACGAGCTCATCGCCTTCGTCAAGACCCGCATCGCCGGGTACAAGGCCCCGGGCGGAGTCGAATTCGTCGACGCACTGCCGACGACCTCGACGGGCAAGATCCGCAAGAACGCCCTGCGGGAGATGGCGGCCGGCTGAGGGGATCTGGGGCGGCTGACAGTGCGTCAAGGGAACCGGCGGGGAACCGCCGGTTCCCGTCCCGTCAGCCGTCCTGCTTCGGCAGCGGCACATTCTGCAGACGGAGCTGACCGCGCGAGAGCTGTTTGCCCGTCGCCGAATCGGCGATGATGACCTCCCACAGCTGCTGCGTCCGACCCTGATAAAGAGCCGTGGCCTCAACAGCGACCCTGGCGCCCTGGCTGGGACGGAGGAAGTCCGTGGCGTTGTGGACGCCGACGGCGAACTCACCACGATCGGCGACCGCTGCGCTCGCCCCGATGCTGCCCGCGCTCTCGACGAGGGTGGTGTACACGCCGCCGTGGACGACGCCCCACGGGGTGTGGTGCTTCTCATCGAGGTCGGCATATCCTCGCACCGAGGTGGCCGTGACCTCCTCGACGACCAGTCCGGCGGCCGCGACGAATCGGCTCGCGCTCTCCAGCGAGACGTCAGGTGTGGGAGTTGAATCGGTGGTCATCGGTGTTCCTCCTGCAGTGCTGAATGAGCTGACTGGATGGTGATCGGACTGTCTATCTGGGCAACGGTCCGGCCACGATCTCCCGGATTCCCTCGACCGCCGAGGTGACTGCGAAGTCGGGGAACCGAGTCGTGAACTTCTCGGTGTCGAAGATGTTGTCCCCGCGGTACCGGGGGAGCAGCTCACCCACCTCGGCGAGGGCGGGAACGAACCGCCCGCCGAGGCGGAAGACCGCATTCGGCAGCACCGTGTAGCTGATCCGCCGGTCGAGGACGGTCGCGGCGATGCCGATCATCTCGGAATAGCTCGGCCTCGATCGGTCGATCGGCAGGTGCCAGGTCTGGTCGAAGGCATCGTCGGTGTTGCCGATGAGTGCCATCGCCTGCGAGGCATCGGGAGTCCAGATGAGTGAGCGACGCGTCGAGGCGCTGATCGGGACGAAGGGCCGTTTGCCGTCCCGGATCCGGTTGAAGACGAGCGAATTCGACAGGCTCTTCGTCGACCCGGGCCCATAGAACTCCGGGGCCCGGCAGATCACGGCGTTGACCCGGCCTGATTCCATCGCCTCGAGCAGCATCGTCGCGATCTGCGCACGGACGCGTCCCTTGCGGCCGTTGGGGACGAAGAGCGTCGACTCGGTCTGCGGCTCGGGCGTCCCCGGATACATGTAGGTGTTGTCGAAGAACACGAGCTTGACCCCGTGTTCGGCGCACGCGTCGATCGTGTTGGCCATCATCGTCGGGAACTTCGCCTCCCACAGGGCGGAGTCCATGGGCAATCCGACCGTGAGGAAGGCGATGTTGCTGCCGGCAACGGCTCGGCTCGTCGCCGCGGCGTCGGTGAGGTCGGCGGAGACGAGTTCGTCGTCGGGATGAACGGCCTTCGGATGCCGACTGACCAGACGGATGTCGCTTGTGAAGTTCCGTCGCAGCTCACGGGCGAGCTTATCGGCGATCGGTCCGCCGGATCCGAGAATCGTCTGCATGCGTCCTCCTGCCGTCCGTTGACACTCGCGCAGATCATTGACACCCGCGCAATGCATTGACACCCGCGCCGCCGTGGCCTAGCTTCGCAGGTGCAGACCCGACTCTACCAAGGCAGGAGAAGCCGATGGTCGATGTGCTCTTCGTCGTCACTGCCGCAACCGGCTGGACTCTCAAGGACGGGTCCGTCCACCCCACCGGCTACTGGGCCGAGGAGTTGGCCGAACCGCACCGCCTCTTCACCGAGGCCGGGTGGTCGATCACCGTTGCCACCCCCGGAGGGGTGCCGCCGACCCTCGACGAGCTCAGCCTCGGTGTGGCCGGCGGCCTGCCGAAGAAGCGAGCGGAGATCCGCCGCTACCTCGAATCGATCAGCGATGTGCTCGACCATCCCCGCACCCTCGCCGAGGTGGATGAGGCGGACTTCGATCTCGTGTTCTATCCCGGTGGTCACGGTCCGATGGAGGACCTCGCCCACGACGAGGTCTCCGGGAATCTGCTGCGCCGCAGGCTCGAGTCCGGGAAGCCGCTCGGGCTGCTCTGCCATGCCCCGGCCGCGATCCTGGCTGCGACGAACCCGGATGGCACGAGTGCCTTCGCCGGGCGGACGATGACCGGGCTGTCGAATGCCGAGGAGCGGCTCAACCCGTTCGCATGGAAGGCGAAATGGCTGCTCCAGGACGCAATGATCGAGGCCGGGGTCGACTACGACAAAGGCAAGATCCCGCTGCGCCCGCATGTCGTCGTCGACGGCGCGCTCTATTCGGGGCAGAACCCGCAGACCGCCGAGGCGCTGGCAACGAGGATCATCGCCGACCTCGAGGGCTGAGGCCCGCGAACTTGGGCCCCGCAACTGAGACCTCGGGGAGTGAACTCTCGGACAGTGCGCCGAGCCGATCACGCCCGATCCGTACGTCCGATCGTGACCGAAGCAGAGCCTAAGAGAACACGGAGATCCCGAAAGCCGCGAACACAACAAGATGCGCGGCCCCGTGCACGGCCGTGCCCCGCTTCGCCGCGAACGTCGCCACCGAGAGCAGCAGCATGAGACCGAGCAGCAGAAGATTCACCGGAGATTCGGCGAGCACGACGGGCTGATCGGTCAGCAGCCCGATGACGAGGACAGTCGGGATCGTCAGCCCCACCGTCGACACCTGCGCCCCATGGCAGAGGTTGCTCACCCGTTGAATCTCCCCGGCCCATGCCGCCCTGATCGAGGTGATCGACTCAGGCAGGAAGACGATCATCGCGATGACGATCCCCGACAGTGCCACCGGCGCGCCGAGGCGACCCAACCCGTCATCGAGCAACGTGGCCATGTCGTGGGAGAGGAGGACGATCGGCGTCACGGTGGCGATGAGCAGCGCCAGCCGAGTGACGATCTCGACCCGATGGGTCGACAGGATGTCCCGGATGCCCGGTGACGCATCAACGTCGGGAGCCGCCTCAACTTCGCGTGGCGCATCAACGCCGGGAGCCGCCTCGGTGATGGAACCCGTGTCCACGGCGGGAGCGGCCGCCTCGGCGATGGTGCGTGTCAATCGGGGATCGACCTCGACGAAATCGGCGGCTTGGGCACCCATCTGCTGGGTGAGGAAGAAGGTGTAGATGCCGATGGTCAACACGATGATCGGGATCTCCTGCCACGGCAGGTAGCTGCCGTCTGAGCCGATGACGGCGGGCAGCGCGAACGCGAGCGCGGCGAGGACGATGATCATCGACAGATACGTCGAGACACCGGTGCGGTTGTGCATGAGGTCCCCGTGTCGGAGCCCGCCGATGAGCAGGCACAGCCCGACTACGGCGCCGAGGATGATCATCGTCACCGCCATCACCGAATCGCGGGCGATCGTCGCATGGTCGCCGGGGCCGAGCAGGACCGCGGCGATGAGGACGACCTCGATGAGCACGATCGACAGAGTGAGGACGAGTGACCCATAGGGATCGCCGAGGCGGCCGGCCAGGTGCTCTGCCTCGTGGACGACGCCGAACGCGCAGACGAGGATGACCGCGACGATGACGATGAGTGCGGTGACCAGCAGAGGAGCCGGGACCGGCGGTTCGAGGAGGTGGCCTGCTGAGAGGAGTGCGACGTAGGCGCCCCAGCCGAGGAGGAGTCTGATGATCGCGGTGGGAGTGATGATGCTGCGCAGTGCGGCGGTCATGACGGTCTGATCCAGTTCTCTGAGGCCGTCCTCATCGCGGTGGGAAGCGAACGGGACGTCCCGCTCGTCACTGTGGTTTCAGGATATCGAACCTGGACAAGAAAGCAACGAAGCGGGCCGCCGCCGCACTACTGAGAACGATGTCCTCAACGCTCCTTGCTGCCATCTGCCCTATAGTGCAGGTGGGGTCTGCGGCGGACTCCACCTGCACAGCACATCAGTGCCTCGCGTCGAGAAAGTGGAGATGACATGCCTGAAGTGATCATTGTCGGTGCCGGATCATCAGGGCTGATGCTCGCCGCCGAGCTGGCCCTGGCGGGAGTCGGCAGCACGGTTTTCGAACGACGCCCGAATCAGGAGGTGACCGGGGCGCGTTCGCTCGCACTGCAGGCGCGGACACTTGAGCTCTTCGACCAGCGCGGTATCGTCGATCGCTTTCTCTCTGCCGGCCAGATCGATCAGGCGCTGGAGTTCGGCCGCGCACGCTTGGGAATCATCGACTTTCCCTCTCGACATCCGTACTGTCTGCGGCTGAGTCAACAGCGCACCGAACTCATCATGTCGGAGTGGGTCGCAGAGTTCGGGACGAGAATCGAATACGGCGTCGAAGTGACCGGATTCGACCAGGACCGCGGCGGAGTCGATGTCCGGTTGTCGGACGGTCGAGAGCTGCGGGCCGACTACATCATCGGGTGCGACGGAAGCCGCAGCCTGATCCGGCGGTCCGCGGGGATCGAGTTCCCCGGCTGCGATCCGACGATGAGCAGTCTCATTGCTGAGGTCGAGCTGGCGGAGGAGCCCGAATGGGGCGTCCACGAACACGAGTTCGGTACTCAGGCCTTCAGCCTGCTCGCCGATGGGCGGGCGAGCCTCGTGGTGTCCGAGAGACACCCGCAGGAGAATGTCGACCCTACTCTGGAGGACCTGCGCTCTGCGCTGATCGATGTGTGGGGAACTGACTTCGGCGCGCGCGGCCCGGGCACGATCTCACGATTCACGGACATGGCGCGTCAGGCCTCGGTCTATCGTTCCTCGCGGGTGCTGCTGGCCGGTGATTCTGCACATGTCCACTCGCCGGTCGGCGGCCACGGGATCAACACCGGGGTCCAAGACGCTGTCAACCTGGGGTGGAAGCTCGCCCAGGTGGTCAAGGGAACGTCGCCGGAGAGCCTGCTCAACACGTATCACTCTGAGCGTCACCCAGTCGGTGCGCAGGTCATCCACCTCGACCTGGCGGTGATGGCGTTGATGCGCCTGGACGACCGCTCCGTCGCCCTGAACGATGTCGTCACCGGCTGGCTCCGCATGGACGGGCCACGTAGATCGCTGGCCGGCACGCTGTCTGGTCTCGACACCCGTTACGGGGCCCAAGCCGATATCGCCGCAGCAGATGTGCACCCGCTCGTGGGGCGTCGCATTCCGAATCTGGATCTCCACACCTCGAAGGGAATTCTTCGCACTTACACGCTTCTGCACGGCGGTCGTCCTGTGCTGCTCAACCTCGGCGCACCGCGTGACATCGACATCACAGACTGGGGCGACCGAGTCGATCGGGTCGACGCTCGCTATTACGGCGGGTGGGACCTGCCGATGGTCGGTGAGGTGTCAGAACCGACTGCGGTGCTCATCCGCCCGGACGGCTACGTGGCCTGGGTCGGCGATTCCGGATCAGAGGGTCTGAACGAGGCGATTCGCTTCTGGTTCGGTTCCTGAGGGATCACGGCCTTCGGAGAGGCGCTGCAGTGGTGTCCGTGTCCCTGACGCTGAAGGGGACCCCGGACTGCAGCCCGCGCCAGCCGCACGTCATCGCCTCACCCAACAGGCTCAGACCGATGCTCAGCGTCACGGGTCGGACTGCCTCCTCGGCGCCGATGGCCTGGGCGCCGAAGTGCAGACAGGCGCTGGCTGCCAGGCTGAGCGCCCAGACGATGAGCGTCCTCACGGTGTACCGCTGATGAAGGGTTCCGTCCTTCTCGAAGAGCACGGTTGAGGCCCCGCGCAGCATGCCGAAGCCGATGCCGACGGCAACAGAGACGGCGAGGAAGATGATGTTCGCCGCAGTCCAGTGGTCGAAACCCCATAGATCCTTGATCGAGATGGCCAGCAGGATGAGCGGCGGCACGGCGAGATCCTTCGCGTCCACGGGCTCCCCGCGGAAGCGGCGAACGATGACGAACACGATGATGGCGATGACTGCGATGGCGATGAGTGCCGGATGCATGAGAAGCCTCCTTCAGCTTTGTAGCATGAACGTGCTAAAACGATAACACGATATGGCGCGACTATGCTATAAAGGACCTATGCCGAAGATCGTCGATCCCGTCCAGCGCCGTGAGGCCATCGCTGATGCCCTCTTCGCGATCGTCCTCAAGCAGGGCTTCGCCAAGGTCTCGCTGCGCGCGATCGCCGAGGAGGCCGGTCTGGCGATCGGCTCGATCCGGCACTACTTCACCACGGCTGAAGGCATTGTGCGCTTTGCGCTCGACACGCTCGTCGCGCGGGTCGGCGCTCGCCTCGAGGATCGCCTTGCTTCGCTGCTGCCGCGGCTCGATGCCGGCTCGCTCAGCGGAGATGCGGCCAAGGAGGCGACCGTCGATCTCCTGGCTGAGCTGCTGCCGCTCGATGAGGTGAGGCGACAGGAGTCAGTCGTGTGGTTGGCGTTTGAGGAGACCGCCCGGACGGATCCTGCGCTCACTGATGTCTTCGAGACCTCGGTCCGCGGTTCGCGGAAGCTGATGGCTCGAACGCTTGAGAGCATGTCGCGCCGAAAAGTACTACGGCGCGATCTCGACCTTGATCTTGAGGTCGATGCTCTGGCGGCGCTCGTCGATGGACTCACTCTTCGTTCGACTTTGCACCCCGAGGTACTTCCACCTGGGCGTGCCCGCGAAGTGCTCTCCACTCACCTGGAGGGGCTGCGGGGGTAGGGTTCCGTGGCCTCCGGCTGATCGTCCCCGTTCAGTTCACCGCCGGCGCGCGATGATGAGGCCGTCCCAGCCCTTGATGCCGACGGTCTGCAGCGCAGTGGCATCGAGGTCAGGGTTCTCAGAGATCATTCGCGTCACCGTCTGCACGCCGGACACGCGCGGATCATCCGAGTTCTCATCGGTGACCGCGCCGTTGCGCACGACGTTGTCGATGATGATCACCGCGCCGGGTTCGGTGAGCGACAGTGCCGCCTCGAGATACCTCGGATTGTTCGGTTTGTCGGCGTCGATGAACACGAGATCAAACGGCTCGGTGCCGGCGTCGATGAGGGCCCGAGCGGATTCTGCGGCAGGTCCGATATGGATCTCCACCCGGTCGTCCACCCCAGCACGGTCGAGGTTCGCACGCGCCGCCTCGGCGTTCTGTGGTTCGAGTTCGAAGGTGACGACGCGACCGTCGTCGCCGACGGCGCGGGCGAACCAGACCGTCGAATACCCGGCAAGAGTGCCGAACTCGAGGATCCTCTTCGCTCCTGCGACCTGGGCGATGAGGGCCAGGAACGCACCTTGGTTGGCGGCCACCTCGGCGTTGGGCATCGTCGTGTCCGCTCCAGACTCACGAGCCGCGATGAGCACGGCATCCTCCGGGGTGAGGTGCGCGATGAAGTAGTCATCGACCTCACGCCAAGCGGCGGTCGAGTCGTAGCGGTTGACCGAGGTCGCGTGTTCCTCGTTCATCGTCATAAAGAGATCGGCCGCTCAGGGCGTGCGCCGGAGCGAAGTCGGTCGACGTAGGTTTCTCCGTCTTCGGTTCGCGCGGACCACGAGCCGAATGCGGCTTTGACAGCGCTTAGGTCGGAACAGGTTTCACGCTTGCGCCCGTATACTTCGGTGACAGCATCCTGGATCAGTGCGGAGATCGAGCGTCCTGTTCGCTCCGCCTCAGCGTCGAGGAGCTGTCGCTCTGCTCTCGTAAGAGAGATCCGGGTCCGCGCCATGATGCAATTATCCACCATGGTGCGGACCCGTGCAGAGTGCTGGCTTCGATTGGGCCGTCGGTTCCGATTCCGCCGAGGCGGCTGTGGCTCAGGCGTCGGCCGCGACCGATTGTGCGCCCGAGCTCCGCTTGCGGCCCTTGCCCTGCTTTCCGGCGAAGAGGAACTGGTCGATGCTGAACCGGCCCGGGCCCGTGGCGGCGATGAGCAGGACACCGGCGGCCAGCGCAGCGACGAGCTCCCAGCCGCCCTGGTCGACGAACGGAGTCGGAGTGAGGTGGACGATCACGAGGGCACCGATGACGTTTGCGGCCAGAAGCACGCCGACCACCGGGGTCAGTGCGCCGAGGATGAGCAGTGCTCCGCCGATGAGTTCGACGAAGGTGGCGAAGGGCGCGGCGATCTCGGGCAGGGGCACTCCCATCTGCGCGAACGAGTCGGCAGTTCCGGCGACGGTCCATTCGTTGAACTTCTGCCAGCCGTGGGCGATGAAGATGACGCCGAGGATGATTCTGGCGATGGCGGTGATGATGTCGCGGGCGATGGTCGGAAATCCGGTCGTTGCATACATGCTGAACTCCAGGGTTGGTTGAAAGTGCAACCAACGCTATGGGGTGAACATGGCAGGACACTGAATGCGCATCTGCCCGCGATGGGGTAACGGCCCACCGCATCAGAACCCGTAGGCGGCTTCCTTCTCCTCACGGATGGCGGCGTAGGTCTGCGTCAGTACGATCGTGTCCTCGACGAGGCGGTCGAGGCGGGCGATGACATCCTCGCTGACGATCTGGCCCCGGTGCAGGTCGCGCTCCTCGACGAACACGTACGGAGAGACGACCTGCGCCTTCATGTACGTCAGGATCGGCAGGAGGTGCTGCTGCGGGATGAGGTAGTGCTTCGCCGATCCTGCCGTGGCAACCGCGGCCACGACCTTGTCGCGGAAAGCACCCACCGGCAGCAGGTCGAAGACGTTCTTCAGACTCGCGGGGATCGAGGCCTGGAAGATCGGCGTGCCGATGATGATCGCATCGGCGTCCATGAGAGCCGCGGTCACCCGCCCGGTGTCACCGGAGTATTCGGTGAAGTTCCGACCGTCGGCGAAGACCATGTCCGCCTCGGCGAGGTCGATGAGCGTGACCTCGATGTCGGGATCCTGCGCCATCACCGCCTGCGCGACGTAGTCCATTACGGTCCGCGTCTTCGTGCCGACGTTCGAGCCGGAGAGAACGACGATCTTCATCAGGCGGCGACCTCGGTGGCGGTGTACTTCTTCACGGCCGGAATGATCTCCGATCCGATGGTCTCGATCTGCTTCATCACCCGGTCATACGGCATCCCGCCGAAGTCGATCTGGCCGAGGTAGCGCTGATGACCGAAGACCTCGTGCTGGTGAAGGATCTTCTCGACGATCTGCTGCGGGCTGCCGATGTTGACGATGCTCGCCGGATCGACGCTCTGGGCGAAGAGCTGCTTGGGCATGCCCTGCCCGTTCGTGCGCTTCATCCCCTCATTGATGTGCGGGTAGAGCCCGCGCAGCGCCTCCTGCGAGGTCGGCGCCGTGTAGAGGAACCCGGCCGTGGCGATCGGCAGGGCGGCAGGATCGAAGCCGGCGTGGCGTGCCGCCTGACGGTAGGCGTCGACGGTGGGTTTGAACGACGAGGTGGTCCCGCCGAGGTGGGCCATCACCATGGGAACGCCCGCCAGTCCTGCTTTGACCGCGCTCGCCGGCGCGCCGCCGACCGCGCGCCAGATCGGCAGCGGGCTCTGCTCGGGGCGGGGGAGGACCTCGGCGTTGTTGAGCGGGGCGCGGAACTGGCCCGACCACGACACCGATTCCTCACGGCGGATCTTCATCAGCAGGTCGAACTTCTCCTCGAAGAGCTCCTCGTAATCGCGCAGATCGTAACCGAGGAGTTCGAACAACCCGATCCGCGAAGCGCGACCGGCGACGAGTTCGGCCCGGCCTCCGGAGAGGTGGTCGAGCGTCGCGAAGTTCTCGAACACGCGCACCGGATCCGAGGTGCTCAGGATCGTCGAGGTGCTGCCGATGCGGATCGTCGAGGTCGCCTGGGCGATCGCGCCGAGGATGACCGCGTGCGCCTGCGAGGCGAAGAACTCCTGATGGCTCTCGCCGACGCTGAAGAAGTCGAAGCCGGCCTCCTCGGCCGCCTTGGCGTAGCCGACGAATTCGCGGATGCGCTCGCCCGCACTCACCCGGGAGCCGTCGGCGGGATTCGGCAGATGATCGCCGAGGCTGTACATCCCGAACTGCAGCCCCTGAGTAGGGTCGAAGCCGACGGGATCCAGGGTGGTCGTGTTCTCGCTCAAGGTCTCTCCCATGCGTTTGAGACCGTCCCGCAGGGCCGATCTCGATTGATCATTTGCCCTATCAACTGATACGTGCGGAAATCTATTCCTCACCCCGCCGAAGTGGTGCACAGGTCCTCGCCGAGGCGGCTCAGCCGAGTCCTTCGAAGCTGCCCGCCGAGGTGGTCAGTCGTTCTCTTCTGCCGCGGTCCGTTCGGCGATGCTGTGGTCGTAGAGCTTCTTCATCAGCGCGTGCAGTGTCCGCTGCTCGTCCTCGTCGAGGACGTCGTCGAAGAGGGCGGACTGCTGGTGCAGCTGGGAGGGGAACGCGCGTTCGAGGGTCTCAAGCCCCGCCTCGGTGAGGGAGATGTGCTTGGTCTTCCATGTCTGCTCGCGGGCGATGAGCCCTTCGCGTTCGAGGCGGGCGAGCATCCGGGAGATGCCGCCGCCGCTGACGGTGAGCCCCTTGGCGAGGTCGGTCTGGGTGACGGGCTGGAAGTTGCGGATGTGAGCGAGGGCCTCGAATTGGGCGACGGTGAGGCCGAACTGGCGCAGGTGATCGTTCGAGAGCTGGTTGCTGTTCTGGACGAAGCGGACCATCCGCAGCCAGATGAGCGTGCTCAGCGACAGATCCTCCACCGCGCCTTCTCCTGTCGACTTCGTTTTCGCGTTTCGTCCTCACACTACCCGGGTCGGGGCGCAGCGAGGCGTTGCTCACCCGTACCGGGGGCGCAGCTGGGCGGTGAGCTGAGCGCTTAGGAGGGCGAAATGGTCCACTCAGGACCGGGTCGGCCCGACCATTTCGCCCACCCAAGGCCTCGAGATGCGACCACTTTGCCCACCCAAGAGTGCGTCTCGCGAGGTGCTGGCGCCCAAAGCGCAACGTGGGAGAATTGGGGCTGACGACGCGGCCAGCCACACCGGCCGCGGCGCTCGACGCAACGCACGATCCGCAGGACTGACATGGGAAGAGGTAATGCAGGTGAGTGAGACGAACACCGGCCTCCTCGGCGCCGGACGCAAGGCGGCGGTCATCATCGCCTCCACCTCGGCGGCCAGGGGAGAGGCTCCGGACACGACCGGCCCGATCCTCGTCGAATGGCTGCGCGGCCGCGGCTACGCAACCCCGGATGCCATCGTCGTCCGCGACGGCGAACCCGTCGGCGACGCACTCAGACAACTCCTCGTCGACACCCCTGAGGGAGACCGCCCACGCATCATCGTCACCAGCGGCGGCACCGGACTCGCCCCCGATGACAGGACGCCCGAGTTCACCGCCGAACTCCTCGAGCGCCAGTCCCCGGGCCTCGTCTACGCAATGTGGCGCAAGGGGCTCGAATCGACCACCTCGGCGGTGATGAGCCGCGGAGTCGCCGGCGTGCGCGGCCGTTCCTTCGTCATCAACTTCCCCGGCTCGAAGGGCGGGGTCAAGGACGGAATCACCGTCATCGACGACCTCCTCGAGCACATCCAGACCTCGGTCGAGGACACCACCGACCACGGACCCCGGGTCTGATCCGATGGCACAGCGCAAGGCCGTCCGCGCGCGGGTCCACAGATTCGACGCCACCGGTGAGATCTCCGCGGGCCCGGATTCCCTGGCCGGGGAGGAGCCGCTGGAGATCAACCTCGACGGCGAGCAGTTCTCCGTGACCATGCGCACCCCCGGCAGCGACGTCGAGCTCGTCGCCGGGTACCTCCTTTCCGAGGCGGTCGTGACCTCGATGGACGACATCGTCGAGATCGACTTCTCCGCCGGGCTCGCCCCCGACGGGTCCCGTAACTACAACGTCGCGAAGGTGCGGCTGCGGCCCGGAACCTGGAGCGCCGAGGCGGCTCCCGCCCGATCCGTCTACACCTCGTCCTCGTGTGGGATCTGTGGGACGGCGGCTATCGACGCGGTGACGAAGACGTCCGCCTACCCGCTCATCCCCGCCGCCTGCCACGTCGACGAAGACGGGGAGTACGAGTTCCCACCCATGCTCTCGGCCGCTCGCACCGGTGAGCTGCCCGACCGTCTGCGTTCCCAGCAGGCCGTCTTCGACAAGACCGGGGGAGTCCATGCCGCGGCTCTCTTTGCCGTCGGCGATGACCCGAGCGCCGAACCCGAGCTGCTCGTCTGCCGTGAGGACGTCGGTCGCCACAATGCGGTGGACAAGGTCATCGGCTGGGCCATGGCCAACAAGGGCCTGCCGCTCAGTCGCACCGTCCTGCAGGTCTCGGCCAGAGCCTCGTTCGAGCTCGTGCAGAAGTCCGCGATGGCCGGGATCCCGATGATGTCGGCGGTCAGCGCCCCCTCGTCGATGGCTGTCGAGCACGGCCGCAGCGTCGGCGTCACCGTGATCGGCTTCAACCGCCGTGGCCGGTTCAACGCCTACTCGTACCCCGAACGCGTGGCGTAGCGCCGGCGCTCGAGCTCACAGAGACGTGAGGATGCTCTTGAGCCTGCTCGCGGTCTCCTCGAGCTCTCGGGCCTGGTCGATCAGCCTCGCGTGCTCGCGCTCGAGCGTGGCCACGGTATCGGCGCTCGCGGCTCCATTCATGCACGGCAGGAGCTCACGGATCACCTCGGTCCCGAGGCCGGCATCGATGAGTCGTCTGTAGAGCAGTACCCGCTCCACATCATCGGCCCGGTAGCGGCGTTGGCCGCCGGAGGTTCGAATCGGGGCAAGGAGGCCCTGTTCCTCGTAGTAACGCAGGGCACGCGGGGTGCAGCCGGCCTGTCGCGCCGTCTCTCCGATGGAGAGGAGGGGCAGACGCGTTACCGGATGTGAATTCTGTGACATTCGCCTCACTCGCTTGAAGTTGACGCTGACGTCAGATTTTAGCATCGAATCACCCGCCGCACCTGGTGGGCGAACGAACGCCCGTTGCAATCAGTCGTCAGGAAGAGACTGCGCGGGCAGAGTTCGACCTCGCGGAGATCAGAAAGAGGAAAGCAGACATGAACATCGACAAGAGCATTGCCGTCGTCACAGGAGCCAACCGCGGTCTGGGTCGGCAGTTCGCCGCCCAGCTGCTCGAGCGAGGCGCATCGAAGGTCTACGCGGCCGCACGTCGACCGGAGGCCGTCGACCTGCCGGGAGTCGAGGCGATCCGTTTGGACGTCACGGACCAGGATCAGGTCGACGTTGTCGCCCGCAGGGTGGGCGAAGCGGACATCATCGTCAACAATGCCGGCTTTTCGTCCTTCGCCCGACTCGTGGACGGAGACATCGGCGACATCCGCCAGGAGATCGAAGTCAACTACTTCGGTGCCCTGCGCATGGTCAGAGCGTTCGCGCCGATCATGCGGAAACGCGGCCACGGCGGCTTCCTCAACGTCTCATCCGTCATGGCATGGCTGGGCTACGAGCATTCGAATTCCTACGGGGCATCCAAGGCCGCCAACTGGGCGATGTCGAATGGACTGCGAGAGGAGCTGGCCGGAACAGGGATCCAGATCAGCTCCCTCTTCCTCGGAAGCACCGACACCGACATGATGGCAGGCATCGATGTCCCGAAGAATCGCCCCGAGGAACTTGTCGCCACCGCCCTCGATCAGTTCGAAAGCGGGGTGAACGAGATCATCGCCGATGACGCCGCCGCAACGCTCAAGGCGGGACTGTCGGATGATCGCGGCCGGTTCACCACCTCCTCGTATCCCGAGCACGTGGCGTAGCCTGGAAGGGCAGGCCCGGGTGTGACCGACCATGAGCCAGGAAAGGCCGAACCGATGACACCACGACCATCGCTGACCCTCGATGAAGCCCGCACCGAATGGGACATCGACCGCACCTTCCTCGACTCATGCTCCTACGGTCCGCCGCCTCGGCGCGGGTGGGACGCCCTCCAGTCGTCCCTCGACGAATACCGGCGCGGAGCCCGACCGTGGCAGGGCTGGACCGGATCAGTCCAGACCTCCCGCGAACGCTTCGCCGAGCTCGTCGGCGTCCCCGCCGACTGGGTGGCCACCGGTGCCGCCGTGTCCCAGCTGCTCGCCCCCATCGCCGCCGCGCTGCCCGACGGCGCCGAGGTCCTCGTCCCCGACATCGAGTTCACCTCCGGGGTCTACCCCTTCGCCGTCCACGCCCACCGCAGCGTGCATGTGCGCACTGCGCCGCTCGAATCCCTCGCCGAGGCGGTCGACGACTCGACAGCGCTCGTGTCCTTCTCCGCCGCGCAGTCCGCGACAGGTGAGGTCGCGGACATCCCCACGGTCGTCGATCGCGCCGCCGAGGTGGGAGCGCTCACCGTCCTCGACGGCACCCAGGCCGCCGGCTGGCTGCCCCTCGACGGGGCCGGCGTCGACTTCCTCGCCGTCGCCGGATACAAATGGCTCTGCGCTCCACGAGGCACCGCACTGTTGACGATGCGACCGTTGACCAGCACATTCACCCCCGAGGCTGTGCGCGAGAGACAGGCAGAGTTCGCCTCCCGACTCACCCCGCTCGCGGCCGGATGGTTCGCCGCCGGAGGTGCCGCGAGCTACGGCATGCCCCTACAGCTCGCCGACTCCGCCCGAGCCTTCGACATCTCTCCTGCATGGCATTCGTGGGTGGGAATGGCTCCGGCTCTCGAACTCCTCCTCGGCATCGGCGTCGACGCGATCCATGACCACAACATCGGCCTGGCCAACGCCTTCCGCACAGGCCTGGGACTGGACGAATCGGACTCGGCGATCGTCTCCGTCGAGGTGCCGGAGGCAGGGTTGGCGCGACTCGACGAGGCCGGCGTCCAGTTCTCCGTCGCCGACGGGCGAGCACGCTTCGGCTTCCACCTCTACAACGATGACGACGACGTCGCGGCGGCCCTCGACGCCCTCCGCGGGAGGCTGTGAAGCGAGCTGTCCTCGACGCCGTCACTCCACCTCGGCGTCACTGCTCCTCGAGCACCTCGGCGCCGCTTTCCACGCCATCGGCATCGACCTCCCCGTCGCCCTCAGCGCTGTCCTCGCCGTCTCCGGCGGCCGTGTGGGTGTGCATGCGCATGCCTTCGGCGTTGAAGATGCTCAGCACCTGCGCAGACTGACCACCTGCGGCGGAGATGCTGTGCGGAACGCGCGTGTCGAACTCGGCGGCCTCACCGCGAGTGAGGATGAGGTCCTGATCACCGAGGCGGAGCCGGACCTTCCCCGAGAGCACATAGAACCATTCGAAACCGTCATGGATCCGCGGCTCCGGAGCCGCGGCGACCGGCGGATAGACGATCTTGAACGTCTCGACAGGCGAACCCTCCGGGGCGAGCGGGGTGATGACCATCCCGTTCCTGCGCACCGAGCGACGCCGGACCCGGGGATCCGGCGGGTTCGGCGTGACGAGGTCGTCGAGTCCGACGCCGAGGTGCCGAGTGAGCGGGATGAGCAGTTCGAGGCTCGCCTGCCGTTTGCCCGACTCAAGGCGCGACAGGGTGCTCGTCGACATCTCGACACGTGAGGCCAGCTGGTCGAGGGTCCACCCCTTGCTGGTGCGCAGAGCGCGCAGGCGCGGCCCGATCTGCTTGAGCTCGTCGGTCATGTCCGTCCCTCCGTCGTCCCTTCGCCCCGAATCCGAACGCCGAATGCGGCCGCCAGCCGTTCGGCGAATGCGCGTCCGCTGCGTCGAACGCCGAATCCCGCACCGGCCGAGGCAATGTCTTGCTGATTCTGCAAGAGAATTTGCAATAGCGCAAGTTCTGCGGTGAACTTGGAGGCATGAACGACAACGAGCACGTCAGCCCTACAGGCCACGAATCCTCACCCGAGGAGTACTGGGAGGGCGAATACTCCGGCAGCGAAGCGCGCTGGTCGGGCGAGGTCAACGGCACCATGGCCGAGGTCGTCTCCGAACTGCCCGCCGGGCCGGGGCGCTCGGCCCTCGACCTCGGATGCGGCGAGGGCGGCGACGCCGTGTGGCTGGCCTGTCAAGGATGGCGGGTGACCGCGATCGATATCTCCGCAACCGCCACCGGACGCGGTGCCGAACTCGCCCGGACGGCCGGCGTCAGCGAAGCGATCACCTGGGTCACTCGCGATCTGGCGACCTGGGAGACGACGGAGACCTTCGACCTCGTCACCGCCTCGTTCTTCCACTCCACGGTCGAACTGCCCAGGGAGCAGATCCTTCGCCGGGCGGCCGGACAGATTCGTTCCGGCGGTCACCTGCTCCTCGTCACCCACGTCTTTGAGGGACCGGATGACATCCCCGAGTGGTCGCTGCGCTACCACGGCACCGACGACCCGAACGACCCCGAGCTGCAGAACCACTTCAGCGTGCTCAAGACCCCGAGCGAGGAAGTGGCTGCGCTCGACCTCGACGATGCCGACTGGACTCTTGAGAAGCAGGAGATTCGCCTCCGCGAAGCGACCGGCCCCGACGGTATGGAAACGGCAACCGTCAAAGACGGAGTCATCCTGCTGCGACGCAACTGACCCGACAACCGGCCCGTCCATACCCTGACCCGGTCGCGCCCGCACCTGACCCGACAGCGGGGCCACCCAGGCCCGGCCCCGTCCATACGCTGACCTCTCCCACTTGCGCGCCCTCCGGCCAGCTACGATGCAGATCTGGAGCCCGTGGCCGCGGGTGCTGAGCCAGTGGCCGCGAACGCAGGCAGCGCAATCACGCGCAGAACGACAGCAGAGCGCGGAACGACAGTGGGGGAGCAGCGGATGGCCGGCACCGAGCAGAAAGCTCCGGGAATCGGACTGATCACCGTCCTCCTCGGCGCGGTCGCCGCCGGACCGATCCTGCTCTACGGCCTCAGCGCCACCAGTGACTCGATCATCGCCGACCTCGGCATCTCCGAGGGCCACTTCGGCCTGCTCGCGACCGCCTGCTTCGGTGCTGCGGCCATCGGCAACGTCACGATGGGCAGGCTGGCCGACCGGCACTCCGACCTGGCCCTCATGGCCTTCATCTTCATCCTCAGCACGCTCGCCCTTCTCCTGGTCGCCGTGCCCGACGGATTCGGGATGCTGCTTCTCGCCGCGATCCTGGCCGGGATCGCCCAGTCCTTCCCCAACGGCGTGACCAACCGGATCCTCCTCGAACGCGTCCCCACCGCCAAACGGATCGGCTGGGTCGGCGTCAAACAGTCCGGTGTCCAGGTCAGCCAGCTCGTCGCGAGCCTGGCCTTCCCCGTCCTAGCGATCGGCCTCGGCTGGCGCGGCGCGGCCCTGGCCGTGGCGATCATCCCCATCATCCTGCTCGTCATGACCTGGAGATCCCTGCGCACCACCCCGCTGCTTCCCGCCACGACCACCAACACCCCCGCCGAGGCGGCCGAGCCGACCGCGGACGCTGAGCCCGTATCCGGGACGGCCGACATCGCCGAGGCGGCCGAACCGACCGCGAACGCTGAGTCCGAATCGGGCCCAGCCGACACCACCCCCGCGCCGGCAGTGCGGGCAAAGCACCCGGGCGTGGTCTGGGCTCTGGCGGCCTTCGGGCTGCTCAACGGCATCGGCGTGCAGGCGACGAACGTGTACATGCCGCTGTTCGCCGTGCGCGAGCTCGACTTCTCCCTCGTCCTCGGCGGCGCGACCGCCGCCCTGTCCGGAATCGTCGGCGTCATCGCCCGAGTCAGTTGGGCCAGGCGCATGGCCAAGGGTGTCTCGGGTCCGCACCTGCTGCTCACGCTCGCCTTCATCGCCCTGGCCGGTGCCGCGCTGTTCTTCACAGCCGGGGCGACCGGATGGGCGGTGCTCATGTGGTTCGCAGTGGCCCTGCACGGGATCTCCGCGCTCGGGGTCTCGGTGGTGCTCATGTCTGCACTGATGCGAGTCATCCCCGCGTCATCGATGGTCTCGGCCAGCGGCATGGTCACCGCCGGAATGTTCTTCGGCTTCGCACTCGGGCCGCTCGGCATGGGACTGCTCGTCGGCTCGGCGGGCGGCTTCTTGCTCGGATGGATCGTCGTCGGAGTCGTCTATCTGCTGTGTGCGCTGCTCGCCCTCGCGCTCATCCGCCACCGCACCCGAAGCTGATGAAGACCGCAGTACGCGACGAGTAGGCTGTCAGCGCGCCCGCAGGCGGACAGAAAGGCGCCCCGCAGGCGGACAGAGATATGACGGCCGCTGATCCCGCACGGGTGATCGGCGTGCTGGCCAAGCTGATGAGCGAGTGTTAGCTTGGCCGCATGAAGGCCACACGACTGACTCAGATCACGACAATCTGCACGCTCAGCGCCGGACTCGCCCTGGCGGGGTGCTCGAGCTCCGGAGGCGACAGCTCCTCCGACTCCCCGGCGCCGGATGTAACGCAGAGTGAGAGCCAGGAGTCCGGCGACAGCGGCGCCGCGGACAGTTCGGAGAACGCTGACGACTCCTCCTCGGCCTCGACGACACCCGAAGACGCCGACCTGAGCACGACGAAGCCGTCCACCTCCGCCGAGGACGCGGTGAAGACCGCCGAAGACAAGGTCAAGGCGAAGGACGGGATCCTCCATACAATCGAGCTCGACTTCGACAGCGACGACGGCAAGTGGGAGTACGACATCAAGATCATGGACGGCGACACCGACCACAAGGTCGTCATCGATGCCGATTCAGGCAAAGTCATCCGCGACGAGTCCGAAAGCAGCGATGACTCCGAGAAGTCCATCGACCTGAAGTCCCCGATGACCTATGACGAGGCCTTCGAACTCGCGAAGAAGAAGGCCTCGGGCACCCTGGCCGGGTGGAAGCTCGAATACGACGACGGCCAGCGCGAATACCAGTTCGACTTCGACGACAACGGCGACGAGGTCGAGGTCACCGTCGACGTGGAATCGAAGAACGTCACGACCGACGACTGACGAGCTGACCGTCCTCGGGCGACCCGACCGCGCACTGACGGACGGCCCGCCCCTGACGGCCAGCCCGTCCGCCGGGCCTGCGCTATAATAGAATGCATGTCCGAATATGAGACTCCGGCGCAGGATTCCGAGACTCCGGCGTGGATCACCCGCTATCGGAACTTCAAGACGCTGTGCTCCTTCGTCTGCGGGGAGTACATCCGCTTCTACCTCACCACCGGCTGCGACCAGATCACCTACACGCATTCGCAGATCACCGAGGGTCTGCCGAACTACTCGTGCCGCCTGACCTCCGTCGACGGGGCGGTGCTTCTGCTGTCGCTCGACGACTGGCTGGAGCGTCTCGACGAGGTGCAGCTGCTCGTGCGGAACTGGTTGGGCGAACACTCCGACCTCAAGGGGTGCAAGCCGGAGAAGTCGCATTATCAGGGCGACCGCTACTGGTTCACGCGGTGGCAGGACGCCAATCCGTGGTGAGGGTCCTGGTGAGGGCCCGGTGGGCGGACCGCCGAGCTCGGTCAGCGAATCGCAGCATCGACACCGGCCGGGGCGGCCACAGTAGAATCGGAGCATGCGCAATCGAGTGATCGTCATCGTCTTAGCCGCCCTGGCGGTGCTCGGACTGGTCGCCGGCATGCTCGGCGGCACGCCCACCTGACTGGCTGGTCAGGGACTCGGCTGGCCTCCGTTGACGTTGAGTGTCTCACCGAGGACGTAGCTCGACTCCGCCGAGGTGAGGAAGACATAAGCGGGCGCCAGCTCCGTCGGCTGTCCTGCCCGACCCAGCGGAGTATTCTTGCCGAAATGCGGAAGAGCCTCCTTCGGCTGGCCGTCGGAGACCTGCAGAGGAGTCCAGATCGGTCCGGGGGCCACGCCATTCACACGGATGCCTTTCGGCGCCAGTTGTGTGGCCAAGCCCTTGGTGAAATTGTTGATCGCCGCTTTCGTCGATGCGTAATCGATGAGATGTGACGAGGGGGAATAGGCCTGTATGGAGGTCGTGTTGACGATCGTCGATCCGGGTTCGAGGTAGTCGAGTGCGGCCTGGCAGATCCGAAACATCGCATGGATATTCGTCTGGTAGGTCTCCTCCCATTGCTCATCCGTCAGCTCTGCGATGTCGTCGACGGCAATCTGTCGACCGGCGTTGTTGACCACGGCGTCGAGGCCCCCGAGTCCCTCGGCGGCTCTGCGGGGGAGATCGCGGCACCAGTCCCGATCGGACAGATTCCCTGGCAGAGGGAGGGCTGTGCGGCCTTCAGCGCGGATGAGTTCGCAGATGTGCTGTGCGTCTTCCTCCTCTGCCGGAAGATAGGACAGTGCAACGTCGGCGCCCTCTCTGGCGAAGGCGATGGCCACGGCGGCGCCGATCCCGGAGTCGGATCCGGTGATGAGAGCCCGGCGTCCGCGGAGTCTGCCTGTGCCGGTGTAGCTGTCTTCGCCTCGGTCGGTGCCGGGGATGAGTTCGGCATCAAGGCCCGGCTCTGGCTGATCCTGCTTCGGGGGTGTGATGTCGGGAAATCGCGTGGTGGGATCTTGGAAGGTCAGCTGGTCGCTCATCGTCCTCCTCCTTTGTCACGGATGGTCTCTGTGCGTCCGGTGTCGCAGACGGGGCCTGAGTCAGGACTTCTGCTTCGTGCGCCGACTGCTCTCCTTCTCGAGAGCAGCGATGAGTTCCTTCTTCGTCATCGACGAGCGGCCCTGGACACCGAGCCTCTTCGCCTGTTCGTAGAGGTGGCCTGTTGTGGCCTCGGCGTTGACTCCGCCTGCCGTTGTGCGGTCTGTGTTCTTGCCTCCGGCGCTCTGTGCATCCGATGGCCCGGAGGAGTCCTTCGCCTCCCATCTGTCCCCGACCTTCTCGAAACTGTGTTTGAGAGCGTCATAGGCCACCTGGTGGGCTCGCCGCTCATCACCGTATTCGTCGACGGCCGAATCATAGGCTTTCGAAAAGGTGCGCTGTGCCTTACTGCTCGACCTCTTCAAGGTTGCGGGCAATTCGGCTGCTTTGGGCTTTCCCGTCTTCGTCGTCTTCGGCATGGTGGATTCGAATCCTCTCGTGTCGGGGTCCGGCCAGGATAGTGCAGCAGCGGCGACTGCGTAAGGGGGTGCGGGTGATCCTGCACCCCTATCGCCTGCACTCGGTGCCGAGTACCGTGAGCGGCAGATGTGCACAGCGGTGCACGACCGAGTGCAGGGGAGGTGCCCGGTGGCTCGCCACGAGCAGAAGGTCATGGTCGAGGGGCATCGGGTGTCCTTGGCCAATCTCGACAAGGTCCTCTATCCGGAGACCGAGACGACCAAGGGAGAGGTCCTCGACTACTGCGCGCAGATCGCGCCGTACCTCATCCGTCATACGAAGAATCGGATCGCCACTCGCAAACGGTGGGTCGACGGTGTCGGCACTCCCGCTGAACCCGGCGCGGCGTTCTTCGAGAAGAACCTCCCGGATTCCGCACCGTCGTGGATTCGCTCCCGAGCGATCCGACACTCCACGGGCACCAAACGCTATCCCCTGGTCAACGATGCAGCGACACTGACCTATCTCACCCAGATGGCCGCGCTCGAGATCCATGTGCCCCAGTGGACGGTGCGGCCGGGCGCGAAGGATCCCGGCACGATCTACTCAGAGACCAGGCACCCTGACCGGATGGTCTTCGACCTCGATCCGGGCCCAGGCCGTGGTCTCGCCGACTGCATCGAGGTCGCCCAACTCGTCCGCGAACGGCTCAAGGACATGGACCTGGAATCGTACCCGGTGACCAGCGGCGCGAAAGGCGTCCATCTCTACTCCCCGTTGGACGGTGCGGCGAATTCGCAGCACATCTCCGATGTCGCCCATGAGCTTGCCCGCAGTCTGGAAGCCGACCACGGAAACCTCATCGTCGCTGCAATGAAGAAGACCCTGCGGGAGAACAGGGTGCTCATCGACTGGTCGCAGAATTCTGCGGCAAAGACTACGGTGACCCCGTATTCGCTCCGCGGACGCTTCACCCCGTTGGTCGCAGCCCCGCGCAGCTGGGACGAATTCGACGATCCGGCAGCCGTCGAGCAGCTGCGATTCGCCGAAGTGCTCGACCGGATGGACGACACCGGCGACCTTCTCGAACCGCTGGCCGAGGCCGTCGACCGCGTCACCGCCGAGTGAGCGAACCGGGCCGGATAGCTCGTTCCTCGCTGCGGTGACCGGCAGTGAGATCCCCGGCATGCTCGGCGCACGCCCACTTGAGTCGTCGTCTCAGCCCTCCCAAGCGTTGTCGGTGAAGAAGCCGTCGATCCAGCCGGGCAGGCGGTGCCCGTCCTTAGCGGTTTCAAGCGTGTAGGGGGCGACGTGGAAGCCGGCCTTGTCGAACGCGTGCATGTCCTTCTTCGGCAGCTTCGTACTGGGGCCGACCCATTCGATGCCGGCGTCCTTGATCTCGTCGAGGGACTCCTCGGGCATGGTCGCCCCGGTGAGGTAGAGCGAGGTGTACCCGCGTTCGGCGATCGTCTTCGCCGCGTCGAAGTCGAAGGACTGGACGATGAGTGAGTCGGCCAGTCCGCGCTCGTCGAATTCGTCGAGCACCTGATCGACCTCCGCCGAGGTGGCCCCGGGCTTGATCTCGGGCACGAGGACGACATCGCCGCCCATTTCGTCGAGGAGTTCGTCGAGGGTGACGGTGGCGGCGTCCTCTCCTCCGGCCGGGTGCTTGATGGTGGCTGCGTCCCATTCTTCGCGGCTGAGATCCCGGATGGGCCCGCTGACGCCATTGAGCGTGCGGTCGGCGGTGTCATCGTGGATGAGCACCGGGGTGCCGTCGTCGAGGAACTGGATGTCCATCTCGGGCAGGAATCCGTCCTTCGCCGAGGCAGTGAATCCTTCCATGGATTCCTCGGGGTAGACGTTGGCGCCGCCTCGGTGGGAGATCGTGGTGGGGAATGTCAGGTCGGTGACTTTGTCGGGTGCGGTGAAGTCGCTGGGGGAGCCGAGTCCTGGAGCGCCGTCTCCAGCTGAGCCGAGGCTCGCGGCTGTTGCGGGAGCGATGCCGGCACCGAAGGTGGCCGATACCGCGAGTGCTGCGGTGGCGATGATCGTGAGTGGACGGGTGGGCGTGGATTTCGCATTCTGTGTTCTCACGCCAGCGACGCTAGGAGCGGCAGGCGACCGTGCGGCGAAGACGCCGTGAACGTCATCGGCAGGTCAGGAGAACGTGTGAAGAACGCGCGATTGGGGTATGGGAAGTGCCAGCAGTGCTGAGCGACGTCAGTCGAACAGGTGTTGCTCGGGCAACGGTCACACTAGATGACCGGGTACAGGGCTGCTCGTCGTGCACCGCCGGCTTTTGTCGAACGCATTAGCGTTCCCACTATGGGATGGGGTGCTCGCCCTTCGGCAGCGGGATCCCGAGGAGGAGGCTGTTGATCGAGAGTACATGAGAATAGATCGTCTTCGGCGCAACATCCGGATGTTTCTTGATCTCAGGATTGTCCGAGTTGAACATTGTCAATTGATTGACTATGGGAGCGACGATTTCAGTGCTGTAGGCGTACTGCGGCGATCGTGCTGATGTGACGATGACAGAATCAGGCGGAACGGTGAGTTCACCACCTGCGGCCTGTCGAATCAGACTCTCGAACACCTCTTGCTTGGTCTGGGGGAATACGCCGCCAGTCGTGAAATGATAGTCATTCTCGTTCTCCACATACCATTTGTCAGACAGAATGGGGTCGACCGCCACGAATTTCCACCCACCGGTGAGGCCGTGGAAGAGGGCTCCAGTTCCGCCCTTAGACGCACCGAAGAACACTACATTGGAATCGTCCAAACCGCAGTTGGAGATTGTAGTCCTTACGAGCCGTTGGATTCGAGCACTGTTGTCAGGCGAGAAACTTGTATTCAGGTAGAAGGCGCCCTTGACTCCGCCGATGTCCGCGATGCGCAGTATGGCGGTGTTCCGTGGAACATACTTCATCAGAGTGGCGAATGAAGGGCGAAAATAGCGGATCAGTCGTGGCTTCGAATTGATGGGCGACATGATAACTACGAGTCGCTCCACGACTCCTGAGGCTGGTTGCTCGAGTACGTGGACGATGCCCTGCTCGGAAACGGCGAATGTTCCGTCCTTGACTGCTGGCCAGTGATGCACAATTCGATCGTGTCGGACGAAACGGCTTTCGTTGTGCGTGTTGTAGTAGAGCGAGTAGCCGAGGTTGGTGAGTTTGAGCAGAAGTTTCTTCGTCGCCTGGTTCCTCAGCGAGAGCTTCATCATGTCAGTCTCTGGGTCGTTTGCCGTGGTCGTGTCGACTCGGAAATAGCGCGGCAAGCCGCCATTCGCACTCACCATCGAAGCGATATTGTCGGGATCTGTCTCGAGCGTCAGCCACAGAATATTGTTATTCACCGCTGTCCTTCCTGATGGTGTTTCCCATCAGAGACAGCATGTGCAGCCAGCCTTCTCCAAAATTGGGATGCGCCGGGAAACATGACAAGTTCGTCGAACTGAGCATCACCGAAGATGCGACGGTATTCGCGGTGATACATATCGTCCAGGAGTACGTCCTTTGTTTTGATCGGTTCTTTCGAGCGGGACACGAGTGACTTCAGCCGCACCCAACGGGACAACGGTTCTTCCGCTGTCTGGTGACGTGTAGTGCCTTTGCGAATGCGAGCTTCAGCCTCGGCAGAAGTCATAACCATCTCGAAGTCGTTTCGCGTGATCACCGAGATTGACAAACCCAGCTGTCGGATGTGGTCCATGGCGGACTTGTTCGAGTTCACTGAGCGTGCAACAAGCAGAGTGACGTCTCTGTCGCCGCGTTCAGCAGCTTCACCCACTGATCTGAGGAATTCTTCTGTCTTCTTTCCGTTATCGAGACGCCCTCCCCAGAATATGATGCTCGGGCGTTCACGAGTCTCGATCAGATTGACGTCAGAGGCATCGTCACGGATGAACCAATTTATGGTTCTGCTCGTTGCATTTCCGTCGTCGTGAGGGCAGAACTTCTTTTGTGCGCTCCGGTAGTGCTTAGTCGGAACATAGTCGTCGGAAATCAAACCGTTGACGGTTGCCACGAGTTCGTCGGCAGTAGCGACGATTGGCCCAGGGAGCTCACTCTTGTCCAGGAGGAGCCCGCGTTCATCCGCGTAGTGACCATAGTCGTAAAGGTAGTGGACGATCGGTCTGCCGGTCGCCAGGAAGTCAAAGAAGATGCTTGAGTAGTCCGAAATGAGCAGATCGGTGATGCCGAGCAGCTCATTCGTGACTATGTGCGAAGGGGGCACGATGACGTTGCCGTAATCGACATTCTTGATATGACGGAGCATGATGTGGTGGGCCTGGAAGATCACGTTCGCGTCGAGCTTCATCAGGCTGGTGATGTCCTTCTCGAGCTGTTCAGCGTCGAAACGTGCTGATCCCTTGTTGCCGCGCCACGTAGGGGCATACAGGATTGTCTTTTTGGCGGGATCGAGGCCGAGTTGGTCTCTGATCCCTTCCCCATCGTCTTTCGAGAGATTGAGAGTCAGATCCTGTCGCGGGTAGCCGACTTCGGCCATAGAGCCGGAATATACTCCACGGAGCGAGAACCTCGAAAGCTCAGTCTCAGTCATATCTGGGCACGGGGTCAGCACATGAGTGGCCTGGAGGAGGTTGTAAACGCTCCCGGCAGCTCCGAGAGGTGAAGACTGGGTTCTGCCGAGTGCTTTGTACGCGATTCCATGCCAAGTGTTGAGGTACTTCTGCTCAGGCTTGCGAACGAAATAGTCGGGCAGGAGCGAGTTGCCGATCACGAACCCTGCCAATGCAAGGAAGTACTGATAGGCGTCGGTATTTCGGGTGACGAAAGTGACCCGGGGATCGTCTTCGAAGTCATCGGGAATTAGATCGAACGAACGTACTGACCAGACGTGGTGATAGTCGCGAAACTCAGGCTCGTGGTACAGGCGGATGAATAAGGCGTACGGAGAGTCCATCATTCGCGCACCGGACATGCTCTCGTAGAAGATCACTTTGAAGTCGCTGGGGACGGTGTCGCAGTAATCCGCCTGTCGTGTCTTGAGCTCTTCAGCATCGATCAGCTTCGTTGTCCAGAAGTCATTGTCGGTCGCCGTTTTGCAGTGGCGCAAGAGGTGCTTTGATGTCCTGCGTGTCGTATGGCGTGCCACGTTCCAACTCCCGATCGATCATATTGGGTTGTCCGATGTCCATCTCAATTCTCGCTGACGCGGAAGTGACAGCGAGTGGTGTACCGGACCCGAGCGTCGCTGCGGACTTCACCTTGTCTCAGCGTTAGACTGCCCATTGATCAAAGTTCACCACGACGGTGGGTGCTGTTCCTTCAGCATTCATCCTATGGTCATATTCAGCGAATCGGAGCAACGTGCGCATAGGACCACATGCAAAGCAACTTCTGTTGAAGGCCCTGCCATCGGCTACTTCTGCCTATCTGCGCCGGGAGCGCGTGCGCTGGGCCAAACAGCTTCGGGAGAATCGGCGTTCGCTTTCCAGCGCTGTGAAGTCGAGGGCATTCGTCAAGTCGTTGACCTCTCCAGTGCGAGAGAAGACCGTTGTATGGGAGTCGTTTTCCGGCAACGGCGCCTTGTGCAACCCCGAGGCTCTGTTTCGACAGATGATCGAGGACCCGCAATACTGTGAATTTCGTCATACCTGGGTGTTGTCGGAACGAGCTTGGAACTCCCCCTTCCGCAGTGAGTTCGCAGACCACCCCCGTGTTGGTTTCGTCAAATATAGGACGACGACCTATTTCGAGCAGCTAGAGAACAGCCACTACCTTTTCAACAATGCAACATTTCCCGCTGAGTTCATCAAACGCCCTGACCAGGTGTACGTGAATCTGTGGCATGGCACTCCGCTGAAGAAGATGGGATACGACATCGAACGCGGAGCCGATGGGGCCAGAAACGTTCTGCGCAACTTCATGTCGGCTGATTACCTGATCTCTCAGAACTCGTTCATGACCAACGAGATGTATTTGGGCGCCTACAAACTGACCAACGTCTATGAAGGTGCGATCGTCGAGGAAGGGTATCCGCGGACTGACACTATGTTCGCCGCTGACGCGGGCAAAGCGGCCGACAGAGTACTTCGGCATCGCGGCATTGAGACGGCGGGTAAGAAAGTACTGCTCTATGCTCCGACTTGGCGTGGAGAGTCGTTCTACAACCCGGATGCTGATGCTAACCGGCTCAAGGGCACGTTGCGCGCATTGCGTGAAGATCCCGCTTTCGAAGACTGGGTCGTGCTCCTCAAAGCACATCAGGTGATCTTTGACCAACTGGTGGACGATCCAGAGTTCGAAGATTTCCTGGTGCCTAACGACCTACCCGCGAACGAAGCTTTGGCTCTCGCTGACGTGCTGGTCACTGACTATTCGAGTATCTTCATCGACTACTTGGCAACGGGCCGGCCGATCGCCTTCCACATCCCGGATTCCGATAATTATTCGAGCGATCGCGGACTCTACCTTGGTCCAGAGGAACTGCCCGGGCCGACCTCACGTGATGACGTTGAGCTGGTCGAGAATGTTAAAGCGTTGATCGACGATAACCAGATAGAAGCTGCATTTCCGCACGAGCGTCAGCGTTACGCAGCGCTGGCTTCGAAACTCACGACCCGTGATGACGGTGAAGCAGGCAAACGGGTTCTTGACATCGTCTTCAACGGAAATGAACACGCCTACAACGTCAAACGTGGGTTCGACGACGGCCGGAAGAAGGTCGTCATATACCTCGGCGGAATGATCACGAACGGCATCACCTCCTCCGCCCTGAACCTTCTGCACAGCATTGACAGCAACCGATTTGATGTTACTGCGTTCTTCTACCGTTCCGGGCAGCGGGATCGAAAAGAGAATGCTGCGATGATCCCGGGGCACGTACGTCAAGTGATCAGAGACTCAAGCATCCTCCAGTTGCCGTTGCTCGGGAGTATGAACGACCTTGAGAATACTGATGTCGAAGATCTGCCTGAGGACGACGCCGATGCAACAATTTGGGATTGGGAGTGGAGGCGAATCTTCGGCCAGGCGCAATTCGATGCAGCTGTTGATTTCAGCGGCTATTCCTCATATTGGACTCGTATTGTCGCGCATGCCACCGCGCCCCGCAAGGTGATCTGGCTTCACAACGACCTGGCTGCAGATGCCGAACGCGAGGTGAACGGGGTTCGACCACATTTCAGGAATCTAACTGGTGTTTTCAAGCTCTACCGCGAGTTCGACGCGCTCGTTTCCGTATCGCCCGATCTCGATTCGATCAATCGGGAGAACCTCGGCCGATACGCGCCTCAACAAAAGTTCACCAACGCCCGCAACACCATCGACGTCGAGCGGATCCGCTCAGGCAGCGGAGGGTCGCTGGAGAGCAACCCGGAGGCCGGTGTTCATTCTCTCGAGAATTTGGCAGAAGCTGTCAAGGCGCTGGGACACTACTATTCCTTTGACGACATCATCACTGAAGCATCCCGACAGCGCAGCCTTTCACGTGTATCAGGCGACAACGCAGGGATCACTTTCGTCACCGTCGGAAGACTGTCGCCCGAGAAGAATCATGCTCGCCTGATTCGTGCGTTTGCGCAAATCTCTGCTGAGCAAACTGACACAAATCTGGTGATCATCGGGGAAGGTCCGCTCGAGCGCGAACTTAAGCAATTGGCCGTCTCGTTGGGAGTCGCGGCGAGGGTGCAGTTCACTGGGCGACTACGGAACCCTTACTCGGTGATGTCTGCATGTGATTGTTTCGTCATGTCGAGCGACTACGAAGGTCAGCCGATCGTCATACTCGAAGCACGGGTTCTCGGTCTTCCGATTGTAACGACGCGCTTTGGATCAGTGTCGAGTGCGATGGAAGACAGCGGTGGCCTCATCGTTGATACTGACGAGACTGCCCTTGCAGCCGGTATGCAGAAGTTCATCGACGGGAAGCTCCAAGCTCGTGCTTTCGACGGAGATGATTACAATCGTGCGGTCATGAACGAGTTCATTGATGTGGTCTTCGCCAGAAATGGAAGATTGCCTAACGAGCTAAGTCCTCACATCCACTTCTTGACGCGGAAGACGACGTAGAGGACGATTCCGAGCCCGAGCATGAGTCCCAATGCCATCGGGTAGCCGAAGGCCCAATGGAGTTCGGGCATGTCGTCGAAGTTCATGCCGTAGATGGCTCCGACGAGCGTGGGTGCGAAGAGGATCGCCGCCCACCCGGAGATCTTCTTCATGTCTTCGTTCTGCCGCTGCGCCACGAGAGTCGAGTTGA
Organism: Brevibacterium atlanticum; assembly: GCF_011617245.1. Classification (NCBI taxonomy): domain Bacteria; kingdom Bacillati; phylum Actinomycetota; class Actinomycetes; order Micrococcales; family Brevibacteriaceae; genus Brevibacterium; species Brevibacterium atlanticum. The sequence goes on along the minus strand of NZ_CP050152.1, from coordinate 3,268,838 downwards.
CGTTGAGGATCTGGGACAGGGCCTCGCGCAGTTCTCCAGCCTCGGCGAGGACGCGGGTGAGGTGGTCGGTGACGTCGTCGAGATAGGCACGCAGCTCGTCGGGAATCGCGTACTTAGCTGCGCCATTACCCAAAGCCTGCGTCAGACGGTTGAGGTGCGTGGAATTGTGGAGGACGTCGATGACCTCCTGGCTGAGCAGATAGATGCGTTCGGCCGCTGCCGTGTCGCCGCTGAAAACCTGGCGCTCGATTCCGTCCTTATCGATCTGCAGTCCGTCGAGGACCGGGAAATAGCCGTCGACCGCCGTGTCGAGGAAACGGTAGATGAGCGCCTCGGGTCCGAGAGACAGCAGTTCCCGGTCCTTCGTCCACCCGCGCTTCTCATTCGTGAAGTACTCCCGAATACCGTCGATGCTGCCCGGAATGGGCGTGCCGTCGATGAACCGGTCATCCTGACAGATGATGACGAGCACATCATCCTTCATCAGCAGGTGGAACTCGCTGAACTCGACTTCCTCCTCCGCATCGATGTAGACGGCCGACTTGAGGACGACGAAGAGCACTTCACCGTAGCGTTCGACCTTGGCCCGCTGATTCGCATGGTAGAGATCGTCGACGAGCACTGGGTGGAGATCCCACGCCGAGGCGATCTCGGCCAGAAGCTCGGGTGTGGAGCCGGGGACGATGACCTGGGTGATCGTTCCTGAACCAGCTGGAGCAGTGCTGCCGGAGCCATGCGCTTCCAAAGCGTCCGCGAAGGAGTCGGAGACGATGAGTTCCTGCGGCTCGCTGTCGACGATACGACGACTGAACAGAGACACCGCTTCGGGGGCGGGCGTCTGCGTGCCGGCCGTTGGACGCTTCCGCAGTGACGATCGTTCGAACCGGTGTCGGCTGACAGGTGGCATAGTGCTCTCCTTGCTGGATCATCCCCAAAACTAGCCGATCGCAGCCGCATGCGTCGATTGCCGGTCGATAGGCTGTTCACCTGGAGTGGAGGGCGAGTTCAGAGGGAGCACAGACAGGCATGCACAATAGATGCCATGACCTTTCATCCGGCAGATCTGCCGCACACCGCGGTCCGTGGTGCCAACTTCGCGCAGTCGGTAGTCAAGCTCGTGGCGCAGAGGCTTCGGGAACGTGTCCGCGAATCGCGACTGCCGGAGGAGTTCTCTCCCCAGGATGATGACGACTTCGTCGCAGCCGGCTATTTCGCCGGTGACCTCACCTCGGTCTATCAGCTGGAGCAGTGGCTGTGGCCTTTCAAGCAGCTCGAAGCACGGCTCAAGGACGCCGGCTACGGAGACCAGCCCTTCGGCATCATGGTCCGCAACGCCCCTGTGGCGGAGTATCTCAAAGGCTTCACCTCGTTCCCGGTGCGGTTCTCACGTCTGACCAACGGTCTCGACAAGTTCATGCAGTCCCCGAGCCTCCGTGCGGTGTTCTACGTCAACCAGGGGACGAGCAACTTCCAGGCGTTGCGCTATCCGGAGCCGGCACACGTCCACCTCAGCCACGGTGAGAGCGAGAAGATCTCGATGATCTCGAACCAGCTCAAGGGGTACGACTATGTCTTCACCGCCGGCCAGGCCGCCAGGGAACGGATCGAACAGACACTCTACGGAATGAGCGACGATCGGATGTTCGATGTCGGACGTCCCCAATTGGATCGTCCACGCTCCGTCCCTCGGGAGTGGACCGAATTCAAGACGGCTCACCCTGACGGGAAAGCGGTGTTCTATGCGCCGACGTGGGAAGGCGACTCCCCATCGATGGCCTACGGGACGATCGCCTATAACGGCGAAGCCATCGTCACCTCGCTGCTCGAAGCCGGCTATCGAGTGATCTTCCGCCCTCATCCGCGTACCGGAGTCATGAGCCATGACTTCGAGAAAGCGTTGGAGGACGTGGCGGAGATCGTCGAATCCGATCCGCGCGGGTTCCTCGACAAGAGCCCGGATGTGTCATGGCAGCTCGACGAGGCCGACCTCGCGGTGGTCGAGATGACCTCGGTCGCCTTCGACTGGCTGGCCTCCGGGAAACCTCTGGTGATGGTCAAACCGCATGAACCAGAGGCGGAAGTACTCGAAGGGGGACTTCTCGACCGCTGTCCGTCGGTGGATCCGGACGGCCGGGACAGCGTCGTCGACCTCGTCGCCGAGGCCGTCTCCCGCAGTGGGGCGGTTCCCGCATTGGCGAAGTTCTACCTCGGTGATACCGCGGCGGGGGAACAGACCGCGCGCTTTATCGACGCGAGCGAACGCGTCATCGCGCTGCGTTCCGAACAACACGGACGCAAACACGGCGAGTGAACCATATGACATTTTCTTAACCTGAAGTTACAGAATGGTAAACTAACGCCGGACCAATTCTGCGGCCCACGGCGTGGGCTACGATCACTGGACGGAATCAGCAATGCGACGAGTCATCACTTACGGCACCTTCGACCTGCTTCATTACGGGCACATTCGGCTGCTCCAGCGGTGCAAGGAACAGGGCGACTACTTGGTGGTCGCGCTGTCGAGTGATGAGTTCAACGCGGGCAAGGGCAAGAAGTCGTACTTCTCGTATGAAGAGCGCAAGCACATGCTCGAGGCCATCCGGTACGTCGATCTCGTCATTCCTGAAGACAACTGGGAGCAGAAGTCGACCGACGTCGACAAGTACCACATCGACACGTTCGTCATGGGCGATGACTGGGAAGGCGAGTTCGACTTCCTCAAAGACAAGTGCGAGGTCGTCTACCTCCCCCGCACCCCGGAGATCTCGACGACTCGAATCAAGAGCGAGCTGGGTAAGTCCTGACCGAAGGGGCGCGGACTTCGCGCTATCGTGGCTGGAGACCAACCATGGACCAGAGAGGAACGGACGTGCCCGAAAAGTCTCCGGCGAAACATCCGACGCTGTCGGAGCTTCGGGCCAAAGCGCAGCCGGTAGAAGTCCGCAGTCGGAAGAACGCGGAGCACTGGACCGCTCAGCTCTACCTCCGGCACATCTCGATCTACTTCACGATGCTGCTCGTTCGAACCAGGATCAGCGCCAACGGAGTCACCGGCCTGATGATCCTGGCTGGTTGGTGCATCGCCGGAAGCCTGCTGATCCCCGGAATCTGGGGCGCAGTCCTTGCCGTGTTCTTCTCCCAAGTGCAGATGTACATCGACTGCTGCGATGGTGAAGTCGCCCGGTGGCGAGGCACGAGCGGAGCCAAAGGCGTCTTCCTGGACAAGGTCGGCCACTACACGACAGAGGGCCTTGTCGCGGTTGCCCTCGGGGTACGGGCCGTGGGGGAGTGGAACAACCTCGTCGATGACCCGGCCGGTTCGTACCCGCTTCTGCTCGCCGGCACTGTCTTAGCCGCTCTGGTCCTGCTCAACAAGGCACTCAACGACATGGTCCATGTCTCCCGCGCGTTCAACGGACTCGACAAGCTCGCCGACTCCAAGGAAGCCACTGCGGTCAACCCGGGTCTCGTGGCCACTCTCAAACGCATCGCTCGCTTCGTGCCCTTCCACCGGATCTTCCATTCGGTGGAGATGTCTCTGATGGCGCTGCTCTCGAGCATCGTGACGGCGATCGCCGTGACGGCAGGGGCCGAACCGCTGTTCGGAGAACGGTGGCTCGTGCTCATCATGGCGCCCTTGTGCCTGCTGTCGGTCATCGGACATTTCCTGTCGATCATGGCATCGAAGAGGCTGTCATGAGCGAAGAATCGAGAATCCTCTCTCAGCGATTCGAAGAGAACCGTCGGTACACGTTCGGCGTGGTCGTGCTGAGCCAGGGAAAGCGTCTCGACGACCTCAACCGCGGATTCGCGTCCCTTCTCGCACAGAAGGGCGTCGACCTCGACATCGTCTGCGTCGGCAACGGCTGGGATCCGGATGGCATCCCGGACCAGGTCAAGAAGCTCGGTCTGCCGGAGAACCTCGGCATCCCGGCCGGACGCAACGCCGGAGTCCCGCATGTTACAGGCGAGTTCCTGTTCTTCCTCGATGACGATGCGTGGCTGCCCGATGACACCTCGCTCATGCGTATGGCACAGCTGATGCGCACCAAACCGCGAATCGGTCTGATCCAGCCTCGAGTCGAAGAACCCGGAGGACCGGAGGCGCCGAAACGATGGATCCCCCGACTCAAGAAGGGGACGGCGGATCACTCGTCGAACGTGTTCTCGGTCTGGGAAGGCGCAGTCTGTATGCAGCGTCGAGCCTTCGACGAATGCGGCGGTTGGCCCGCACCCTTCTGGTACGCCCACGAAGGCATCGAACTCGCCTGGCGAGTCTGGGACGCCGGGTACATCGTCTGGTACATGGGTGACCTCGCGGTGGCACACCCGGTGATCGATCCCCGACGGCACGACGAATATTTCTACATGAACGCCAGGAACCGTGTCTGGTTGGCCCGACGGAACCTGCACTGGCCGTTCAGCTGGGCATACGTCGGTTCATGGACCCTGATGCAGTGCATCAAGTGGGCGAACAAGCCGCACCAGCTCAAGGCCTGGATGGAGGGGTGGCGAGCCGGCTGGCGGCTCGACCCCTGGGGCAAAGACGAAGACCGCCGAAAACTGTCCGGACGAGGCGTGCTGCGAATGTCTCGGCACGGGCGACCTCCGATCGTGTGAACACGGGCTTTCTGCGCCCAGTACGCGAACCAACGCACCGAGAACTGACAGGGACCGCGGTCGGGTCCGACCTCACCGACTGAGAAACCGAGTGGAGCCGCTACATGTCGTCATCAGCGCACGTTGCTGAAAACTCTCCCCACGCGAACAGCGCACTTCAGCCGACCGGTTTCCGCTCCGATATCCAGGGGCTGCGTGCACTGGCCGTGGGGATCGTGCTGCTGTACCACCTGTGGCCGACCACATTCGACGGCGGATTCGTCGGTGTCGACATCTTCTTCGTCATCTCCGGCTTCCTCATCACCAGCCACCTCATCAAGAAGCCGCCCCGCAGTTGGGGAGACATCGCGAGCTTCTGGGCGCGCCGCATCAAGAGGCTGCTTCCCGCTTCGCTGCTCGTCCTCTTCGTCGTCGGCGTCGCCACCTTCGTCATCGCACCGCAGTCGATCTGGGCGGATACCGGCCGGCAGATCGTCTCCGCGGCGCTGTACGTCGTCAACTGGGACTTCGCGATCTCGAGCGTCGACTATCTGGCGGCTGACAACGCGCCGTCTCCGGTGCAGCACTTCTGGTCGCTCTCGGTCGAAGAGCAGTTCTACTTCGTCTGGCCGATGATCATCGGCCTGGCGTTCCTCCTCGGCGCGAGATTCGGCAGATCCAAGCGAATCGTCGGTTTCACCGTGCTCGGAATCTTCCTCGCATCGTTCGTCTTCTCCGCCTGGTACACGTTCGCGGAACCGGCAATGGCGTACTTCATCACTCCCACGCGGATGTGGGAACTGGCGTCCGGTGGTCTCATCGCGGTCTTCGTGACCTACGTCCGACCCGTACGCCTGCCGTTCAGCTCACTGCTCGGATGGATCGGTCTGGCCGGCATCGTCGTCGGCACATTCGTCATCCGCTCCGATATGCCGTTCCCCGGCTTCGTCGCGCTCGTGCCGGTGGTGTCGACGGCACTCGTCATCCTCGCTGACTCTCGTGGGTCCAGTTCCGTGCTGCCTCTGCTCTCGCTGCGACCGATCCGCTTCCTCGGCGACATCTCCTACTCCGTCTACCTCTGGCATTGGCCGCTCATCGTTCTCGTGCCGTACCTGTCGGTGAAACTGGGCGGGTCGGAAACCCTCGGACTCACCTCGAAGATCGTCATCATCATCGTCTCGATCCTCGCAGCGTGGGCATCGACGACCTGGGTGGAGAACCGATTCCGCAAGACCGCGGTCCTCAGCGGCTCAGCGAAGGCGTTCGGCTTCGCGGTCATCGCGATGGCCATCGTCAGCGCCCTCGGAGTGAGCCAGGTGACCATCGCGAACCGGATCGTCGAACAGAACGAGGACAGCCTCCAGTCGAAACTGGCCGATCCGGACTCCTGTCTCGGCGCCGGGATCCTCCTGCCCGATGCGAAAGACAATCCGAACTGCGAGAACATGGACACCTTGCAGATGGAACCCGCGGCGGCGAAGAAGGACAAATCGAAGGCGTACGCCGACGGGTGCTGGGCGAGTGCACCCTACGCGAGCAAACCCGAATGCACCTACGGCGACGGTTCGAAGCACATTGCCCTCGTCGGCAACTCCCACGCCGGACATTGGCTGCCGACCTTGGAGAAACTGGCAGACAAGAACGACTGGACCATCACGACGTTCCTCGCCTCGAACTGCAGCATCTCGACCCTGCCTCAGGATCTGTCGACTCCGGACGAGACCAAGGGCTGTCAGGACTACGCGAACTGGGTGGTCGACCGCACCACCGAGGGCGGATTCGATGCAGTGATCACGTCCGAACGCCAATCCACACCGCTGCAGGGCATGAACTGGGACGAAACGGAGCAGAAGGCTCCCGAGGGGCACCGGTCCATCCTGCAGAGTTGGGTCGATGCGAAGCTCGACGTCCTCGTGGTCAGGGACACTCCCTACCCGGGAGGCGAAGACATCAACGTGCCCGACTGCGTCGCCAAGCACGAGGATGGCCTCGACGCGTGCTCGGGAACCCCCGAGTCCTGGCATTGGATGGATCCCCTGGCCGCCTCGGCGAGGACAATGGATTCGAAGCGGATCTCCGTGATGTACCCGCAGGACTGGTTCTGCCCGGACGGCACCTGTCAACCCGTCATCGGCGGAGTCATCACCTACTTCGACACTGCTCACATCACCGCTACCTATGCGCAGACCCTGGCGCCGCAATTCGACGCGAACCTGCGCCGGTCGGGGCTGCAGACCTTCGACTGACAGATCAGGACCGTCGGTTCAACGAACTGACAGCGAAGTCCGATACTGTGTGACCCTGATCGGTCCCGACCACCGACTGTTCACTGAACCCTCTGCAAAGGACGACACGAGTGACCACTGGACGCAACTCAGCAGATCGATACATCAGCAAGGGACGCGAGCTGATCAAACCCGTGGTCCACGGAGTCGCTCGACGGGCACTTCCCGTGGTGGAAAGGGCCTCCGGCACGAAATACGTGCGCGAACGTGCCGCCGGAGGCAAAGGCAGCAAGAAGTCGGGCGCCGCGGCGCAGAAGAACGCAGCCGCCACCGCCCGGGCATATCGGAAGCTCGCCGTCGGGCTCAGAGGCGGATCCGCCGAAGACATCGACGGCTGGAACGTCGCGCCCTCGTCGCAGGAGGTCGCTTCCAAGGAACGGCAGCTGACACGGCTGAAGGCGCATTCGAAACTGTCCGAGTCCCTGGCCAAGGGAGAGTCCTTCGGCCCCTCGACCGTCGAGGCGGCGCGAGCACTCATCGCCGCCGGCTTCCAGTCCGAAGTCGTGTCCATCGGACTCAACCTGTGCGCTCAGCCCCACCACGAGGAGGTCGGCAGAGCACTCCTGGGAATGGCGTACCAGCGTTCCTCGGAGCCTGCCGTGGCGTGGGCGGAATTCGCGCAGGTCGATGACCGGGATCTCATCGTCGCGACCGCCGAAGAGTACTACCCGACTGCCATCGACTCTCTCGGGCCCGAGGCTCTGCCTCTCCTTGAACAATCGAACGAGTCCGGGGAGACTCAGTGGTGGAGTGCGAAAGCCGTGTTGCGCACCGCGGAGTCTGCCTTCTGCATCGACGCCTTCGACCATGTCCGCACCCTCGTCGATTCTCGCCTGAAGCAGGACGACCTCGACGAGGCGGTACGCTACGAACTCACCCGCATGCTCGACTGGCTGCCCGGCGGCAAACATCTCGAACCGCTTCCCACGACACCAGGCACACGCAATTTCGGTGTGCTCAGCTACGATCAGCCGGGCATCCGCTCCCGCAACATCGGCGACTACATTCAGACGATCGCCTCGATCGGTCACCTCCTTCGCTATGAGAACCTCAGGTTCTCCGGCGACGAAGGGCTGACTGCACTCTTCACGAAGCTCCGGGAATCGGTCAAAGACGAACGGAAATACCCGGGCCCCGAAGCCGAGCTCAACCTCGTCGAGGTCTACCGCGACGGCAACGTCTACCAGGAGATCCCCGAAGACACCTGGTACATCGCCTTCGGCTGGTACATGCATGACATCTTCGGAAAATCATTCAACATTCCGTTCCATCCGAACCTCCGTCCGATCCTGCTGTCGGTCTTCGTCCGCTATCCGGAGATGCTCACCCCTGAGGCCATCGCCTACCTGAAGAAGTACGGCCCCGTCGGCTGCCGTGATTGGCAGTCAGTGGCGGTACTCCGCGCGGTCGGCGTCCCCGCGTTCTTCTCCGGATGCCTGACGACGACCGTCGATACGCTCTTCCCCGCACCGTCGGCCGACCATCGGAAGGGAACCCTGCGAGTCGATTGGACGAAGGGCGGCCAGGGACCGTCGAAGAAGCAGACGGTCACTGCCATTCGGGACAAGTCGTTCCCGGAGAACCTCGAACTGGCCCGGAACTGGGTCGCCGACTATGCCTACAAGTACAAGCAGGTCCTCACGTCACGCCTGCACGCCAACCTTCCCGCACGTTCTGTGGGCGCGGACGTCGAGTTCGAACCCAAGAACAAGTCCGATTCTCGTTTCGGCGGGCTGATCGGCATCAACGAAGCCGAATTCGACGCGATTCGCAACGGAATCCTCGATAAGCTCTCCGTGCTGCTTCCCCTCATCGCCACGGGAGCATCAGAAGACGAGATCTACGGCAAATGGGTCGAGATCACGGCAGACGATATGGCTGCCGCCGACGACTACCTGGCGACCGCGCAGCTGCCTGAAGCAGACAGCGGCGCAGTTGCAGCGGCGGTCGGAGCAGGCGAGAAGCCGGCGCCGGAGAACAACGTCACGGACATCGTCATGACCGTCGACAAGGGCGAACTGGGCCTGGTCGCGTCTGCGATCAACGCCATGGATGATCACACATCGACGCGCTATCGAGTGTGGCTGCCGGCGGGTGCCCTCGACCCGACTCAGGTCGACGACATCGCGTCACACCTGACCAATGGCACGATCCGCGTTCTCCCACCGGTGACGTTCCCCGGTGTTACGAACGGCAACGATCTGGTGCAGGCTCTGCTGCCGGAACTGTTCCCGAACCATGAGCGACTCGTCGTCATTCCCGCCGCGGCGGAGGTCAGGACCGACATCGCCGAGCTCGCGGCCACCGACCTCGGCGAGGCGCTCATCGCGGCGAAGCACGATGTGAGGAAGAACCGATCCAGCGGGCTCACTCTGATGCGGCGGACGGCCAGCTCATTCGGTGACGACCACGTCGGTGCGCTCAAGTACGTCTTCGCCAGCCATGCGGGGATGAACGACGACTTCGCTCCCTTCGACCCACAGATCGCTGTGGTCAATCCGAGCGCGCTTCGCGAAGAAGGCGTCACCCAAAGCGTCATCGGTCTGCTGTCCGAGGTCACCATCAGCTTTGTCGATGCCCTGCAGACGGTGGTCCGTGGACGCTATGCGGACCTCGACGGCGACTGGAACGTCCGTGCGCAATGGGAGACCTCGACGGAACCCAAGATCGTCAACTGGCGCGGCCAGACCCGCCACTACGGTCACATGGCGCCCAGTCGGTGAAGAGCTCCCGTCGCCGACCCTCCCGCCCATGAACTGAAGAAAGGCCTCAGCAGTGAGCCTGAATGCTCGACCCAGCCGCGAGTACCACGGCAGTCATCCCTCCTCGGTCGAGACTGCTCGTCCTCTCGGCACCGACGCTGTGCACGTCTATAACGTCCTCTGGGGGATTCCCGCATCCATGGGCGGGATGACGACGGCCGCCCTCCGGCGGATTCGCAGCTTTCAGAAGTACGGGCGTGCACTGTCGCAGACCATCCTGACGTTCGATCCGCGGATGGACACTGACGCGATCAGGGCACAACTGATCGCTCAGGGAAAGATCAGCGACGATGTCGAACTGGTGAACATCTGGCCGGAACTGCGTGCCAGAACCGAATCGGGCTTGGCCGCGCTCATAGGCGAATCGCTGAGAGCGCCGGTGCCGCCGGAGGTCGGCGAGGTCGAGAACATCACCGCTTTCTACGATGTCTTCCGCAGCCCGCGAACTGGAGCCGTCATCCGACGCAACTACCGGCGGGCGGACGGAAGTCTGCTGCTCGCCGACATCGACGATCCGACGCTCGGCCGACGGTTTGTCCTGCATTCGCCGGACGGACGACCGATGACGGAATGGCGACGACCCCGAGACTTCTACAATGCCTGGGTCTCGGCAGTGGTGACGAAGGAGCCGGCCGTCGTCATCGTCGATGAGAAGAAGGTCAGCGAGTTCATCCACGAGATCTCGGATCGGGCATTCCCCCTCATTCTGTTCCTCCATGGGACTCACCTTCGCCACCCGTGGAACGGGAATCACGGTCAGATCCTGGCCCGCAGGCTGGACACGATACGCAACCTCGACCGCTTCGACATCGTCGGGGTGCAGACCGAACAGCAGGCCGAGGCAATCAGAGCCTTGGGATTCCCCGAGGTGAACATCCGACTGCTGACGGGAGAGTTGCCCGAATCGGCAATGCTATCGGGGGCGCCGCGTCAGCTCCCACTGAACTCGGCGGTGATGATCGCCAACCTCATCAAGCTCAAACGCATCGACCATCCGATCCGTGCAGTGGCCGAATTGCGGGACCGCGGAATCGACGTCTCCTTGACCGTCCTCGGAGAGGGCGGTGACCGACAGAGGCTCGAGAATCTCATCGACGCACTCGACCTCGGTGATCGGGTCGAACTGCCCGGCTATGTCACCGATGTGTCTGATCGCCTGCAGTCAGCCTCGTTCTCGATGCTCACGAGCACGAGTGAGGGTCTGCCGCTGTCGATGATGGAGTCCATGGGCGCCGGATGCATCCCCATCGTCTACGACATCACCTACGGCCCACGGGACCTGATCGACCACGGCCACAATGGCTTCATCACACCGTGGAGCGACATCGACGCGTTGGCTGACCAGATCGAAGCATTCCTCTCCCTGGGCGCAGAACACGTCAATGACATGCGCAAGGAAGCGCGGAAGACCGTCGAACGCTACCTTCCTGAGGCTGCGTACGGGCGCTGGAAGGATGTGTTGCAGGAGGTCGAGATGGCGCACCAGCCTGAGATCCGCGGCACGCAATCGGCACCACCCATCGAAGCCAAGAAGCTCACATGTGAGGTGATCCCTCAGGGCTGTCGCATCGAGATCGAACTTGAGAGGATCCAGCCGGAGATCGCCGAGAGCCTGGAGCTGGTCATTGCGGGCCGGAAACTCAGCACCTTCTTCATCACCAGCAGTGTACAGACTTCAACACGCAGAATCGGCCACAGGCACTTTCTCACTTTCGACGTGGATTACGCAGGATTCTCGGAATCTCCGGAGGAGACCTTCGATGTGTACCTGCGCAGAGGCCATGACCTGTGGACTCAGAAGCGGAGAGTGCAGGCCCCGAGAAGGTTCCGGGCCGTGAAGACCGGGCGCCGGGAATGGTATTCGACGAAGCATGGAAACCTCTCGGTTCGCCCACGGTCGTAGAGCCGAGGAGGTGGGAGCCGAGATTTCAGTCGTCGCTGGACTCGGCGTTGGTGCTCTCTGAGTGGAACTTTCTCAGTTCGACGGTGCGATCGGAGATGAGACCGGAGACGGCAGCGGTGAACAGTGCCGTGGACGTCCCTTTCTCTCCTTCGCCGAAGTAGTGTCGCCGGAGGTCCTGCCTGGCAGCGGCAGCCGTGTCGTCGGAGAACATCTCCAGCAGCATCGATTCCACTCCACCCACTGTCGTCTCGTCGATGATCGGGGTGGCTCGACTGATGGGGGCTTCGGCATTGAGCTTCGCTGTGTCGGTGCGGCGGTCCGTCAGTGCCAAGGGCTTGTGCGGTTCAAGGTACAGGTAGTCGAGGCCGACGCTGGAGATGTCGGTGACAAGCAGGTCGACCTCGTCGAACATGGCGAGGATGTCTCCCTGCATGAGCACCTGATGCTGCTGTGTCGGGTCGCCGATGGCTTCGTTCGCCTGGTCGATGAGTGCGAGGATACGCGTGTTCGCCTCGGTCATGGCGGGGTCGCTTGAGGCTTCGACGCGGGGATGAGGCTTATAGACGAGTCGAGCGTTCGGGACTCTCAACGCAGCTTCGACGATCTGGGGACCGTAGACGTCGACCGAGGTGTAATTGTTCGACTCGTTCTCGCCTTCCCACGTCGGCGCGTACATGATCGTCCGTGCCGACGAAGGTTCGAGCTCCGCCGGCCTGTCGATGTCCAGCTGCGGACGACCGACCTTGACCAGCGCCGATTCGTCGAAGTCAATGAGTGCTCTGCGGTGTCGTTCGATCGCAGCATCGCCGGCGACGAACACCTTGTCGTAGGCCTTGGCCTGATTGGACACCATGCTCAGCTTGTCCGACTCACCATGATTGATGTGGACGTGAACCATGGGAGAGTAGGCCAGTGACTGGAAGTTCGTCACACCGTTGTTCACATAGAGCGCAAGCTTGAAATCGTTGGCATGGTAGAAGGTGTGGAGAGGGTCGAAACGGCGCTTGAAGACCACGGGCAGATGAGTGGAGTCCAGAGCCTTCAGCAGTGCCGATCCTTTGCGCAGGACGAGTACGACCCGGTGCTTCTTGTGAAGTTCCTCGAGCACGGGGAGCCACTGGTCGAGCTGATAGAACTTGGAGCTGCGATCACCGAAGTAGACGACCACATCACCATTGGCATAGCTGCCATCGAACTCGTCCTCGAGCCGGTTCCAGCGCTCGGTACCTCGAATCCACTTGCTCGTGTTCTTCCAAGCGCGCGACTGCACAGCGCTTCGGGCGATCGTTCTTACGGGGTTCTTCACGGCTCGAACTCCTCTTGGTCTTGTGGTCTCAGAAGCAACAGGGGAACTCGAGCGAGTAGCTTCGGTTCCTGCGACAGGATATCTTCTCGACTTCGACGTTGGTCACAGCATAGAGGGCTTCTCAGTGCCCGCTGGAGCACCATGCGGATTTTCCGGGACTCCGTCGAGAACTGCTAGGCTACCCACGTTAACCGAAGGTAAATAAGTAGCGTCGGCGGTGTCTGGACGGCGTCTGGTAAGGGGAGTATGTGGTAGATGAGCTGACAATTGAAGGAATCTCGTGGGAACGTGTGATTCTGTCATTTGTCGTCAGGTTTCCCGGCGATGCTCCCGATTCATTCTTCTTGACGCCCAATTCTCGACCGTATGAGGTCGAACTCCCCGTCCGGGCGGAGTCGCTGGACGAGGGTCGTTATCGACTGAGTATCAATGTCACACAGTTCAACCGCCGAGCGCAGGTCCCCAATGGAACCTACTATGTTATTGCGCGACGTGGTGAAGAGAACTATCCGGCATCGTACCCTCTCGAACGGGCCGAAGAACTTGGCGACGCTTCTCGAGCTTTCGTCTACAATAAGAATTTCTCCGCATACACCGTCACTTTCGGAGTCTCGGATGACGAGAGTGCCCCGTACTTCCTGATGCGTGCATATTCCTTCGGACGTTCAGGAGCGAAGCCGTCTTCTACAGTTGCGAAGTTGAAGTCGAAAGCCAGAAAGAAATGGAAGTCGGCGAAACGCAAGGCACTCCGGGGTGTTTTCGCCGTCTCATCCTTCAGGAGACCCTCCGACGGGAGCAACATTTTGTTCGCGTCTGAAGCTCGCCCGAACATGCAGGGCAACCTGAAGGCGGTTCATGACCGTATGCTTGAGCGTGGGCTCGACTCCGAATTCAAATTCGGATACTCGTTCCGTACCGGACGGACGAGCAGTCGCCAAAGCGCGTTCGCTCTGGCGTGGGAAATGGGCAAGGCGAATACCATCCTGATCGATGACTACTTTGCAATCCTGAAAGACCTTGGAAACCGCGACGAGCAGAAGATCATTCAGCTCTGGCATGCCGGGAGCGGGTTCAAATCCGTTGGATACAGCCGCTTCGGACAATACGGGTCACCGAATCTACGCAACGCTCACCGACTGTACTCGTATGCGATCTGCGGTTCTCAGCACCTGCGAGACGTCTATAGCGAAGCCTTCGGCATTGAGCGCGAAGCGGTTATCGCCACTGGTCTTCCGCGGATCGACGGATTCTTGCGGGAAGGACGTGCAGAAGAGGTACTCGGCGACTTCGAGGGACAGTTCCCCGATTCGCAGGGCAAGCGCAAGATCCTCTTCGCACCTACATTCCGAGGTCGCGGTTCTGGGGACGCACACTATGACTACGAGCAGATTGATTTCCGTGAACTCTACGATGCCTGCGGTTCGGACACTGTCATCTTGTTCCGGCAGCATCACTTTGTGCCAGACCCGGCACCTATTCCTTCTGAGTTCGCAGACCGTCTGATCGACGTTGCGTCCTATCCGGATACGAACGATTTGATGTTGATTTCCGACGTTCTCATCACTGACTACTCTTCCGTCATCTACGAATATGCGTTGCTGGAGCGGCCGATGCTCTTCTTCGCCTACGACTTGGATACTTATTCTGCAACTCGGGGAATGCACAAGGACTATCGGGAAGCGGCTCCCGGGAATATTGCGACGACATTCGACCAGCTTGTCGAACTCATCCGAATGCCTGACCTGAGCAACGAGAAGACGAAGGAGTTCGTCAAAGAGAACTTCGACTATGTGGATACGCACAACTCGGACCGAGTCATCGATTCGTTGATTCTCAGCGAGCCTGTGACCGGATTCGAGTCGGCGGACTTGGAGGCTGAGGATCAGATCTCTGAACGTGTGGGCGAGGAGGACCCCGGAACTCCCGGCCAAGAGGACCAACTGAACGAACCGAGCGACAGCGGTCCCGACAGCGACTACAAGGCTGAGGAAGAAGACGAGGAGAACCAATGGCAAACATCGCAGTAGTCTTCGCGGGCGGTGTGGGTGCAAGAATGGCCCACAGCTCGCGACCGAAGCAGTTCCTCGAGATCCACGGTCGCCCGGTTATTGTCCACACTCTCGATGTGTTCGAGCAACACCCGGACATCGACGCGATAGCTGTGGCTATCCTTCCTCAGTATCGAGAGCATCTTGAGCGGCTCGTCAAGCGATACGAACTGACCAAGGTAAAATGGATCGTCGACGGCGGATCCACAGGACAAGAATCGCGACATAACGCGCTCAAGGTCGTTGCCGAGTCAAACGATCCGGACAGCATTGTGCTCATCCATGATGGTGTTCGACCGCTCATCGATGCCGATCTGGTGTCGCGCAACATCGATACCGCTCGTGAGTTCGGTTCGGCGGTGACATGCACGAAGATGACGGAGACCGTCGTCGTCGAAGAGGGCGAAGGGATCAAAGAGGTCATTCCACGCGACCCGCTGTGGACTGCTCAGGCTCCGCAGACATTCCCGCTCAAGAACGTCCTCGCGGCGTACGATCGTGCGGTCGCCGAAGGTGAGAACGATTCCATCGACACCTGCACGCTCATGAACGGATTCGGATATGACGTCCAACGTGTCGAGGGGCCGCGCACGAACATCAAGATTACGACGGCCTCGGACTATTACGTCTGCCGGACTTTCCTCACACTCATCGAAGACCGCGAGGCTTTCGGTGGTGAGTGAATACACTGCGGTGAAAACCATCGGCGAACACACTGACGTCGTACTCTTCGATTCTCCGGTATTCGACGAGGACGTGCGTCGCATTGCCTCGGAAGATCTTCCGTGGGAACGTTACCGCGGTTCAAAGATCCTCGTCACCGGGGCTGCGGGGATGATCCCCATGTACATCGTGGGCGCGTTGCTCTCCGCCAACGAAATGCACGATCTCGGTCTACACGTCTCCGGTATGGTGAGGAGCCCCGAAAGGGCCCGCGCGCGTTTCGGCAGCGCCCTTGAACGATCTGATTTCAGCCTTGTCGAAGGCGATGTCATCGACGGCAAGGAATTTGATCAACGATACTCGTTCGTGTTCCACGGCGCCTCACCGGCGCGTCCAAGCTTGCACAAGAGCTCTCCGGTTACGACGCTCAAGGCGAACACCCTCGGCACAATCAACTTGCTCGACTCGCTTGTAGCGGCGGGAGGCGACTCTTTCGTGCTCCTGTCATCGTCCGAGGTCTATGGGGCCGTCTCGGATACTGAGCTCATCAAGGAAGATGACCAGGGTGCCCTGCAGCACTTCGCCCCTCGTGCCAGCTATTCCGAGGGAAAGAGGATCGCTGAAACGGCGTTGGCTGCCTATGCTGACGAATTCTCTATCCGTACGCTCAGTCTTCGCTTCGGTCACATCTACGGTCCGGGAATGGCGTTGGACGACGGACGCGTTCAGGCCGATTTCCTCGCCGATGTGGTGATGGACCGGAACATCCGGATGATGAGCGCGGGTGCTGCTACACGCACGTACACTTATGTCTCCGACGCCGTGTTGGGGTTGTTCTATGCTCATCTGAAGGGACAGGAGCAGGTCTACAACGTCGCCGATCCCGTCGGCAACGTCAGTATTCGCTCTCTTGCCGAGACATTCGCCTCCGCGCGTCCGAGCAAACGGCTCGAGCTTGAGTTCGCCAATCCCGAGGACAGCCGTTCTTTCTCCCCGGTTGCATCGCTCGGCCTCGACTCCAGCAGACTTGCTGCTGTCGGGTGGGAAGCGCACATCAGCTTAGCCGAAGGTGTATCGCGTACAGTCCGATCCTATGAAGACGGCCCGCTCATCAACCCCTGAACGACGTCTGACTTGACCTGTCCTACTATGGACAATTGAATATCGGCACCGACGGCACCTGCCGCGACGACGAGGAGTCCTGAACCATCATGAACCCCCTTCGCATTCTGCTCCTGACCAATAGAGACTCGGACAACGTCGGTGACCAGATCATCGAAGCCACAGTGATTTCCATCATCAAGGGAGTGATGAAGAACCTAGGCTTCGCCGCTGACGACTTCACCATCTCCAGCCGCGCGGCAGGAATCATTTCCAAGAAGTACATGAAGACGAAGAATCCCGAGTTGCTTGCGGCGGCACGCGAAGAGCTCTCGAAGGCTGATCTCCTCATCTTCGGCGGCGCACCGCTGTTCAACTATGCCTATCAGAACTTCTACCTGCGGACGATCACCACCCTTGAACTCGCCCAGGAATACGGAGTTCCTGTGCTCTTCTCGAGCATCGGAGTGGAGAAGTTCGATCCGAACAATAAAAAGAGCCTTGCCTTGAAGAAGGCTCTCGGGCTTCCTGTGGTCAAGCAGATCACCACTCGCGACGACATCGATTCGCTGCGGCGCTACGCAGAAGGAACGGATGTTCCAGTTGCACATGTCGCTGACCCGGCAGTTCTCGCCGATATCGTCTATCGCAAGAAGCCAGAGAAGCCGGCAGCACCCAAGCCCCCACCATCGATTCCCCTGCGGGCAAAGCGCAAGCTCAAGCGCATTGTAAAGAGGATCCTTTCACCGGGCACGGAAACGAATTCCGGCCCGTCGAAGCGCACGGCTTCGTCGCAGAATGGGGCAACGGCAGCGCAATCGTCATCCTCGGGAAGAACCGGTCCCAGTGTCTCGTCTTCTTCATCGACTCCGACTCCTGTGAAGAAGACCATCGGGCTCGTCGTCACACGGGCTGGGATCTTCGCCGATAACGGAATCGACTTCACTGAGGACGACCAGCGACGATTCTGGCTTGATACCATCGCTGTCCTTACAGAGCGCGGCTACGACTACCGCCTCTTCACAACGGGACACTTTTCGGACGAAGTTTTCCTCGATACGCTGATCAAGGAACACGGGGTGCCGGCGAACAAGGCGGCAGTCGCAGTGAATTCGCCCGATGAGCTCATTCGCGAACTTCGTGGTTGTGCTGGGGTGATCGCCTACAGGCTTCACGCTTCGATCACCTCGTTTGCTCTGGGCATCCCTTCAGTCGGACTCTCTTGGAACTTCAAAGTCCCGTATTTCTACGAATCGGTGGGGTACGGCGAACGCGCACTCAGCCACGACCACTGGACGGCCGCCGAAGTCGTCCCGGTTCTCGAGAAGGCGATGAGTGAGGGCGTGAAGAAAGACGAGGAGTTCCTCACGAGCGTGTATGACACGCTCTTCTCCGGCATCAGAGATGTCTTTGCTCCCGAAAGTACGGCCAAACCCTTTACTTTGGACGAGCTCTGGGACGGAATGCCGCGACAGTTGGCAACAGGTCCGAAGGGCTACAGAGACAAGGTCAATCGCAAACTGCGGAGGACATACGAGAACTATCAGAAGCTCTCGGACAAGGATCAGAAACTAACAGAAGGAAAGCAGAACGAACCGGCGCTGGAGCAGAAGCCAACAGCGGCCCCCGTTCCTCAGAACGAGGGAGAAGAGTCGGGGACAGTGACAGAAGTTCTGCTCTTGACCAATCGAGATTCAGACAACATCGGCGATCAGATCATCGAGGCATCGGTCATCAGCCTGCTCAAGGCGGCTGCTAAGAACCTCGGTATCGGTACAGGCTCGCTCAAGATCAGAAGCAGAGCGGCCAGCATCATCAGCCGCAAATACATGAGCACTCGGGACGAAGCACTTCTCGAACCTGCACGGCGGGCGATATCTCGCGCCGATGTCATCGTCTTCGGCGGTGCTCCGCTCTTCAACTACAAGTATCAGAGCTTCTATTTGCGCACCATCCGGACTCTTGAACTCGCCCAGGAATACGGAGTTCCGGTACTCTTCTCGAGCATCGGAGTCGAACCATATTCCGATTCCGATTCGCGATCGCAGCAACTCAGGGAGGCTCTCAACCTTCCTGTCGTTCGGCAGATCACTACCCGTGATGACCTTGACTCGGTCAAGAAGTATGTTGCCGGTTCTGACATCCCGACGTCACTGGTCGCCGATCCTGCCGTTTTCGCTGATACGGTGTTCGCCAATGTTCAGGGCACTGTTCGACGAGATCCCGCCTTCTCCGGAAAGCGTATAGGATTGGTAGTGACACGGGCGGGGATCTTTGCCGACAATGGCATCGATTTTCCAGAAGCTGAACAGCGCAAGTTCTGGCTTTCCGTGATCGCCGACCTAGAGGCGCGCGGTGACGACTATCGACTATTCACCACTGGGCACTTTTCTGACGAGATCTTCCTAGATTCTCTCGTCAGACATCACGGAGTCCCCGCGAAGAAGGCCGCCGTCACCTTGAACTCACCGGAAGAGCTGGTTGAGCAGCTGCGCGCATGCGACGGCGTGATCGCCTATCGACTCCATGCGAGTATCACCTCCTTCGCATTGGGTATCCCCTCTATCGGCCTGTCCTGGAATTTCAAGGTGCCCGACTTTTACCGATCAATGGGCTACCCCGAACGTGCTCTTCCCGCGTCTGAATGGCGCTCTGAAACCGTCATTGAGTCACTCGACCGTGCGATGGACGAAGGCGTCACCAAGGACCCAGATACTCTCATGTCTGTCTATACCACGCTCTTCTCAGGGCTGAAGGGCATTATTGCTCCCGACAGCAGTGCCACCGCGTATTCGCTAGTTGAGCTGCGCAGCAATATTCCCCAATACGCGGGAACGACTCGCCGACAGTACCGGGAGAAGATGAGTCGAAAGCTCCGTCGATCCTACGGCTACTATCAGGAACGCATGAGCATGGACGTCTCCAAGCTTCCTCAAGTCGGTTCGGGCGGATCCAAACGTGGACGACTCAATCGCAGGTTGAAAGCTACACGGAGCGGGCGAGACCGGAAGTAGCTGTGCTGATGATGCGAATGCAGGTATCTAGAGCTCTGAACTCGCAAAGTCGAGTGAGTTTCCTGCTGCGTCAGTGAGCACCAAGCGTGCATCCGCCCTTCTTCGTCATGGAACGGGGCGCGACCACTGAAGCTGAACTGGTCGAATGGACGATGAGTTGCGCGGATTTCGTCGTCGAATCGGGGGCCGGGCGTACTTCGGCGGATCCTAGATCGCGAACCTGGCCGGCGAGGACTATGACTTCCGAACGTCCTACTCGGTAGCGGTCGATCGCACGGGTCTGCCCACGGTCAGTCGCGTCAATGTGCTCTTTGGCCGGGCCGATGTCCAGGCTGGGTCGTCAACGTGGGTTTCGAGGTTGTCGCGTTCGACGTCGTAGCCGCAAACTGCCAACGACACATTCGCCGCACCCTGACTCGCCTCGTGGATTCTGCGGATCGAATGATCGACTCGTTTGAGAGCCGACAAGGTCGCCACAACGATACCTGCATGTTCGTCTCGGGGCCGAGCATCGTCGGAGGTGCATGCCTCGGCGAGCAGGCTACCGGGGACGATGCGAGTGTTCGCTACTTCAAGCGAGCTAGCGCGGAGATGGTCGCGCTGCTGTCGAGTTTGCTGTGCTACGAGATCGAATTTCGACAGGTTCTTGATGGTGTTTCGGCGCGATTTGAGCATGGGACTGTACGGCCCGTCTGCAGATGTTTCGAGGTGGGTGACTCTTTGGCAAGGTCATTTCTCGCCTTCTTGAGAGACCGTGGGGAACCGAATGCTGAGGCTCCCGAATCTTGTTGGGTACAACTCCAAATGTCCCAACCGATGAGGCTCGACGTCGTCGGCTCCCTTGATGCGGAGTCTGCAAGGATGGCCAGCGACTCTGAGATCGACCCAGAAATCGATGTGACCATGATCGACTGCCGCGAAGTCATCCGCGTGTGCCGTGGTGACGACGTGGGTCTCGCCGTTGATCTGCTCAAGTCGGGCAGGCAATCGACCGAATCGTCCGCCCTTTCGTTCAGTCCATGTCAGCAGAGCCCAGTCCGGACTGTACAGAGCGTCTCCAATGAGAATGACCTGGAGAGATAACACTCTGCCTGTGACGCTGATACTTGACAGGCGCGCATTCCCGTCGATTTCGGCCGGACGTTGCTTGTTCGCCACTGCACGAGTCAGAGCCGCACCCCACAGTTGGGTGATCTTTTCCGGAGAGAAGTCACTGACGCGCCGAATCGCGGCCTGCCTCATCTGCATCAGTTTCTGATCGTCCATGGTATGGATGTCTTTGATTCGGCGGGCCATGGCATCGATATCACCGTCGGGCACGAGGAACCCGTCAACGCCATCGGTGATGATGTCTGCGGGACCGTACTTGATGTTGTAGGAGATGGGAATGCACCCGGCAGCCATGCTCTCCAGAAGGACCAACGGTTGGCCCTCGTATTCGCTGGTGAGCAGTGTGAACGATGCCTTCTCGAACTTCTGCTTGGCACGCGGGTCGAACCCCCTGAGCGCAATGGCGCCGTTGGTGTCCAAATCCTCGACGAGCGCCTCCAATGACTCCTGCGCTTCATCCGCTACTCCGTAGATATCGAGGGTAGCGTCCGTGCCCGACTGTCTCGCTCTGTGCACAGCGGTGATGGCGTGGTCGATGCGTTTGAGGAACGTGGTCCGCGCAAGCATCACGCCCGTGCCCGGTGTCCGTGGCTTGATGCGGCGCATCGGTGTCGCAGCGGTCATGTTCGGAAGAACGGCCGCATTGTCCACGACAAAGTTCAGATCGGTGAGGTCAGAGTGCTGTGACTGAGTGAGTACGGCAAAGAGATCGAAGCGATCGACATTCTTCAGCGCGGGCGTATACGTCCATCCCAGCCTCTCGGAGCGCTTGGTCGGGTCAGCGGAATGCTTACTGTGGATAGTCTGCACCAGGACGACGTTCTCCCTCTGGTACTTGTGCAGATACCGAGCCAGCGGCGGGCCGTCGTTGATGATGATCGCCTGCTCCGAGCCGATGAGCCAGTCGAACCATGCGAAATAGAGTTCGTGCTGCTCGTTCCATTGGGCGATAGCTCGACCGCGAGCGTCGAAGATAGCGACACTCTTCGCCTCGTTTTCGCTGCCGAGGCGGTAGCTGAAGAACCGTGAGCCGTCTTCTCGAAACCGATCGGAACGCAAGGTCTTCCCCGAATCGTCCAGTTCCTTGATCTCTGGCTTTCCGTCGAAGTCGGGAAGCGTGGCGGGATCGATGGTGATTGACTCCGTCGAGTGAGACGCGATCTGCGCCAAGTCGTGTGGGGAGGCTCGCCTCAGGTCGGCCCACACACTGCGAATAGTGACCTTCTTGCCGATCCTCCCTTCGCCACGCAGCCGAGCGGTCAGAGCCTCCGGGTCATCATTCCGTGGGGAGAGCGTCAGGATCTCGACGTGCCGACCGTCGAGTTCTGCGAATGCATCAGCTCTCTGCAGACACACACCGGTTCTGCCGCCGAACGTCTTCGGGATTCCGCCGATGAGTCCGTAGACAGTCGCCTCGGGCAGGTACTTCTTACGCCGTGAGAACATCGTTCCTCCACATCGTGCCCGGGCCGTTGCCCGCGGTCCTACAGAAGTTGATCGATGACTCGCGCTGCCGCGTGTCCGTCATCATTGGGGGCGTACTGTTTCGCAAACGATCGCAGTCGTTCTCTGTCCTCTTCCGTCACCGAGGATGCTCTGTCGATTTCGGCGAACAGCGCTGCCGATGTTTTGGCCACCGGTCCAGGCAGCTCCGTTTCGTAGTCGAGATAGAAACCGCGCAGGTTGTCCCGGTAGTTCTCGAGATCATAGGCAAAGAAGATGATGGGACGCTCGAGGACCGAATAGTCGAAGAACGACGAGGAGTAGTCGGTGACCAGCATGTCGCTGACCAGGAAGAGCTCATTGATGTCGGGGAATCCGCTGACATCGATGATGTGGGCCTTCAGCTCCTCCGGTATTTCGAGCTTCGTATTGATGAGGAAGTGGGTGCGAACGAGGAGGGTGACGTCGTCGCCGAATCGTTCCACGAAGTCCTGCGGATCGAAGGGCCACTGGAATGCGAAGCGGCCTCGGGTTGTGGGCCGGTCATCGCGGAAGGTCGGCGCATAGAGTACGACGGTGCGCTCTCGGGGTATTGAGAGACGCCTGCGGACGCCGGCCCTGATGTCAACCGTGTCCGGACCTCTCAAGATATCGTTTCTCGGGTACCCCAGCTCATAGACCTCGCCAGTGTATCCATAGGACGATCGCATTGCCTTTGTGGCGTAGGGCGACGGAGACACCAAGGCATTCCACTGTGCCGATGCTTCTTTGACACGGTCGACATACCCGGGATCGCGGCCGTAGAAATTGTCCTGGTCGAGGAACATCCGCTTCAGCGGTGTCCCATGCCAGGTCTGGATGTACACGCCCTGATCCCTGCGGTGAATGTAGTTGGGGAAGTTGTGGTTGTTGATCCAGTACTTCGCCGTCGCGAGATGCCAGAAGAAGGCGGGGGAGTGACGCTTGACCACCGTTGTGTGCTGGTCGGTCACGGGAAGTCGCTTATGGTAGATCCACACCTTTCGTCGGGTGTCGCCCTGTCGGATGAGTTCCTCGTGGATTGCCCGAGGACTGTCGGCGTACTGCTTCCCCTGCCCGGCCTCGAAGACGATCGTCTGCTCATCGAGCGGAGCCAGACGCATCAGCTTGTAGAGTCGCTTCATCACCGGCAGGTAGTACCTGTTTCTCCGCGCGACCCGGTAGACCGACTGTGCCGTTTCGCTTTGGAGCCGATCGGCCATGGTGACGGTAGGTTTCGTCGAGTTCTGAATCGCTTCGAAGATGCGCTCTCGGCTGGAGGTGTCTCTGTGAGCCAAGAACCTGTCGGCGCGCCTGCGGAAATCGGGAGCCATTGCCCCACCAGACTCATACGCACTCTCGACCGCGTCGAGGACCCGAGCCTCTTCGGCGACAACAGGTCCGGGGAATTCTGCCACCGGGTCCGCATGCGGTTGGGCGAAGCGGTGGTCGTCGAATTGGTAATAGACGACGGGTTTGTGAAGGAATGCGAAGTCGAATGCGACGCTCGAATAGTCGGTGACGAGCATAGAGCTCTGTTTGAGCAACAGCTGGACGTCGATCTCGCCTTGGACGACGACTCGGATGCCGAGGCCATCGAAGTGCGAACTGAATTGCTGCATGTTCGGGTGCAGACAGAAGATCGGTGTGAGATCGTACTTTTCGACCAGGGCGCGCAATCGGTCACCGGTGAGCAGGGACTTCCATCTCTGAAAATAGTCGGACTCGACGAAACGCTCTGGGTCCTGCAGCCACGGACGCCAGGTCGGCATGATCATCAGCTGGCCGGGATTGACGTCGACGTCGTCTGCCAATAGTGCATCGAACCGGGCAAAGCCGGTCACTGCGACCTGCTCAGGGGCATAGCCGAAGTCCTTGACGAAGAATTCCTTCTCTCGTTCGGAGCAGACGGTGATGAGATCGACGTCGAACCCACGAACGTATCGTCCGTAGTTGGGCACCATCCACTTGGCGGCGGTGACTCCGTGCTGCAGAAAGACCTTATCGGCCCGCAGCGCTCTCTCGAATTGTGGCTCCCTCGTCGGGTAGAGGAAGTCGGGGTGGTGGGTCCCGATGATCTTGTCTGCGGCAAGCGCCACTTGGATATGGTCATGTGAACGGAAGTCGATGACGTTGTCGTAGCCGTCGAGATTGACTCGTTCGGGGGAGTCCGGCTCGATGACATAGTAGGCATCGACTTCGGGATGTTCATCTCTCATGTATCGGAAGAACTGGAGCCCGTTGTCCTGCGCCTTATACGGTAGTTCGCCGATCAGCCAGACGGGTTTGCGATCAGACGACTTCGGAGGATTCCAGGACCGCCGGTTTGCCACCAGGCGATGCATATAGTCAAAGGCAGAGGCGTTGAAAGTCTCGAGGTGGAGTGACGGATACTTCGCCTTGAACGTGTAGTACGGAATGATGGAAACGGTCTTGTCGCCGGAGGATACTGTGCTGCCGGTGGTGCCGAAGCGGACCAGATAACGGCTCTTCCCGATTCGGGCGCGCTTGGGCTCATCGCCGAGGACCGGGTCGAGGTCGAGGTACAGGTCGGCATTGTCGTCGCTGATCTCGTCGACGAGGTCGTTGAAGTCGAGAGCTGCGGAGAACCTGTAGTAGTTGAGTCCAAAGCGTCGTTCCGACAGCTCGTCATTGGGAGCGAGTTCGACGTCGGCAGCGGCACGGAATCCCGAGGTTCGGCCCACCACGACGAGTGTTGCGTCTGAGTATTCGGTTCCCCGTGCGATGACCCGGCCCTCGATTTCAAGCCTGCCGTCACGGATCGTCAGCCCCTCATTCCGAACGTCGGCAAAGGGGCGGTGAGGACGATCCACCTCGATGGCGATGTGACCATTGCGGTTGACCAGCGGATAGCAATCGCGGTAACCGACTCGGCGGTAGGCGAGATTCTCAGTGCGAGTGCTTGTGGCTCGTCCGAGCCGGACCAAAGCGACAGTCGTGCCGTCGTATGAGGCCTCGAGCGCGGAACTCGGCATCTCGTCCATGTCGAAGTCGGCATATTCGACGTAGAGCCGCAGGACGAATCCGGCGGTCTCATCACCATCGGCACTTGGCGGTGGAGGCGAAGTCCAGTCGGACAGGTTCTCAATGAGTGAATCGAGGTCGATGGTCGCCGTTCGAACGGCCGCGCCACCGCTATCGTTGGCGTCGGAGTCCACCTCCTCTAGCGAGCCGATGCGGTGCAGATCCTCGTCATGCTCCACCCACAGTCCGCTCGGGACGACGGGTGAGGCTGGTGTGAGGTCGATGTGGAGCAGGTTCTGGGCCTGAACGAGGTCGAGCGAAGCCAGTCCGGCAGAGTTCACCGGTCCGGAGGCGGGAGTTCGTGCTGAGGTACGCGTCGCCTTCTTCAATGTCCGTCTGGCTGTCCCCAGAACTCTGATCGCCGAGCGGGCGAAGAGGTTCCTCAACTCCACTGTGGATTCCTCCAAAACATCGTTGTCGGGTATGTCCCACGCGGTTCCAGTCTAGGTCCACATCGTCCCATCCGGCAGGAGGCGATGCCGAATACATTCGACCGAAATGGAAGAGCTCTGAGTTTCGTCCACGGTGGCCCGAGCCATCGGCAGAGGCTAGGGTGTGCATCGAGGGCAACGACGTCTCTCAACCGACGACCAATGGTGGCGTGCACATGAGTAAGCGATTTCTGATGCGTCTGGGCAAGACTCCGTTCGAGGTCTTCGACGGTTTCGATACGCTCGATCGCAATACCATCGGGCGAAACAACGGCAACCTGATCTTCGGCATGGCCGCTCACAAACTGTTCTCGACAGCAGACACCGTCGTCGACGCGAATCGCTACAAGATCAACGGCGCGATGGCGCCGAAGGTCAATGACGAGTACGACGGTTTCATTCTGCCGCTTGCCAACGCCTTCCGACCGGGGTTCGAGGCAGAGCTGGCTCGCACCGCCGACTTCATCGAAAAACTGACAATCCCTTTCCTGATGCTCTCCGGCGGAGCTCAGCTGCCGCTCGACGGCGACCCCGCCGCGCTGAAGAAGATCGAACCGACAGTCAGACGATTCGCCAAGGCGGTTTTGGAGAAATCCAGCGCGCTGACAGTGCGGGGAGAGCTGACCGCGGAGTACCTCAAGTCCCTCGGGTTCAAAGACGTCATCGTGGTCGGGTGTCCCTCCATGACGATGAACGGTCGCGGGCATCGGGTGGACAAACCCGACGCGCTGCCGTCGGGATCGCCGATCGCCTACAATCTGCAGACGAACAATCCCTTCGGCAGCGAACTCGTCCAAGACGCAGAGTTGAACTACGACTCCACGTATATGCCACAGGATCTCGCCACGCTGGAGTTCATGCTGTGGGGCACTGACCCCTACCAGGGGCATGATCGAAGTCTGCCGCTGGACCGGAGCCATCCTCAGTTCACGGCGAAGAAGGCCCAGTTCCAGCTGGATGCTCCAGAGTGGATGCGCAGGATGGGTGAGCTGAGCTTCTCGTTCGGACCCCGCATCCACGGAAACGTCGCAGGCATTCTCGCCGGCACTCCCGGAATCGTCCTCGCTCATGACGGTCGGACGCTCGAACTGTCGAGATACCACGGTGTCCCGGCCATCGACCTGACCGTGGAGGAAGCACCGCTGACGGTCGCCGAACTCTACGAGAAGGCCGACTTCTCCGAATTCAACCGCGGCCAGCCTGAAAGATTCGACCGACTGGCTGACTTCATCCACGCCAACGGTTTCTCGCACATCTACGAACCCGGCCAGGAAGACGCCCTGGCCGACTACGGTCGCCGACTCGGCGCCACTGAGTTCCCCGAACCGCAGACGAGTCTGTGGCAGGATCGTCCACCTGAGTTCGTCCGTATGGCCGCAGTGCTGCAGCAGCGCTACCTTGCCCTCAAGAAGACCCAGAAAGGGCTGAAATCCGGGACCGGGTCAGGTGGGTCTGCCGAGCTCGAGAAGCATGTACGTGACCTTGAGAAACGACTGTCGAGGACCGAAGCCGCTCTGAAGAGGTCACAGGCGTCCGCGGCAGAAGTCCGCGCCACGGCGAATCGGACCGACCGGAGGCTCAACAAACTTTTGGGAATTCCACTCAGCGTGAAGAATATGATCGGTCGGCGTCGCCAAAGGTGAGGTTACAAGTGGTCTGCAACGTCATGGATCGATCGCATGCGGGCCTTCGTCGTTTTCAAACCTTGACGGTACCGGGAAACGATCGTCGAAGAAGCGAGCCACGAGTCGATCGACCTTCTCCTCAGAGCCCTCCGGCAGGTCGGTCTCATTGAGGCAGAAGACATCCAGATCGGTACGTCGGGCGACTCTGAGCAGCCGCAGCTCGAGGTCCTCCTGGGCGAGATCGACGAACTGATACCCGATGCGTCCTTCCACGGACTTGCCTCTGGCAAATGCATCGAAGTGGTGCAGGGACGACGGAATCGATACATCTTCCGGTGCACGGAAGGGCGACGCCGCGACAGTGGCGAACAGATCGGGCTCTTCGGATTCCATCGCCTCGAGAACCTGCCGCAGCTGTGGGTGAGGGGTGTGTTTGAACCGGTGAGTGATGGTGTGACCGTACTTCTCGAGAACGTAGTCCCTCCCTCGCTTCGCCGCTGAGATGATGGGGAGATCGCGGGGAGTCCAACTGCCGATATCGACGGGCACTGTCGAGGGAAAGTGTCGGGTCAGTCCGTTCGCGGTGAAGAACAGCTCCGGGTCGGTCGGGCGGAGAAAGAAGCAGTCGTCATTGAGGTAGAGGTAGTGGTCGGCCAGTCCCGGGATGTGATGCAGCTGCGATTCGATGGCGTGCGAATTGAAGACGGGTAGCACGCTGGGGTCGGAGAAGATGTCGCGATGGTCGACCACGGTGATCTTCGGATCGTCGGTGTTCAGCCACGATGGAATCTGCCCGTCCGTGACGATGAAGATCCGACGTACCCACGATGCATAGTATTCGAGCGAACGCAGAGAGAAGCGCAACTCATCGCGTGAAGTGAACCGAGAGTTGGAGACGGAGCTCGGCGCGTTTGTTCTCAGATCAGCGTCGTCCCGGGCAGCCTGCATCCGCGCGCGCCATTCGGGATCGGAGCCGTCCACCCAGGTGTAGACGGCGTCGACCGGTTCGCTGAGCACCCGAAGATGAGGCGCCGGCAGACTGAGCCGACCGTCATTGTTGACGGCAGCATGCCAGACCGTCGGTTCGATGTAGTCGACGGTGAGAGAGTGATCATTCTGGCGTCGAACCAGAGTCCCCGGCAGGTGGTTGGCACCGTCGGCTCGCGGCGAATCATCGCCCACCTTCTTCCACAGTTCGACTGTGATGGTCAGCGCCGAGGTGGTGAGCTCTCTGCCGTTGACGGCGCGGAGGCGGCGCAGACATGTCACGCTGCCGAGCCTGGCCGGGCGTTCGCGAGCAGTTCGTCGGCTCAGCCTCGCGCCTCGGACATTGCGGAACCGGACCGACCAGGACTCGCTCGCGTCAGTCACAGCGTTGCCCCCGCTTGGAAGACCGCGCAAGGCAGCCACGACTGCATCGGTGTTCTTCGCGTCGACGACCAGAGTCGGGCGGAAATGGCTCAGCCGTGGGAGCTCTGCGAATTCGACGCCGGCATCTGCCAATGCCGATCGCACTGCCGAAAGCGCCTGAACCTGTTCGTCTCGAGCGTCGAAGGTCGACGGCTTTGTCGAGGAGATGCTCGGGGTCGAACGACGACGTCTGAGAGAAGCTGGTTTCTGCCAGGACTGTTCACCATGACGCGTCCGAGAGAACCAAGCCTTACGTTCAGGAGTCAACCTGTCGGCGAGGAACGAACGCACCGACGACGGTGAGTACCACATTCTGGTAACGCCTCCCTGCGTTATACCGGAATCAGGGGATGGGCGGCAGTGATAAGGGGATGCCGCCAAGGTTCGTTGAGTGTGACTCTATCGTCCCCGCTCGATAAATGGGTATCAACTTGCTGATGAACCTCACGATTGCTGTCTGCGAAATGCTCTTCGTCGGCACACCCGAGCATCACAATAAACTACTCAAAACCCTAGTAAGTCTTGCTAAAATCGCAACTAATGTGCAGACTGTTTGGGTGGTCACGACGAGCGAAAGCGCTGAGAGCGCACCGAAGTCGCTGGTCACCCGTGTCCGCATCGCCATCAGAGACGCGGGAGTCAACCACAGCGAAGTCGCCCGGCGCATCGGCCTCGACGCGAGCAAACTGTCGAAATCCCTCGCTGGAACACGAAAATTCCGGGTCGAGGAGATCTCTCACATCGCCGAACTCACCGGGGTCACCACGGATTGGCTGACGACCGGGCGAACGGCACGGCCGCCTCGGCGAACAATGGTCGCCGACGTTCCTCCTACTCTCAGCGAATCACCTGCCAACGATTCCGCAGATGATCTCGCGGGTGATGCGCGCATGGGGCAAGCCGCTGGGGGAGCGGCCCTCGGGCCGGCCTCCGAACTGGACTGGATGTCGAAGGGCACTCGCAATCGGCTGAAGATCATCGCTGCAGCCTGGCGGCTCTATGCCGATCTCGGCATCGACAAGGTCCGCACTGAATACGTCGCAGATGCGGCCGGGGTGAGCGCCTCGGCGGTGAACTACCACTTCCGGACGAAAGACCAGCTGCTGCAGGCGGCCCTGCGCCACTCCCTCGATGTCATCGCCGAGACTCGCCACCTCAACGATTCCGCCGACCCCATCGGCGTGCTCCGCCACTTCGCACGCATCCATGCCGGAGTTGACCCGAAGATCCGGAGAGTGTGGTCGATCTGGCTCCAGTGCTGGGCCCGTGCAGCCACCGACGAAAGCGCCCGCGAGAACCTCACCTCCGTCTACGGCGAGTGGATGGATATGATCACCACGGTCATTGACGGCGGTCAGAGATCCGGAACGATCAGGACCGGTGACACCGCGCTCATGGTCAAATCCCTGTCGATCTTCATCGACGGCCTGGGCGTGGCCCGCACCACCGAACACATGCCCATCACGGACGACGAGGCGCTGGCCATGCTTGAGAACTATCTGAACGCTCACATCCTCAACAGCGACGCGTTCACCGACGACACCCGAACCCCGAAGTCAGACCGGGCCGCCGCAGTCGGCCGGCCCGAACCGACGTCCTAGGAAGAAGGCACATGAACACACCGAACCGAAGACAAGCGCTGGGAGCCGGACTCGCGGTATCCGCGGTCGCCGGACTCAGCGCGTGCGGGGGAGGGACCGTCGGTGCCGCCGACGCCGGTGACCCCGTCAAGGGCGGAACCCTGCGGGTGGGAGTGACCGGCGGAAACTCCGCCGACACCGTCGACGCCCACATCCCCGTCAACAGCGGCGACATCGCCCGCACCGTCAACCTCTACAACTGCCTGCTGTCGCGGACTGACGACTACAAGATCCAGCCCGAACTCGCCGAGTCCTTCGAACGCAACCACGACGCCACCGTTTGGACGGCAACCCTGCGCGAAGGCGTGAAGTTCTCCGACGGACGCGACATCACCCCCGACGACGTGGTGTTCAGCTTCGAGCGGATCAACGACCCGGACGATCCGAAGACCGCCGCGGCGAGCTTCACCATGCTCGACAAGGTCGTCGCCACCGGGGACCGCACGGTCGAGTTCCGGCTCTCCGAACCCAACGGCATCCTTGATGACTCGGTTTCCGAATACACCACCGGCATCGTCCCGGCCGACTACGATCCGAAGAACCCGGTGTGCTCCGGTCCGTTCTCCCTCGTCTCGCACACCCCCGGCCAGTCGACGGTGATCAAACGCAACGACTACTACTGGCGGACCGAAGGCAACTACCTCGACAAGGTTGAGATCCTCAACTTCAACGACACCGACGCGCTCATCAACGCCCTCCTGTCGACCCAGGTCGACGCGATCGCGCAGATCCCGCTGGCCCTCGTCGAAGTCATCGACGCCGATGAGCGGATGAGCATCCTCAACTCCGAGACGGGGATGTGGCTGCCGTTCACGATGCGTGTGGACAAGAAGCCCTTCGACGACGTGCGGGTCCGACAGGCCTTCCGCCTCGTCGTCGACCGTGAGCAGATGATCGAACAGGTCCTCTCCGGCTTCGGCACACTCGGCAACGACATGTTCGCACCGCTCGACCCGAACTATCCCGGCTTCCCCCAGCGCAACCGCGACGTCGACAAAGCCAAGAAGCTCCTCGCCGAGGCGGGCTACCCGGATGGCCTCGACGTCGAACTGGTCACCGCGCCCATTCAATCCGGCGTCGTCGAATCCGCCCAGGTCTTCGCCCAGCAGGCAGCCGATGCCGGCATCCGGGTGAAGATCCGCAAGGTGGACGCTACGACCTTCTTCGGCGACGAATACCTCAAATGGGACTTCGCCCAGGACTTCTGGAACACCCGTGACTTCCTCGCCCAATGCGTGTCCTGCGTGATGGAGGAATCGCCGTTCAACGAAACCCATTGGAACGACGAAGAGTTCACCAAGCTCGTGAAGAAGGCGCGAGCGATGTCCGATGCGAAGGCCCGGCGCAATCTCGAACACGAAGCGCAGAAGATGCTCTACGACGAAGGCGGCTACATCATCTGGGGCTTCGCCAACCAGGTCGATGCCTTCCAGAAGTACGTCGGCGGCCTCGTCCCCAATGCGACAGGACGGCCGTTGAGCGGTTGGAGATTCGACCGCGTATGGATCGGAGAGGTGTGACATGTTCGGAAAAGTGATCGGCAAGCGGCTAGTCTTCTCCGCCTTCATCCTCATCGCCGTGTCCCTCCTCGTCTTCGGCGCCACCCTGCTGCTGCCCGGCGACGCGGCCCGGGCCATCCTCGGCCAGCAGGCCACTCCCGAACGCATTGCGGCGCTGAACGAGCAGCTGGGACTCAACGGTCCCGCCTGGCTGCGCTACTTCCATTGGCTGGGAGGACTCTTCGTCGGTGACTTCGGCACCTCCTCGGCGTCCGGGGGACCTGTCTCCCAACTCCTCGCCGACCGGATCGGAGCCTCCTTCGTCCTCATGGGCCTGGCAGCGATCATCTCCGTGCCGCTGGGCATCGGCCTCGGCGTCTACCAGGCCCTGCATCGCGGCAAGCGTCGCGACCAGGCCATGACCGGGATCAGCCTCGTGCTTGCGGCCATGCCCGAGTTCGTCATCGGCATCGGCCTCATCGCGATCTTCGCCACCTCGGTGTTCCAGATCCTGCCCGCCGTGACCCTCGCCCCACCGGGAGAACCCGTGTGGAACCGACCCGAACAGCTCATCCTGCCGACCCTGACCCTCATCCTCGTCGTCACCCCCTACATCGTGCGGATGATGCGGGCGACGATGATCGAGGTCCTCGACTCCGGCTTCGTCGAGATGGCTCGGCTCAAAGGCGTGCCCGAGACCCGGGTGATCATGCGCCACGCCGTCCCGCACGCACTCGGCCCGGTCGCACAGGTCGTCGCGATCCAGCTGGCCTGGCTGGCCGGCGGCGTGGTCGTCGTCGAGTTCCTCTTCCGCTACCCGGGACTCGGACAAGCACTCATCGACGCGGTGACCTACCGAGACGTGCAGGTCGTCCAGGCGATCTCCATGCTCGTCGCCGCTGTCTACGTCGTGGTGAACCTGGCTGCCGATGTCGTCGGCATCCTCACCAACCCGAAACTGAGGAGCGCAGCATGAGCACCGATGCCAACAGCCTCGACGACCTCAAATCCGCGGCCACCGACGCCGCCGAGGTTCCCAAGGAGTCCCAGACCACCTACGTTCCCTTCTACAAGCGGGTGCTCGCGCAGAAGCAGGGCAAGATCGGTCTGACGATCACCCTCATCATCGTCATCCTCGCCCTGTGCGGGCCGCTGCTGCTGCCGTGGGCGACGGGCAACACCGCCACCCAGTTCGTCACGAAGCCCTTCAGCTCCTACGGACTGTTCGGGTCGGACAACCTCGGCCGTGATGTGTTCTCCCGCTTCCTCGCCGGCGGGCTGACCCTCATCGTCTACGGTGTCCTCGCCACCGTCCTCGGCATGGTCGTCGGTGCGATCGTCGGCATGCTCGCCGCCTACGTCGGCGGTCGGTTCGACGCCGTCATCATGCGCCTCAACGACGTCATCCTCGCCGTCCCGCAGCTCGTGTTCGCGCTGTTGGCGATCACGGTGCTCGGCCCGCAGGGGTGGGTGCTCGTGACCGTCATCGGGCTCACCCACGCACCGCGCATCGCCCGTGTGGCGAGGTCGGCGACACTGGGGGTGATCACCGAGGACTACATCAAAGCCGCGGAGATGTACGCGATGCCGCGGTGGAAGGTGCTCTTCCGTGAGCTTCTGCCCAATATCACCGGACCCTTGAGCGTGGAGGCCGGGCTGCGTTTGACCTATTCGATCGGCTACATCGCCTCACTGTCCTTCCTCGGACTCGGCCTGCAGCCGCCGGCCGCCGACTGGGGCCTGATGATCAACGAGAACCGCATCGCCCTGTCCATCCAACCCTGGGGTGTGCTGCTGCCGGTCATCGCGATCGCGCTGCTGACCATCGGCACCAACCTGCTCGCGGACTCCTTCGCCCGAGCCACCGCATCGACATCAGTGGAGGCCTGATGAGCACGAAGACGCAGACCGTTCGCCACGACGATGCGAACGAACCGAACGAGAAGATCGTCCTGCGGGTGTCCGACCTGCGGGTGCTCACGAACGCCGGTGACGAGATCCTCCACGGCGTGGACTTCGCCCTGTCCCGCGGAGAGATCCTCGGGCTCGTCGGCGAGTCCGGTTCCGGCAAGACCACGGCGGGCCTGGCCTGCATGGGCCATTTCCGGGAAGGCCTGAAATTCGGGTCCGGTTCCGTGAGTATCTGGCCGCGCGGTGAGGCCACCCATGTGGAGGTCGGTGACCTCGACGAGGTGGCCGTGCGTGAGCTGCGCGGCTCCCGGATCGCCTACATCCCCCAGGACCCTGCGCTCTCGCTCAACCCGACTATGCGCGTCGGTGAGCAGATCCGTGAGGTCCTCGACATCCACGGGTTCGGGAACTCTGAGAAGGAGCGGACCGACCGGGTCTCCGAGGTGCTCGTCGACGTCGGTCTGCCCGGTGACAAGGCGTATCAGAAACGGTGGCCGCATCAGCTCTCCGGCGGTCAGCAGCAGCGCATCGGCATCGCCATGGCGTTTGCCATGTTCCCCGACGTGCTCATCCTCGACGAACCGACCACCGGCCTCGACGTCTCCACGCAGTCAGTCGTGCTCGACACGATCCGACAGATGACGGTGGCCAACAACGTCGCCGGCCTCTACATCACCCACGACCTCGCGGTGATCAAGGACCTCTCCGACCGGGTGGCCGTGATGCTGCGCGGCAACCTCGTCGAAGAAGGACCGGTAGCGTCAGTTCTCGAGGACCCGCAGCACGAATACACGCAGATGCTCATGGCCGCGGTGCCCGACCTCGCCGGCCGCAAGGCCATCGGAGACGGCGCCGCCGAGGAGAAGAAGCCTTCGGAGGAGGACGGAGAGACGCACATTCTCGTCTCGACAGGGGAGCCCGGCTCGGAGAAGTCGGGCGGTTCCGGATCAGACGGTGAGGTACGGGACGGTGCGGCCACCTCGGCGGGGGAGCCTGGTGCCTCCGCGGGGGAGCGGGACGGCCGAGTCGCCTCGGCGAATGCGCCCCTGCTCGAGGTCACGGATGTGGCGCTTGCCTACGGGAAGGCGCAGATCCTCGACGGGATCAACCTCGTCCTCGAGCCGGGGGAGTGCACGATGCTGCTCGGCGAATCGGGGTCGGGTAAGACGACGCTCTCGCAATGCGTGGCCGGGCTCAATGACGACTATTCGGGGTCGGTACGGCTGCGGGGCACGGAACTGGCACGGTCGACGCGCAAGCGCACGAACGAGCAGCGGGTCGGCATCCAGTACGTGTTCCAGTCGCCGTTCTCCTCGCTCAATCCGCGCCGGTCGATCGGACAGTCGCTGACGGTGCCGCTGGAGATGAGCGGGGAGGGCACGGCCGCGAGTCGGAAGGCCGCCGTCGAGGAGGCACTCGATTCGGTGCGGCTGGGGCGGTCGTTCTATCACCGGCGTCCCGGTGACCTCTCCGGCGGTGAGCGGCAGAGGGCGGCGATCGCCCGAGCTCTGGTCAACGCACCGTCGGTGATGGTCTGCGATGAGATCACCTCGGCATTGGACGTCAGTGTGCAGGCCTCGATCGTGGGGCTGCTGCGCACGCTGCGGGCCGAGCGGCAGCTGGCGATGCTCTTCGTCACGCACAACATCGCGTTGTCGAGGCACATTGCGGACAACCTCGCCGTGCTCAACAAGGGCAAGATCGTCGACTACGGACCGACCGCCTCGGTGTTGGAGAACCCGACGCACGAGTACACGCGGGCACTGATTGCGGACGTGCCGAAGTTCTGAGGGGCGTGTCACCGTCTGCGGTAGGCCCTGACCGCACCTGCCAGGTCACCCGAGAGCTCCTGCCGGTTGAGTCCGGTGAGCCGGCCGATCGCCCGGATCAGACCGTCGGACCCGCGGTAGCCGACCGCTCGCGCGGCGGCGGCGACGCTCGACCCCGCGCGGATCCGGCGCAGTGCCAAGTTGAGTCTCCTCCGCGTCCGCCACTGGACGAACGACAGTCCGAGATCGTCCTTGACGATCCGTTCGACATGGCGTGTGCTCATCGACTGTCGCGCTGCGACGGTGCTCAGCGGCACCAGCAGCGTCATGGGATCGTCGATGATCGCTCTCACCGCGCGATGCTGAGGCTCGGGAATGGGAAAATCATCGGCGGCGAACGCACCCAGCTCCGCGTCGAGGGCTCGCCTGAGAGGTAGGCGTTCGGCCTCGCTGCTCGGGGATGAGGCGAGGATATGCAGCGCTGTGTCGCGCAGGGTGGGTGAGTGGCGGATGTGCAGGAACCCCTCGGGCGGCTCTGTCTGCGGTGACAGTCGGGGGCCGAGCATAATGGAGTCCGCTTTGGCCGCGACCGAGTGGTCGATGCCTGCTCCCAGCCACAGGCTCGCCCCGGTGGAGAGGCTGAGATGCGTTGTTTCGAACCCCTGTCCGCGCAGATGTGCGTCCACGGCACCGCTGATGACATGGATGAGCAACGGGTACGAATGACTGTGCCTATCATGCCCTGCGAAGTGCACCGGCCGTTCTGTCTCGGTGTCGGTGCGTCGGCGCAGAACGTGTCGTGCTGGTCGTGTGATGATGTCGCCTTTGTCGTAGATGAATCGAGGAGTTTGGTTAGGCTGGGCTATGTTCCCTGATTCTAGTTCCACTCACCTGACAGAGGTAGCCGATGTCCTTGCTCCGCCGAATCTGCGCGCTCTTTCTGGGTGCAGGTCTCCTGCTCGTCAGTGCCTGTGCGAGCCCCACGAATACATCTGATGAGGGCGCCTCGGCGAATGAAGCCGAGACGCGTGTGGTCGAAACCAAGCAGGGGGAGGTTGAGGTTCCTGCCGACCCGCAGAGGGTGGTTGTGCTCAACTACGCCCTCGCCGGGTACCTCTATGACCTTGATGTGCCGGTCGTCGCCACGACGCCCGAGGTGACGGAAACCGACGGGGAATTCTCGCAATTCTGGTCCGAAAAGGCCAAGGCGCAGGGGACCGAGTTCCTGCCGTGGAGCAATGACGGGTTCGACCTCGAGTCCATCATCGCCGCCGATCCGGACCTCATCATCGCCGGAGGGATCGGGTTCCCGCTCAAGCATGCGACCGATGCCTACGACAGGCTTCAGGAGGTGGCGCCGACCGTCGTCGTGTCGGGGGATAAGCAGACATGGCAGGACCAATTCTCGTTCATCGCCTCCGACGTGCTCGGCCGGGAGGATGCCTATGAGAAGTTCGAATCAGCCTACGAGGATCGAATCGCCGAGGTGAAGGACGCCATCACGGTCCCCGAGGGAGAGATCTCCATCCTCACGCTCGAGAGCAAGGACACTCCCTACATCCTCATCGAGGGCAAGAGCCTGTCGGCTGCGCTCGAACCGCTCGGGTTCAGAACGGCCCCGCTGTTCGAAGAGAGCGACATCGAACCCTACACCGCGGGCGGGGACATGTTCGGACCCTCGCTCGAGGTGCTGCCCGACATACTCCGCTCAGAGACAGTCTTCGTCGTCGGCTTCAACAACGCGGACATCGGCGTCGACGACCTCAAGGGCGAAACTCCGTACGATCGAGTCCCGGCGTTCAAGTCCGGTCAGGTACACGACCTCCCGTCCTGGTCCATGCGCGGCGACTACGACAAGGCGATGGCCCTGCTCGACACTGTCGAGGACATGTTCTCCGCGACGCAGTAACGACGAAGCCGATCAGCGATCTGTCGACGGCGGATCGCTCGACATATCCTGGTCATCGGCGTTCTCATCTTCCTCACGGTTCTCATCATCAGAGGTTTCGTCGGAGCGACCGAAATCGTCGGTGTCCACCCCGTCGAGATATTCCGACGAAGGTGCGGCACCGGCACTGTGGTCGAGATTCTCCGCAGCCTTGCGCATGCTGTCGGCGGTGTTGTCCTCAGTGCTGTCTTCGGTCGACATTCTGGTCACCTTTCGCTGGAGAGCGCGGATGGGTGATCAGTCTACGCGGGGCCCCAGCCGAGCGGCACCCCTTTCGAGTCGCCTGAAACAGTGTCAGCATGGGTGCATGCGTCTGTTGGAGAAGGGATGATCGTGATGAGCAATCCAGACGAAGATGAGAAGGAACCGACACAGGTCCCCGAGGAAGCGAAAGATGATGTTGCGGAAAAGCCCGGCACGGATTCCGCATCGAAGCAGCACGAGGATGATCTGGTCGATGAATGGGAGGAAGAATCGTTCCCCGCGAGTGATCCGCCAGCTCACTACTGACTCCCGCGATCGCAGGGCCCGGCACCATACAGGTGCCGGGCCCTGCGCCGCCGCGTGGGCTCGTCCTAGGCGGGCTGTGAGTCCTCGGGGCGGCACCGCAGCTGCCAGAGGATTGACGGACAGGACGCGAGCTCTTCGAGTGCGGCCAGTGTCTCCACCATCATGTGGTGAACTCCCTGACACTCAGCGCCACCGGGCGGGTCACGGCAACCGTCATCCCTCGATCTTCAACGACACCGGTCGGCAGTCTCAGGAGTACCTTGCAATGCTGAGCGGCGGCCAAGGTCTCGGCAATCTCACAGTAGACGAAAGCAACCTCATTGGTGACCTCGTCGAGCCTGTAGTGCAGGGCGGCGACCACCTCATCGGCGAGACGGAGCTCGAAGACGGCTGCTTCCCTGTCATCGACGAGCGAATATTCGCCCTCGCTCGTCCAGATCGCCCGGTCGGAGAATCGACCGGGGTCAAGAGGTGTTTCGCCGCCATCGCCAAGAGTCATGAACATACCGATCCCGCAGAAAGGAGAGGGCCGACTTCTTGACCTGTTCAAACTATACGTACAGTGCTGTGGCACGGCAATAGGTCGATGCTCGGTGTGCTCGCGAATGAGAATCTGATGCACCGCAGGGAGCGTCTTTCGTGATGCGGTCTCTGGACGGTCGGAAGTTCAGTCCATAGTGTCGAAACACCAATCGGGGCATCCGCAAGAAAGAAGGCACCATGACTCTCATGGACACCGGCGGCACGGACGTCGTCGACATGCTCACCACCGATCACAGGGAGATGCTCGAGCTGCTTCGTCGGATCGAGGGGACCGAGGACCTGGACGAGCGACGCGACATCGCCGATACTGTCATCGCCGAAGTGATGCGGCATTCGGTGGCCGAAGAGATGATTGTCTACCCGTCCATCGAAGAGCACGTTCCGGGCGGGAAGGACGAGGGCGAACACGACAAAGAAGAGCACGAAGAGCTTGTTCGAGTCATGAAGGAACTCGAGGACCTCGACGTCACCGAGGGCGCTTTTCTCGAAAAGGTCATCGAGTTCGAACAGCTGCTTGACCATCACGCTCGGGACGAAGAGGACGAGCAGTTCCCGAAGCTCAGGGAACACGTTCCGCAAGACCAACTCATCGATATGGGTAAGCGGGTCGTTTCAGCGAAGAAAGTGGCTCCGACTCGGCCCCATCCCCACGCTCCGCACTCGGAGCTCTTCCACAAGAGTGTCGGCCCCGGAGTCGGAATGGTCGATCGTCTGCGCGATAAGCTCACCGGACGCGAATCCTGACGCTCGGCGGTCACGAGGGGCCGCGGGACTTGGCGGTTCGACGATGTACCAGTTGACGTACGAATCGTCGATGCGATGGATCCCTTCGGCAACCTCGGCGACGGACATATCAGCGGTCTGCGAAGCGTCGACGTTTGAGGACGAGGGCGCTGACGATCATCACGACCGCCAGCCCGAAATGCAGCCAGTTGTCCGGGGTGTTGAGGGGGACGAAGTTCGCCCCGGACTCCGCGTTGATGAAGAGGCTGTAGAGCCACAGAGCGGCATAGACGATTCCGCCCCACAGCAGGTAGCGGAAGCACCCGGCGGGGGAGCGGCGGACGAGCGCTCCGACGATGCCGAACAGCAGGTGGACGATGTTGTGCAGGATCGAGACTTGGAACAGGCCCAACTGCAGCGCGGTCGAGTGGTGGCCGGCGAATCGCATCGACATGTAATTCGACGTCGCTCCCGGGATGAACCCGAGAACACCGGCCGCCAGGAAGAGCACGGTGACAATGAGAGCGGCCCACTGGACGGGCCGACCGCGCTCAGCGGGAACGTCGCGCACGGCGGGCTCATCGGTGGACATAGCGCCTCCTCGATTGACGAACCGATCAGATTGCGCTTCCACGCTAAGGCTCCATGTCGAACCCCTCAACAGGGAGGGGTGACTCACAGACAGCCGACGCGGACATCTCGCTCGAAGCCGCGACCGTCGCGCTGCCAGCTCAGTGAGGAATGCGTTTCGTCTACGCGTTCATCGTGAGTACGAGTTTGCCTGTGGTCCGATTGGTCTCGCCTACTCGGTGTGCTTCTGCCGCCTCCGTGAGAGGGAACGTCCCGGCTATTGTGGCACGCAGCGCACCGTCGTCGACGAGGCCTGAGACGATTTCCAGCGTGTTGCGCGAGGAGTCCACGAGCATTCGGAGAGCTCGAACGCCGAGCTGATCTGCTTCGCGAAGGAGATCGTCGGAGCCGACAGGGATGAGCGACACGAGAGAGCCGCCCTTGCGAAGTGTGTGCAGGGAACGCATCGCCGTGTCACCGCCGATCGTGTCGAGCACCGCGTCGACGTCACGCGCTCGCTCGGCGAAGTCCTCCGTGCGGTAGTCGATGACCTCATCGGCGCCGAGCTCGCGCAGGAAGCCGTGTTTTTCCGCGCTCGCGGTTCCGATCACGTATGCGCCCCGCGCCTTCGCGATCTGCACAGCTATGTGCCCGACGCCGCCTGCGGCCGCGTGGATCAGCACACGCTGTCCCGACTGCAGGTCAGCGTTGTCGACGAGCGCCTGCCACGCGGTCAGAGAGACGAGGGGGAGCGCCCCCGCCTGCACGTGGTCGACCGTGAGGGGCTTCGTTGCGAAGAATCTGGCGGGGGCGGCAACGTACTCGGCGTGAGAGCCGAGGCCGAACGGATACGACAACATGCCGAACACCTCGTCTCCGGGTTTGAACGTCGCGACGCCGATGCCGACGGCTTCTACCACACCGGAGACATCCCAGCCGAGCACCAATGGCAGCTTGTCGATGAAGCCGTGGCCCGAACGGTGCTTCCAATCGGTGGGGTTGAGACCCGCTGCCTGAACTCGGACGAGGATTTCGTTGGGGCGGGGCTTCGGACGCGGCAGCTCGGTGATTTCCAGAACGTCGGCGCTGCCGAAAGTCTGCTGGCTGACGGCGCTCATCGTCGTTTCGGTGTTCATGGCTCCATTGTGTCACTGCAGGGTGGGTCCTGCAGGGCCCGGCGGTCAGTCAGTGAAAGGCGTGGTCGGCTCGGGCTGGTTGAGGGAAGCGACAATGTCACCGGCAAGCGTACGGAGTTTGATGTTGCGATGCGATGAAGCCTCCTTGAGGATGGCGACAGCTTCCCCCTGGCTGCACGCCGCCTGGGCCATCGTGATCCCGACGGCGATGTCGATGACGGTGCGTGATTCCATTGCCCGCTGTCGGTGTTCGGCCGCCTCGGCGAAGCGAGCGCTCCGGACTGCCACGCGGAGCGACCTCTCCACCAGCTTTCCGAGCCTGTGCACGGCCGAGAGCGTCTGCTCCCCGAAACGGTAAGGCTGCCTAGAGTAGAAGCTCATGATCGCGTCCGCGGTATCGTCGATGTCGAGCGGGACCACCACCATGCTTCGCAGGCCGTGGAGCACAGCGATCTCTACGTAGCTTCGCCAGCACTTCTCGTCCTCAGCATCATCGATGCGGATGAGCGAGCGGGTCTTCTGCGCCTCTGCACGTGGTCCCGAGTCGACGTCGGTGAGGATCTCGTCGAATCGTTTCGCTGCCTCGTTGCTGACGCCGACGATGGTGGCGCGTCTGTTTCTGATCAGAGTGATTCCGCATGAGACCGGTGAATCGCGTCCGATCTCCGCGGCAGCCAGGGCGGCGAGTTCTTCTGCAGGGCCGCCGAGCTCGTGTTGGGAGGCCAGAAGCTCGAGGAGGAGTTCTGCGGCCGATTGGCGGTGAGGGTCGGACGCATCAACAGTTTCTTTCAACGTCTGCGGTTCAATTTGGGACCGCTGGTGTGGATGATCCGCGTGGGAAACGGTGGGTGAAGGGGAAGGCGATACACAATTCAGGGGTCCTCACATCTGGAGGCCGCCTGCTTGACCTTGCAACATCATACGCAAGGCTGGTGCCGCTCCCAAAATCGACTTTTCGGAGCCTGCTCGAACGATGATGGCGTGGCACTCGTCGACGGCTGTACTCTCACCGAAAACACCGGCAGACACCCTCCTGGATAGACGTGCCGACCTGATTTGTCAAGGTTGTTTACAGTGGCCCTGTGGCAATGCCAGGCTGAACTCATCGCGCAGAGCGCGGCGGGATCTTACGAGGTTCCGCCGGTACACGGTTGCTGAGGAGGAACAAGCTATGAACCACAGTCACTTGCGCACGATCTACGAAAGCGGAGGCCCCTACGCCACGGTCTATCTTGAGGGTCGCACTCCTTCAGCCGATGCCGACACACAGCTCCGTTTGCGCTGGTCGGAACTGCGCGACCATCTGTCCGAAAGCGGGGCTGGGGAGCCGCTTCTCGAGTCCATTGAAGGGGGCATCCTCGTCGATGAGCCCACCGAGGTGCACGCAGACGGTCGGATCATCGTTGCGAACTCGGGGGGAGTTCTGCTGGACGAACACTGGGACGCAGCGCTGGGAGAAGGCGACGCTGCACACTATGGAGACGTGCCTGAACTCGGTGCTTACCTCCGCCAGGAGTCCAGACGGTTCGACGTCGTCCTCGTCATCGCCGGGCAGGATGGTGCGGTTGTCCGCGAACTGAGCGTGACCCCGGACCGCGAACGCAGCGAGAGCGCCCCGGTTCACGTGACCGGCGACAATGACGAAGACATCAACAAGCCGCGGCGAGGCGCGTACTCACACAACCAGATCCGGCGCCGTGTCGACGAGATCATCAAAGATCATGCGCGCAGTGTCGCCGACTTCGTTGATCGACTGATCACGGATCACGCACCAGACGCGGTCGTTGTGGCTGGAGAGGTCCAGGGCAGAACGGCAGTCAAGGCCGAACTGTCTGTGAAGGCCGAAGAACTGCTCCACGAGATAGCGGAAGGCGGCGACGACGATGAGGGCGCTGAAGAGGCGATCGATGTGGCGGTGCGAACGCTCGTCACGAGCCTCGCCCAGGAGCGCGAGGCCGCGAACTCGGAGCGACTGGCCGAGAGCAAGGCACACGACCGTGCGGTCGAAGGTCGCACGGAGGTGGAGAAGGCAGTCGGGCGTGGAGCCGTGGCAACCCTGCTGCTCGACGACGCCGAGGCAACCGAGGGAGAGGCCGCCATCGTGGCCCAGGCAATCCTGTCCTCGGCAGAGATCGGACTCAGCCATGATCCGATGGCTGACGGCATCGGCGCGATCCTCCGGTACGACGTCGCTTCTGCATTGGCGGGTTGATTCATGCATTCGACCAAATCGGCATCAGCAGGGAGCGGGTGACGATGTCAACGAAGATGGAATCGCAGGCGATACCATCGTTGACATCGGCTCGGTCAAGAGCTGACTGCCGGCAGAGAGGCTGAACATGGACACGACCACGACCGAGGAATGGGCGCAGCGCCTGTTCGACGCCTTCGACTCGCGTACGCCGCTGGAACCGCTCACCGCGACTCATCCGGACCTCTCGGTCGCCGAGGCCTACGCCATCGCCGAGGCGATCCGCCGACTGCGCACCGCGCGAGGTGAAATGGTGGCGGGCTGGAAGATCGGCTTCACTAATCGCACGATCTGGGACGACTACGGCGTGCATGCCCCGATCTGGGGTCCGATGTTCAACTCGACCACCGGCCCGGCAAGCGCAGGGGAGTGGGACGTCGGCAGGCTTCACGAACCACAGATCGAGGCCGAGATCGCCTTCCGATTCGCCCGCACGCCGGAACCCGGACTCGAAGAGAATGAGCTGCTGGGCTGCATCGACGCCGTCAGCCACTCACTCGAATTCGTCCAGTCCCCGTTCCCCGGGTGGAAGTTCGCTCCGGTCGATACAATGGCCGCCGCCGGCCTCCACGGCGGCTTCGCGCACGGACCCTG
The DNA here is from genome assembly GCF_011617245.1 of Brevibacterium atlanticum. Classification (NCBI taxonomy): domain Bacteria; kingdom Bacillati; phylum Actinomycetota; class Actinomycetes; order Micrococcales; family Brevibacteriaceae; genus Brevibacterium; species Brevibacterium atlanticum. Next base: position 3,224,981 of record NZ_CP050152.1, on the reverse strand, counting down.
GCATGCGATCGAAGCGGACAACCGCGACGACTGGCTGCAGGCGCTGAGCGACTTCACGATCACCATCCGCAGCGACACCGGCATCATCGACTCCGGCGTCGCGGCGAACGTCCTCGGCGGACCGCTGTCCGCGCTGCGCCATTTCGTCGACGAGGCGGCTCGGCAGACCCCGGAGTGCATCATCCGTCCTGGTGACGCCGTCACCACTGGTACCGTGCCGAAGGCATTCCCCGTCACACCGGGTGAACATTGGTCGACCGAAGTCGAAGGACTGCCGCTCGAAGGGCTCTCGGTCCGCTGCGTGTAGTGGTCAGTGTGATTGGGCGACGACGTCGACGATATGCTCGGCGATCGCCATCGACGAGGTGGCTCCGGGCGACGGGGCATTGCGGATGAGCGTGGCGCGGCCCTGCTGCTCGATGACGAAGTCATCGACGAGTCCCCCGTCGGCATCCATCGCCTGAGCGCGGATGCCGCGAGGGATCGGCTTCGACGCTGCGCCTTCGAGGGACGGCACGTATTCGGCCGCGCCGGCGAGGAACTTCTTCCGAGAGACCACTGCCGAGAACTCGCGGACCGCGGCTTTGAGGTTCCCGGCAGCGAACTTCCAGAACGCAGGGTCGGCGGCGACGGCGAGGCTGTCCTTGATGCCGATGGTCCGTCCCGAGTAGTTCTCCCGGCCGAACGAGAGGAAGGCATTCGGGCCGACGAGCATCTCTCCATCGACACGCTTCGTCAGATGCACTCCAAGGAACGGATACGCAGGATCGGGCACCGGGTAGACCAGCCCGTTGAGGATGGTGCGATGCTCGGGTGCCAACTGCGAATACTGACCGAAGAACGGCACGATCGTCGGATGCGCCGCCCCGCCTGCCATCTGTGCGACCCGATCGGACTGAAGCCCGGCGCACGCGATGACGAAGTCGAAGGATTCGACGCGGCGGGTGTGGTTGCCGCGTGCCCTGGCGCTTCGTCCCCCAGGGCTTCTTCCACCGGCACCACGCACGGAGGTGATCGTGCACCCGTGAGGTTCCACGCTCATGTCCACGACCTCCGAGTTGAGGCGGATCGTGCCGCCGGCGGCTTCGACCTCCTCGGCGAAGGAATGGGCGATCGCCGCATAATCGGTGATCGCCGTGTGCGGCGAGTGCAGGGCCAGACGCCCGACCGAATTCGGCTCGATTTCGCGGATCCGGTCCGGGCCGATGAGCTCGACATCCGGCACACCGTTGGCCACGGCGCGCTCGAAGATGCCGCGCAGTCGCACTTCCTCTTCCTGATTGAGAGCGACGACGAGCTTTCCGCACTCCTCGAAGGGGAGCTGATGGGACCGCGCGTAATCGTGGAGCAGATCAACGCCGCGACGGCACAGCCGCGCCTTCAAGCTCCCCGGTTCGTAGTAGAGGCCCGCGTGCACGACTCCGGAGTTGTGCCCGGACTGATGAGCCGCCACGCGATCGGACTTTTCAAAGACCGTGACCGAGGAATCGGGGAACCTCCGGGTGATCTCTCGGGCGACGGCGGTGCCGTTGATCCCGGCCCCGATCACGGCGAACGCATGACCGTTGTGCGGGCTGGGCTCTGTCATCCCCGCCTTTCCCCGTCGTCCTCGTCATCATCGGACGTGTCGCCCGTCGATCGTTCCCCGCTGCCCTCGTCGGCAGCGGTCCTGTCGCCCTCGGTGTGCTCGTCGTCCTCTGACTCGGTTTCCTCAGCCTCGTCGTTCGTGCCGAAATCGGTGGTGTCCACCTTGTCGAGGAACTCATTCGACGGAGCACTGCCGGCCGCCTTGTCGAGGTTCTCGGTGGACTTGCGGATGTTGTCTTCGGTCGACATGATGCCGCCTTTCGCCGTCGAGTGCGGATGGGTCATCAGTCTACGCGGAGGAGCCTCGCGCATCAGTAACCGCCTAGAGATAATATCTCATAGGATAATAAATTGTGTAGACTCGAATTCTGACAGCCGGCCCCGGCAGTCTGGAAGGACACACCGATGAACAGACAGACGAGCAACCGACCGAGCCGCGAACACTCCACGACACCCGGCGACGAGATCATCCGGGAGACGCGCACCCCGCGCCGCACTCTCGTGCTCGGCGCGACCGGCTACATCGGCGGCCGCCTCGTGCCCCGCCTGCTGCAGGCCGGCCACGAGGTCCGAGTCGGAGTGCGTCGACCCGAGAAGCTCAAGCAGGTGCCGTGGGCAGCCGACACCGACGTGCGCACCGTCGACCTCGATGACGGGCACGGTCTGAGCGAGAGCCTCCGCGGCATCGACACGGTCTACTACCTCGTGCACTCCATGGGATCCGGAGGCGACTTCGAAGAACACGAAGCCGAGGCCGCCACACGCTTCGCCGAGGCGGCCGCCTCCGCCGGTGTCGCCCGCATCGTCTACCTCGGCGGACTCCACCCCGAAGACCGAGAACTCTCCAAGCACATGCGCTCCCGCGCGAACGTCGGCCGCATCCTCCTCGACTCCGAAGTCGACGCGATCGTCTTCAACGCCGGCATCATCATCGGCTCCGGATCGGCATCGTTCGAGATGATCCGCCACCTCGCCACGACCCTGAGGTGGATGCCGGCACCGAACTGGGTGTCCAACCGCGTCGAACCCCTGTCGGTGCGCGATGCCCTCTACTATCTTGTCGCCGCCGCCGACGTGGACGAGACGATCAACCGCTCCTTCGACATCGGTTCGCGTCAGATCCTCACCTATGCGCAGGTGATGCGGACCTTCGCCGAGGTGGCAGGACTCAAACCCCGCCACGTCATCGCCCTGCCGCTCCCCGCCCCGACGCTGTCAGGCATCTGGGTCGGCCTGGTCACCCCGCTGCCGTTCAGCCTCACCCTCCCGCTCGTCCAGTCCCTGCAGGAGGACGCCGTGGCATCGGACCACGACGTCGACGCGGTCATCCCACCGCCCGAGTCCGGGCTCATCGGATTCGCCGACGCCGTCCGACTCGCCCTACGCCGCGAAGTCGAAGGGGCCGTGGACACGAACTGGGACGCCGACGCCGGAGAGCTCGACGAGGCGGCCCTCCCGCTGCCCAACGATCCGCAGTGGGCGGGCCGACGCATCTACTGCGATGAACGCTCGACGACGATCACCGGTGTCACGGCCGCCGAGGTATGGCCGGTGATCGAGGGGATCGGCGGGTCGAACGGATGGTACTCATGGCCGCTGGCCTGGAAGATCCGCGGCATCTGGGACAAAGCCGTCGGGGGAGCCGGCCTCAACCGCGGTCGACGCCTGCCCGACACCCTGCGCATCGGCGACCCCGTCGACTGGTGGAGAGTCGAGGAGCTGGAACCGAACTCGCGACTGCTGCTCCGGGCCGAGATGAAGGTCTCCGGCTACGCCTGGCTCGAATTCGAGGTCGCGGACTCCGACAGGGAAGGCGCGGACTCGGACGGGGAAACTGGCAGGGACACCGGCGGGGACTGCGACTACCACCAGACGGCGACGTTCATCCCCTCCGGAGTGCGCGGGAGCCTCTACTGGGCCCTCGTCGCTCCCTTCCACCGGTTCATCTTCCCCGCCATGGCGAAGAACATCGCCGCCGAGGCCCGGCGTCGCGCTCAGTCCGATTCGGCCTTCATTCGGTCATAGGCCGCCAACGCTGCCTGCCGTGAGGCCTTGAGGTCGACGATCGGCTCGCAGTCCTCGCCGGTCCGTTCGGCCTGGGCGGTCCATTGGGCTTGGGTGAGGCCGCCCAGACCCTGGCCCAGCCACCGGCTGACATACTCACCGTGCGGGTCGAAGCGCTCCCGCTGACGTTCGGGGTTGAAGATGCGGAAGTATGGGGCGGCATCGGCCCCGCACCCGGCCACCCACTGCCACGACACCGGATTATTGGCCTCATCGGCATCGACAAGCGTGTCCCAGAACCACTGCTCACCGTGCCACCAGCCGATGAGCAGATTCTTCGTCAGAAAGCTCGCCGTGGCCATCCGCACCCGATTGTGCATCCACCCGGTCTGCCACAGCTGCGCCATGCCCGCATCGACGAACGGGATCCCGGTCGTCCCGTTCTGCCAATGCTGGAGTGCTTCGGGATCGTCCTCATAGGGGAAGCGTGCGAACTCCGGGCGCATCGGCTCGGTCTCGACGTGGGGCAGGTGGTAGGCCAGGTGCCAGGAGAACTCCCGCCAGTAGAGCTGCCGGATCCACGCATACCGGTCATCGTCGCTGATCTCCGGCAGGTCGAGCGCAGCAGCCAGGGCCTGCCTGGGGGAGAGCTCCCCGAATCTCAGCCGCGGTGACAGTGCCGAGGTGCTGTCTGGATCGCCCGGGACATCATGCGAGTCGCCGTAGCCATCGATGCTGTCGCCGAGGTCGCGTAGTTGTCGTTGGGCTTCCCTGCATCCAGGAGTCCAATGGTTCGCGACGGTCGATGTCCACCATTGCGGAACCGTCGCCGAGGTGGCTCCGCCGGTGTCTGTATCTGTCCCGTCGCGGAGGCCGAGGTCGTCGAGGTCTTTCGCCCAGTCGTGATCGTTGATCGTTGTCGTGAGAGCTTCGGACGGCGGCGTCTGTTTGGTCGGGGCCGGAAGAACGTCCCCAACCTGGCGATCGCGCACGACTGTGAAGTACGGGGTGAAGACCTTGTAGAAGTCCCCGCCTTGCGGGCTGATCGTCCACGGTTCGACGAGCAGCGCTCCGGGATGGGAGTGCGCGGCGATCCCGGAGTCGGTGAGCCGGGTCTTGATCTGCGCGTCGAGGTCGCGGGAGGCCGGCGCATAGCGACGCGACCAGCGGACGGCATCGGCTCCCAGGTCCGCAGCAGCCTGCGGGATGATGTCGGCGGCGGATCCGGCGGCGAAGAGCAGCGGAATTCCAAGCCCGTCGAGTGCGGTCCCCAGGGCGCGCAAGGATTCGTGCGCCCACCAGCGGGCCGCCGCTCCCAGCGGACGGGGTCCGAGGCCGTCGCTGTCACGCTGCTCTCTGATCCAGATGCCGATCACCTGGCCGTCGGCACGGGCTGCCGTCAGCGCTTCGTGATCGCTCACGCGTAAGTCGTCGCGGAACCAGACCAGCGTGAGGTGGTCATCGCTCATCGATTCGACTCTTCCTTCGACCGGTGTGGGCTGCCAAGCGGGCCACGCCCCATCGGTCCTTCAGGCCGGCGGTCCTGTCGCAGCCGACCCAGCAGTCCGCGGCGGAGCAGGCCCTTCCGTGGTGGTGACCAGACCGGGGTGCCCTCGACCCGCCACCCGGCCAGCAGTTCATTGGCGGCGAGGTAGCCGGTGGTCGCCGCTCGCTCCATGAGCGCCACCGGCAGTTCGCACCGAATGTGGTCGCCGGCCAGGACGAAGCCCGGAAGCGGAGTGGTCACCCCGGGGCGCTCGCCCCAGGGTCGGGTGTCGGTGAGTCCGCAGTCGGATTCGATGAGGAGTTCGCGATGGAGGATCTCGTTCTGCCGCGTCTCCGGATACACCTCGTGCAGATCCGCGAGCAGCCGCTCGATGAGCTCGCCCTCTGATTGCGGATCGGTCAGGGCGTAGGCGTGGAGTTCGACGACGGAACCGGAGTGCTCGTCTGCCCACCGTGCGGCACCGGTCTCGAAGCGGTCGAGCACGGAGACGTTGTCGAGCAGATCGAAGCCGCTCGTCCCCAGGAACGCTGGCCGCTCAGCAGAGGCCGCCTCGGCGAACCAGAGCCTGAGCACGGCGAAGGGCGGGGCGTTGCGCCCTGCTTCGACCTGGTCGAACCAGTTCTGCGAAGTGCGGTCGCCATGCGCCTCGATCGTGGCGATGAGTCGCCTGGTCCCGGCCGGATCGGCGGCGAGGACGAGGGCATCGGATTCAATGTCTCCGGCGGTCGTCTCGACACTCCAGCCGCGGGAGGTGCGGGAGACCGAGCGAGCCTCCGTTCGGGTCTCGATCCTCACCCCCAGATTCTGCAGATAGCGCCCGAGCGGCGCCCACAAAGCGGTGTCGTAATCGTCATCGGGCACGTCGAAGAGCAGGCCCTCGGCCGAACCGGCGAAGTAGGTGTGGAACATCGCGACGAGTTCACCGGCGGAGAACTCGTCCGGATCGGCGAAGAAGGACCGTGCGAACACCTCGAGGGCGAGGTCACGCGCCTGCTCGGGGAAGCGGAGGCGATCGAGGAACGCCGCCGCCGACTCTCCGTCATACCGGGAGAACGAGTCCGGGAAATCGACATCGATGAGCTCGACGGCCGTGCGCAGATCGACATCGGCCAGACCGCGCAGCGGGAAGGTGGGGCTGGCGAGGACGAAGCCGAGGAGATTGAACGGGGGAGTCCGCGGAATCGAGGCAAAGGAATCGGTGGGGCCGCCTCGGCGGGTGAGCGGATAATCGGCGATCGGTCGAAGACGATCGAGGTCAGGGTCGGAGCGGGTCAGCAGGTCGCGCAGGTTGTAGTACTGCCGGAAGAACGCGTGGAATCCCCGGCTCATCGTCCGGTCATCGCCGAGCGGCCACGCACTGACACGCCCGCCGAGGCGGGGCCCGGATTCGACGATCGTGACCTCGACTCCGCGTTCGGCGAGGATCACAGCGGCCGACAAGCCCGCGATGCCGCCGCCGATGACGGTCACGGTCTTCGGCCGGAGCAGACGGTCACGTCCGGGGGTGGCGGAAATACGGACGGCGTGGGGGTCGCGCGGGTTCACGGGGCCTCCTCGGTGCGGTGGTTGAGGGCACGCTGCCAGAGCATGAGCACCGCGGTGATCATGGCGAAGCCGAACCCGAAGTCCTCGATGGGGATGTCGAAGGGGAAGCGGATGCCGAGAAATTCTTGCGGGTTGTAGATGACGATCGGGTCGGACAGTTTCGTCAGCCATCCGTCGACGAGGCACTGGAAGGCCAGGCAGATGGCCAGCGCCGCCCAGTACTGCACGCGGCGGAAGATGCCGCTGCGGACGACGAAGAGTTCGAGGCCGATGACGACGAGCATGCCGATGACGGTCCACACGGTGTACTCAGCGATCATCGGATGTCGCCTCCGCCCGGTGGGTGGGGATCGGCGCTCGTCGGGTGGGCGGCCGTGGTCGGATGGCAGGCTTCGATCCGGCGGGCGGTGCGCCTCTTGACCCAGCCGATCACGGTGCCGACCGCCTCGTAGCTCAGCAGCGCGCAGACCGGGATGACGAGGAAGAACACGAGTTCCTCGAGCGGCAGGATCCCGAGGTCGATGCCGGTGACGAACCGCGGATCGTAGGTCCAGTGATCTCGAGCGATGGCGACGATGTCCCAGACGGCGAAGACGAGAACCACCGGCAGCAGAGCCTTGAGCAGAAGCGGCAGCCGCCGGTACACCCGCGCCGAGAACACGAACTCGAGCGGCAGCGTGATGAGCAGACAGGCACCCATGAGGGCGAGGTACTCCCAATGCCCGAGGCCGTCGACAGCGGCGGTCATGGTTTCGCCTGCCTGGCCGGACGGGCGGGCACGACGAAGCCGAGGTCGATGTTGCGGATCCGGTAGCCCTCGATGAGGTCATCCCACTCGACGGTGGGCTCCGTGAGCAGCCGGGGCTCGCAGGCAAGCAGCCGGTGGAGCAGCGCATCGGTCTCGAACAGGGCCAACGGTTTGCCAGGGCAGCTGTGGGCGCCGTCGCCGAAACTCAGGCCCGCGGCAGGGGCGGCTCCGCTCCGATGCGGGCAGACCGCCTCGGCGTCGGCCCCGTAGACCTCGGGATCGACATTGGCCTCACGCACGCAGACATCGACGAGGTCACCGGCCGGAACGGCCGTGCGGTCGTGCTCGTCGCCGATCTCGATCGCCGAGGTGGCGCGACGATAGAGATGCCCGACGACGGGTTCGACCCGGATGATCTCTTCGAGGATGGACAGCCGCCGAGGCTGCTCGGCCGCGAGGTAGTTCCGTCGGAGTTCCTCGTTCTCGAGCAGATGCCAGCAGGCCATCGCGATGAACTCGCGTGTCGTGACCATTCCCGCGGTGCCGTAGGTGAGGCACTCGACGAGGATGTCGCCGGTGCTGTGCCCGGAGTCGAGCAGATGGGAGATGACATCGCCGCGGTGCTCGCGCCGGTGAGCGCGGACGGCCGGGCGGACATCGTGGGTGAAGAAGCGCAGGAGCGGCACGATGCCGTTGACTGCGGCCTGCATCCATTGGCGTTTCGTCCGCCCCCAATTCTCGGCGGCGAGGTCGACCGGAGGCTGACGGAAGAAGGCGACGAGTCGCGCTGCCATGCTGTCGGTGGCGGACTCGGTGAGGCCGACCACCTGCGAGGTGACGTCGACGGTGAAGTGCAGAGCCGCCTCGTCGAGTCGGCACCGCCCCGTGACCACGGCCTCGTCGACGATGCCCTGCGCGGCGGCAGCGATGTGCTCGCCGTACCGGTCGGCGATGACGGCCGGGGCGAAGAACCGGGCCACCTCCCGACGCTGCCGGTTATGGTCCGGGCCGTCGGAGATGAGGATCGGGTGGGCGCGGAAGAGGCCGCGGGGGATCTTCTCCGCGGTGAAGCCGGCCTGTCTCGAACGTCCGCGAGCACGCAGGGCCTGCCGGGCCGGGGCGAACGCGCGAAGCCGCCACATGCTGCGGTCGGATTCGGCCGCCTCGGCAGCGGTCGCAGCGGTCCGGGCGGCGTTCGCTGCATGGGCGGCAGTGCCGATCTTCACGGTCTCGACAGCAGGGACTGCCGACTCGTCGTCGCGCAGGGCCTTGCGCTCGCTCACTCCCGAGCAGCGTTGCACCCGAGGAGCCGACGTCACGGCTGCTTCGCCCAGTCGGTGTTGCTCAGGGACAACTCCTCTGACATCCCGTCGAGGAAGCGGATGACAGCGTCGCGTTCGCGGCTGGTCAGACGGGCGGCGGCGTAGACGCGTCGGGCCTGTGAACGACCCACGGTCTCTCGTGCCGAGCGTGCCGTCTTCTCGGTGACCGTGATGGCGTAGGCGCGCCGGTCGCTGGGGTGGAGTCCCCTGATGACGTGGCCTCCGCGCTCCAGACGGTTGATCAGCTTCGTCACCGAGGCGGCCGACATGTTCATATGTGCCGAGAGCATCTTCGGCGTCACTACCTCACCTTGGCGTTTCGCGGCGATGAGGTAGTGGAGTGCACGCATGTCCTGTTCGCTCAAGTGCATGAACTTCCGCGATGCGTCCGAGAGGGTGCGCTCGGCCTCGCGCAGTCGGGCAAGGGAATTCATGAGGTGAGCGATCTGCTCTCGGTCAGCGTTCGACAGGCCCGAGGAATCGACGAGGTCACCGGGGAAGCCGTGCTCTGAGCCGGTGTACATGTTCGATGTGATCGGGTCGTGACTGTCCCCGACCTCCGGTGATTCCATAGCGCCATCTTACTGATCGATTCCCCTCCAACGCAGAAGAGTTGCTTCGCGTTTATATTAACCCAAAGTTTAGTATATTGTTGAGCCTGATGAAACTCGAACGAAGGACTCATCGATGACCACAGCCGCGGGCGTCGTATTCGGCCCCTCCATCACCTCAGAAATCGAGTCCGAGATCAGGCGCGAAATGGAGGCTCGAGCGCAGCAGCTGGCCGGACTCGGGGTGGCTGCGACCCGCGCATGGGATCTGGCCTCGCGGTGCGTCCTCGGTGGCAAGCTGCTGCGACCGCGGCTGCTCGTCGGGGCGGTCGACGCGCTGGGGGCCTCGCAGGTCCCGGGTAGTGCGGGCGCTTCGGCCCGGTCGTGCGCCTGGGCGAGAGACCGGGCCGTGCACATCGCGGCCGCAGTCGAGCTTCTCCATTTCGCCTTCCTCCTCCATGACGATGTCATCGACGGTGACCTCATGCGGCGCGGGCGCCCGAACTTCATCGGCCTCCTGCTCGAGGAGTGGGAGGCCGATGACGGCCCCGCACCCGCCCTGCCTCGGCTGCAGGCGGCCCGCAGCACCGCGATGTTGGTCGGAGACCTGCTGCTGTCGACCGCTCACCGGATCGTCTTCCGCGCAGCGCCGCCGGGGCAGACCGGAAAGCGGCTTCTCGGGGCCCTTGACCAGGCCGTGCTCGAATCGGTGTCGGGAGAGCTGACCGATGTCGCTCTCAGCGCAGGTCGCGTTCGTCCGGAGTTGGCCGAGGTCGTGGAGATGAGCCGCCAGAAGACGGCGACGTACTCCTTCGAACTGCCCTTGCGGTCGGCTGCGGTCCTTGCCGGTCTCGGGTCCGAAGTCGAGGACCTCCTCGGACAGGTGGGTGCCCTCCTGGGGCTGGCCTACCAGCTGCAGGATGATCTGCTGTCGATCTTCGGTCAGCCCGAGGAGCACGGCAAAGATCCGTACTCGGATCTGCGCGAGGGCAAGGAGACCGCGATCATCGCCCTCGCCCGGCGCAGTGCTGCCTGGCCGCTCATCGCACCGCACTTCGGCACCGGCAACCTCGGTGCAGGTGAGGGTGCGGAGGTGCGCTCGCTGCTCTCCGAGTGTGGGGCGGAGGCCGAGGTCCAGGCGCTCATCGGTGAACTCTCCGCGAATGCGCGGGACCTCATCTCAGCCGAACAGGACCTCATCGGTGCGGACATGGCGATGCTCATCGACGACCTCATCGGGGCCCTCGACGGGAGGCGATCATGAGGCGAAGCGTGGACCGGTTGGGTCCGCTCGGGCGCTACTCCTTCGTGTCGGAACGGATCTCGAAATCGGTCATCGGAGCGTACTCGACGTCCTTCGGCCTGGCGACACGTCTACTCGGTCCCCGCCACCGCGACCATGTGCGCAACATCTACGCGCTGGTGCGGGTCGCGGACGAACTCGTCGACGGGGTGGCCGCCGAGGCAGGGGTCGCCGCCGACCAGCAGAGGAGGATGCTCGACCAGCTCGAAGCCGAGACCGAAAGCGGAATGCGTGTGGGCTACAGCAGCAATCCCATCATCCACGCCTTCGCCCGCACCGCACGAGCAGCCGGGTTCGGTGCCGAACTGACCCGCCCCTTCTTCGCCTCCATGCGCACCGACCTGCAGCTGACGCCCGCCGATCCGAAGGTCACCGAGGAGGCGCAGGGGGTAGGCTTCGATGCCGACGACCATGCCGTTTACGTCTACGGGTCTGCTGAGGTCGTCGGTCTCATGTGCCTGCGGATCTTCATCCGTGACGAAGACTGCTCGAGTGATGCGCAACGGCGGCTGGTCCACGGTGCGCGCAGCCTCGGTGCCGCATTCCAGAACGTCAACTTCCTGCGCGACCTCGGCGATGACACCCAGCGCCTGGGACGCAGCTACCTCAGCGAGACGGGCCACGTCGACGCGCGGGCGCAGGAGCAGTGGATTGATGCGATCCGCACACAGCTCGATGCTGCCGCGCAGACGATTCCGCTTCTGCCCGGTGACGCCAGGGTGGCGGTCCTCTGTGCGCTGCGACTGTTCGCGGCGCTGACGGACAGGCTGGCCGTGGTGCCGGCCGCCGAGCTCCCACGACGACGGATCCGCGTAGCGGGCCCACGGAAGGCGGCACTCGTCCTGCGGGCGTTCTATGAGGTGCGGATGGGGGCGAAGCCATGAGCCGGGTGATCGTCATCGGCGGCGGAGTCGCCGGGCTCGCCACCTCGGCGCTCCTGGTCCGCGACGGTCACGAGGTGACCGTCCTCGAACGTGGCGACCGCCTCGGCGGGAGAGCAGGCAGCGTCGAAGAGCGGGGGTTCCGCTTCGACACCGGGCCCTCCTGGTTCCTCATGCGGGAGGTCTATGACCATTTCTTCGCTCTGCTGGGAACGAGCACGGACGAGCAGCTGGATCTGCGGCTGCTCGACCCCGGATATCAGGTCTTCTCCGAACCTGATGACGTCGCCGGTCTGCGCAGCGTAACCGTGCCGCACGGGGTTGAGGCGGTGGCCGAACTCTTCGAGAGCATCGAGCCCGGCGCAGGCAGCGCGGTGCGAACGTACCTGCGATCGGCGGGCGCGACTGCCGATGTCGCCCGCAGTCGATTCCTCTACAACCCGTTCGATCGGTTGACGCCGGTTATCGGTCGGGATGTTCTCCGGTCTCTGCCGCAGCTGACCCGACTGCTGATGCGGCCACTGGCCGGATTCGTAAAGCGGCGGTTCAAGGAACCCATTCTGCGTCGGATCCTGACGTATCCGGCGGTGTTCCTCGGCACCGATCCGAATCGGGCTCCGGCGATCTATCACCTGTTGAGCGCGTTCGATCTGGACCAGGGAGTCTTCTATCCGATGGGCGGGTTCTGGGCACTCGTCGAACGTATGGAGGAACTGGCTCGCGCGGCCGGGGTCACGGTCGTCACCGGAGCGGAGGTGACCGAGGTGATGGCGCAGCGGCGTGGTGGCCGAGCCGCTGTCACACGTGGTGGTCGACCGACTGTCAGCGGTGTCCGGTGGACCGCCGCCGAGGGGCGGTCGCAGGTCGAACTGGCAGACCTCGTCGTCTCTGCGGCCGATCTGCATCACACGGAGACCGAGCTGCTTCCGCAGCGGCTGCGCAGCTACCCGGAATCGGCGTGGTCGAAGGTCGAGAGCGGACCGGGGGCGATCATCGCGATGCTCGGTGTCGACGGGGCGCTGCCGGAAATCGGGCATCATTCGCTGTTCTTCACCGATGAGTGGGAGGAGAATCTGCAGGCGATCTTCGGCACCGACCAGCGGATCCCCGATCCGGCATCGTTCTACGTGTGCAAACCCAGCGCCACGGATCCCACGGTCGCACCGGGCGGGCACGAGAACCTCTTCGTGCTCATTCCGGTCCCGGCGGATGTGGAGATCGGCAGCGGGGGAGCGGACGGCGACGGGTCTCCCAGCGTCGAGGCGGCGGTCGATGCCGCGATCGAGCGCATCGGACTGTGGGCGGGAGTCGAGGATCTGCGTGATCGGATCCGGTTGCGCAGGACTGTGGGTCCAGCCGATTTCGCGCGGGACTTCCACTCGTGGAAGGGCGGGATGCTCGGGCCGTCGCACATCCTGCGCCAGAGCGCATTCCTGCGAATGCAGAACCAGTCCCGATGCGTCGACGGGCTCTATTACGCCGGGGCGACGACCGCGCCCGGGATCGGTGTGCCGATGTGCCTCATCAGCGCCGAGGTCGTGGCCAAGCGCATCCGCGGGGACCACTCGGCAGGGCCCACGCCGGTGTGATGTCACAGGCGGACTTGTCGGCGCGTGGGTGGTGGGCGGTAGTGTGGAAGGAGTGGCCGCGGCACGCGGAATGAGGCTGAAGGGCACAAAGCACGAGGTGGGAAGGCGATAGGCAGTCATGAGCAGCACAGAAGACTCCGCCGGAAACAGCTTCGCTCTGTCGCAGCCCGCAGTGAACATCACTGTCGCCGTCATGGTGCTGATCGCCGGAGCGATCTACTACTCGTTCTACCTCGTGGGGCACATTGCGGAGAACACGGTCTTCACTCTGAGCAATGTGCACGATCTGTCCGATGCCATGTTGGCTCCGGTCCTCACGTCGATGATCATGCTTCTCTTCACGCATAAGACGCTCGGCCGGTTCCTCGCCCACACCTACCTCGTGCTGCTGAGCATTGGTATTGCCGCATCATTCGCCAACGCCATGATCTTCGATCGATTCGGCTTTACGCAGTACGAGATACTCCCGAGAGTGCTTGTCACTGTTCCGGTGGAGATCGTGCTGTTCACGGTTCTCACGGCCCTCTTCATCAGCGGCGAAGCCACCGTGCGCGAACTCAGGGACCGAACTCGGCGCCGAACAGCTGCGTGACTGACGGCTGAGGCCGCCGGGGTCCCTCGCCGCAGACATGACGCCGGTCAGCCCAGTGTCGAAACTGGGCTGACCGGCGTCACGTGTTGTGAGGAGTGGGCTCAGCTGCTGGTCGAGTAGACCTGCTGCGAGCCTCCGGCGCGCGTGCGGTTGCGGCGCCGGGTCTCGGGACTCGTGCCACGAGAGTCGGAGGCGCGGCGGCTGCTCGGCTGACGGCTCGAGTCACCCGAGCGCTGACCGCCCGACCGACCGCTGCCGGAACGTCCGCCGCGGGAGTTCTCACGGCTGCGGTCGGAGCCACCGTTGCCGGCGCCATCGCGTCCCGAGCTTCCGCCCCGTCCGCCGCGCCCACCTCGGCGACGGCGGGATGATCGACCATTCGACGTGGAAGGTTCGGTCTTCTTCCGCGGCTGTGCCGGTTCCTTCGGCTGCGGTTCGACATACTCAGCGATCTCACCGACGAGCTCGGCCACCTCGGGGGAGTCAGCGGTGACCCTCTTCGGGGTCGCTTTGATGGCGGCCTTGCGGAGCAGGACCTGGGTGTCCTTGCGCTCATCGGGCGTCATCACGGTGACGACGTCACCGGCGCTGCCGGCGCGAGCAGTGCGACCCGAACGGTGCAGGTACGCCTTGTGCTCGGTCGGGGGATCGACGTGGACGACGAGCTCGACGGAGTCGACGTGGACGCCGCGAGCGGCGATGTCCGTGGCCACGAGCACCTTCGCATCACCATTGGTGAACGCGGTGAGGTTGCGGTCGCGGGCCCCCTGGGACAGGTTGCCGTGGAGGTCGACGGCGGGAATGCCGGCTGCGGTGAGTTGGCGTGCGAAGCGCTTGGCCCGGTGCTTCGTGCGGGTGAAGAGGATGCGGCGGCCCGTGCCCGAAGCGAGTTTGTGGACGAGTGCGTTCTTGTCATCGACCGAGACCTCGAACACGTGGTGGGTCATGGCCGAGACGTGCGAGGTCGCCTCGTCGACGGAGTGGAGGACCTCGTTGTGCAGGAAGCGACGGACGAGCTTGTCGACGTCGTTGTCCAGAGTGGCGGAGAAGAACATCCGCTGCCCCTCGGTCGGGGTCTGCTTGAGGAGGCGGGTGACGCCGGGTAGGAAGCCGAGGTCGGCCATGTGGTCGGCCTCGTCGAGGATGGTGACCTCGATGTGCTCGAGCGTGAGGACACCCTGGTTGAGCAGGTCCTCGAGGCGGCCGGGGCAGGCGACGACGATGTCGACGCCGGAGCGCAGCGCATCTTCCTGGCGGCGCTGTTTGACTCCGCCGAAGATCGTCGTCGTCTTCAGGCCGACGGCCTTGGCCAACGGGTCGATGACCTCGGTGATCTGGGTGGCGAGCTCACGGGTAGGAGCGAGGACGAGTCCGCGGGGTTCGCGGGTGCGGTGTGACCTGTCGCCGGCGGCCTGCGATTCGGCGAGGCGGGCGACCAGGGGAATGGAGAAGGCCAAGGTCTTGCCGGATCCGGTCTTGCCGCGTCCGAGCACATCGCGACCGGACAGGGTGTCCGGAAGAGTGTCCTGCTGGATCGGGAAGGCGGAGGTCTTGCCTTCGCGGTCGAGAGAAGCGACGAGCTTCTGGGGAACACCGAGTTCGGCGAACGACGTCGGTGCTGCGGTCTTATTGGTGCGAGTGGTGGTACTTCCGCTGCGACCGTTGGAGGAGCTGCGGTTGGTGGTGCGTGTCTGTGACGTAGTGATGGGATGGCCCTTCGACGTGCCGGAGGGCGTGCTGGTGCCGTGGATTGGTGGCAGGCAGCCGCTTCCGGTCATGGAATGAGCGCTGTCGGCGCTCTCGATCGCCGAGAGAAAACGGCTACGGAATATGCGCGGGTGATTTCACCCAGCTGCAGAGACGAGGCGTCCTGACGACGCAGGGAACCCGAAAACGGGTTCGCAAGTACCTCCAGTATAGCGGGGGAGAGGCTGAGGGCAGAATCGGCGGCGACGGCCCCCTTAGATTAGTAAGTCTATGAAGTTACTAGACAATTTATGAAGCTGGTTGACGCGACGGGACCGCGCATAAGTGCCGTGACCATAGCGTGTGGGAATCGCCGACTCCCCGCACGCGGGAGATCGGTGCCGACGACACCGATCGAAAGGTCACCAGCCTCATGGCACTTCCACCTTCCGGCGGCTCCGCCCGCAGGACACCGCCACTACCGACATCACGACATCGACGACGGGACCAGCGCACCCGACGCCGCGCCCACGGCCTCGTCGGGATCCTCGCCGCAGCAGCACTGACCCTGAGTGCCTGCGGGGGAGCCGCCTCGGGGCAGGGGTCGGTCGCCGACCTCCAGGATGAGAAGCTGCCCGAGGAGATCCCCGCCGACACGACCCTGCGCATCGCCGACCAGCAGGAACAGCAGCAGGTGGCGCTGCAATCCTCGGGAGAGCTCGAGAATCTCGACTTCAAGGCCGAGTTCTCGAACTTCGTCGGCGGACCTGAGATCCTCGAGGCCTTCCGCGCTGATGCCGTCGACGTGGCCCGAGTCGGCGACACCCCACCGATCCACGCCTTCGCCTCGGGCGAGGTGGTGCCGATCATCCTCGCCTTCCGCTCGAATCCCGACTCGGTTCGGCTTGCCACCTCACCGAAGACGAAGGTCCACTCGACCTCCCAGCTCAAGGGCGCGAAGATCGCCTACGCCGAGGGCACCGCCCAGGGCTCGATCGTGCTCAAACTGCTCAAGAAGGAGGGACTGAGCACCGACGACGTCGAACTCGTCCGCCTCGAACTCGCCGAGTTCAGCGAGGCCCTGCAGTCGGACGAAGTCGACATCGCGCCTCTCACCGGTGCCCGCTTGGCCCGCTACCTCGACGGCTACGAAGACAAGGGCGCGGCCTACCTCCCGGATAAGGAGACCTCAGGACTGGGCACCGGGCTGAACTTCATCTACGCCCGCAAGGAAGCCCTCGAAGATCCTGCCAAGGCGGCAGCCCTGCGCTCCTACGTCGAACACTCGATCAAGGCGAGCCAATGGATCGACAAGAACACCGACCAATGGGTCCAGGACTACTTCGTCGACAACCAGGGCGTGAGTGAGAAGGACGGTTACTTCATCCGCAAGCAGGAGGGCCAGACGGTCTTCCCGACCCTTGACGACGTCGTCGACGACGAACAGAACACCATCGACGTCAGCTTTGACGCCGGCGAACTGCCGGTCGAGGTCGACGCGGATGAGATGGTCGACCGCCGGTTCGACGACGTCATCACGAACACCGTCGACGAGATCGGCGCCCACCAGACCAGAGAGGAGCTCGACGAATGAGCACCGCCACCGTCAACCACGAAGAGAGCGTGCACAATCATGATGAGAGCGTGCGTCTGGCTCCGGGCCAGCACAGCGTCAGCTCTTCGACCGCCCCTGCCCTCGAACCTCGCCGGTCATGGCGAAGCCGCCTCTCGCCGCGCCGCATCTCGCTGGGCATCGTCATCCTCATCGCTGTGTGGGTGCTCGGCTCGGCGCTGGGACTCATCGACCCGCTCATCCTGCCGGCGCCGTGGACCGCGGCCGCCACCGGTCTCACGCTCATCGAGAACGGCCGCCTCACCTCGAATCTGCTCACCTCGGTGCAGCGGGCGGTCATCGGGCTGGGACTCGGCACGGTCATCGCCGTCATCCTCGCGCTCTTCTCCGGGCTCTCCCGCCTCGGCGAGAGCCTCATCGACGGACCGATGAACGTCAAACGTGCCGTACCCACCTTGGCTTTCATCCCCCTGGCGGTCGTGTGGCTGGGCATCGGGGAGGGGATGAAGATCACCCTCATCGTCTTCTCCGTGATGGTGCCCATCTACATCAACACCCACGCCGCCCTGCGCGGACTCGACGGCCGCTATCAGGAACTCGCGTTCACCCTCGACCTCACGAAACGCGAGTTCATCACCAAGGTCGCCCTCCCCGGCGCGCTGCCCGGATTCTTCACCGGGCTCCGCCTGGCCGTGACCAGCGCCTGGACGTCACTGGTCGTCGTCGAACAGATCAACGCCACCTCCGGAATCGGCTTCCTCATGAACCAGGCCCGCCTCTACGGACAGATCGACATCATCGTGGTCGGGCTCGTCGTCTACGCCGTCCTCGGCGTCGGCAGCGACCTGCTCGTCCGCCTCGCAGAAAGGAGGGCGCTGACATGGCGCCAGACACTCTCACGGTGACAGGCTCTCATACCTCATCCCAGACGAATTCCCCTACCCCCGCCGAGGCGGCCCCGCAGCTTGTGCGTGTCCGCGAGCTGACCCGCCGGTTCGCTTCCCGCACCGTGCTCGACCACATCGACGTCGACATCGCCGCCGGTGAGTTCGTCGCCCTCCTCGGGCGCAGCGGATCCGGGAAATCCACCCTGCTGCGCGCGCTCGCCGGCCTCGACCGTGGGGCAGAGGGAAGCATCGATGTGCCCGCCGAACGTTCGGTCGCCTTCCAGGACTCCCGGCTGCTGCCGTGGCAGAGAGTGCTTGAGAACGTCACCCTCGGACTGCGCGGCGACGATCCCGCCGGGCGCGCACGGGAGGCCCTCGCTGAGGTGGGGCTGGCCGGACGGGAGCAGTCCTGGCCCAAGGAACTCTCCGGTGGTGAGCAGCAGCGGGTGTCACTGGCCCGGGCGCTCGTGCGTGAGCCGGCGCTGCTGCTCGCCGACGAACCGTTCGGCGCCCTTGATGCGCTGACCAAGTCGAAGATGCACGGACTCCTGCACACACTGCTCGAGCGACATCGTCCCGCCGTCCTCCTCGTCACCCACGACATCGACGAGGCGCTGCTGCTGGCCGATCGGATCATCGTCCTCGACGAGGGACGGATCTCGACCGATCTGCGGGTCCCGGCGGCTCATCCGCGGACCGTCTCCGATTCCGAACTCGCCGAGCTGCGGATCTCCCTGCTGGAGTCCCTCGGGGTCGACACCCGGGTCTGAGATCCCACCCTGCCGCAGGCAGCCACCCCAGACATCGGAAACCAACGCTCTGAATCGGAAGGACACGCCATGACGACGACACCGCCCACGGCGACGACACTGCGCACGACGCCACCGCGTGAGAGGACCCTGCACCTCAACGCATTCCTCATGACCACCGGTCACCACGAAGCCTCGTGGAGGCTTCCCGACAGCGATCCCGAAGCCGGAACCGACATCGACCATTACATCAACTTGGCGCAGACTGCCGAGCGGGGAGGCTTCGACTCGATCTTCTTCGCCGACAGTCCCAGCCTGCGCGCCGAGGTGGGACGACGGCCCGCGGGCAACCTCGAACCGCTCACGCTGCTGAGCGCGCTGTCCGTGGCCACGAAGCGCATCGGCCTCATCGCCACCGCCTCGGCGAGCTACAACTCTCCCTACAACCTGGCCCGCCGCTTCTCCTCGATCGACCACATCAGCCGGGGGAGAGTCGGCTGGAACGTCGTCACCACCGCGGGGTCCGACGCGGCACGGAACTTCGGTCTCGATGAGCGTCCCGCCCACCAGACCAGATACGAACGTGCCGAAGAGTTCCTCGAGGTCGTGCAGGGTCTCTGGCAGAGCTGGGATGCCGACGCGGTCATCGCGGACAAGGCCACCGGCGTCTGGGGTGATGATGAGAAGGTCAACGCCATCGACCATGAGGGTCGCTTCTTCAAGGTCGCGGGACCGCTCAACATCCCTCGCTCACCGCAGGTCTACCCGCTGATCGTGCAGGCGGGATCCTCCGAATCCGGCAAGGAACTCGCTGCGAAGTTCGCCGAGGCGGTCTTCACCGCGCATCAATGGCTCGACGAGGCGGCCGCCTTCGCAGCCGATGTCAAGGACCGTGCGCGCAGGTACGGCCGCAACCCCGAGCATGTGAAGATCCTGCCCGGAATCGTCCCGGTCATCGGCGCCACCGAGGCCGAGGCCCGAGCGAAGGACGACGAGCTCGACCGCCTCATCCGCCCCGAGTTCGCGCTCGCCCAACTCGCCCAGACCCTGCGGGTGTCCCCGGATGCCCTGGCGCTGGATCGGCAGCTGCCCGCCGACCTGCCTGATGAGGACGAGATCGAAGGAGCGAAGTCGCGGTACACGCTCATCGTCGACCTGGCCCGGCGGGAAGGGCTCACAGCACGCGAACTCATCGGCCGCCTCGGCGGGGGTCGCGGGCATCGGACCGTCGCGGGCACACCCGAACAGATCGCCGACGCGATTGAGGAATGGTTCGATGCGGGAGCGGCCGATGGTTTCAACATCATGCCGCCGGCGCTTCCCAGCGGACTCGACGATTTCGTCGACACGGTGGTCCCGATCCTGACCGAACGGGGCCTGTTTCGGCACGACTACGAGACGACGACTCTGCGCGGTCACTACGGCCTGCCGGTCCCCGGTCCGCGGAATTCCGGCGAGTCGTCCTCTGGCCAGTCGACTCCAGGCGAGCCCACTCCTGGCCGGCCCACTCCTGGCCAGCCCGACCGGGATGACGAAGACACTGCAACGACGATCAGCGAGGTGGCCTGACCATGACCGAGCCGAAGTATCTCTGGTACATCCCCAATCAGGCCCGTCCCGGGCACCGCGGCGATGAAGTCCGCGCCGACCACAACTCGTTGGACACGCTGACCGAACACGCCCGGGCGGTCGAGGCCAACGGCTGGGAGGGTGCGCTGCTGGGCACCGGGTGGACGCGGCCGGATACGTTCACCGTCGGCACCGCCCTGGCCGCCCGCACGGAAACGTTCCAGCCACTCATCGCCGCTCGGCCCGGGTACTGGCATCCGGCGAACTTCGCGGCCGCGACGGCCACGCTCGATCACCTCAGTCGGGGACGTGCTCTGATCAACATCGTCTCGGGCACTGACTCGGCGTCGGCCTATGGAGACACCGTGATCGAGAGGAGCGAGCGCTATGCCCGCACCCAGGAATTCATCCACCTGGTCAGGCGGCTGTGGACCGAAGACGCGGTGACTTACGATGGGCGGTTCTACACCCTCAACGACGCGACCCTCGGGGCTCGACCATTCGCTGTGGGGGAGCGGACGCAGCCGACACTGTACTTCGGTGGGGCTTCGGCCGAGGCCGAGAGAGTCGCCGCCGCCGAGGCGGATGTGCAGCTGTTCTGGGGAGAGACCTACGCTGCTGTGGCCGAGAGAATTGCGCGTCTGCGGGCGCTGTCTGCCGAGGTCGGGCGGGCCCATGCGCCCTTGGAATTCGGACTGCGCGTGACCGTCGTCGTTCGTGAGACGAGTGACGAGGCGTGGAGCGTGGCTCGGGCACGTGTGGCGGGCATGCACGATGAGAACCAGGCGAAGGTGTGGCGGGAGAACCACCGGCAGTCGGTGGGGCAGGACCGTCTCGTTGCGCTCGCCGATGAGGGCGACGTCCTCGACGATGTCCTCTACACCGCTCCCGGTCGCCTCGGTGGGCAAGGCGCGGGAACCACGTGGTTGGTGGGTTCGTTCGCCGAGGTCGCCGCGGCGCTCGACCGGTACCGCTCGCTGGGCGTCTCCCACTTCATCCTCTCGGACACGCCGTACCTGACCGAGGTCGAGCGGGTCGGGCAGAACCTGCTGCCGCTGCTCGAACGGGATGGGGCGGGCGCGACCGTGACCGAGGGGGACAGGATCGAGCGCGTCGAGTCTGAGCGCGTCGGGGCCGGGCTCGGATAGGACCCCTCAGCGCTGGACGGGGGTGGGGCCGGTCGTTTCGGAGTCCAGGTCCGTCATTTCGAGATCGGGCTCGGCCGCCTCGAGCACGGGATCGGCGGCAGCGCGGTCGTGGGCTGTCACCTCGAGGATCGGAACAGGGGCAGATTCGTTGACTGGATCGGTCACCTCACGATCGAATTCAGCGGTGAGGCCGGATTCTGTGGTGGGGCCGACCGGACTCTGTCGTTTCCGACGGTGGCCGGTGACCCACCCTGCCAGTGTCACCGAGGCCCAGCCGATGACCATGCCGGCGACATCGTCGAGGAGGTAGTGCCAGCCGAAGTACAGGGTGGCGATGATCGTCACGCCGAAGAAGATCCAGGCGGCCGCCCTGATCGCCGGCTTCTGCTTCGTTCGTGTCATGAACAGTGCCGCAGCGAACGTGACCGAGACGTGCAGCGAGGCGAACGCGGCCACTCCTTGGATCGAGTCGCTGCCGAAGGGGTTGCTGAGGTAGTCCATGCGAGTGGAGATCAGAGAGTCCTGGAGCTGGCTGACCCCGGTGTCGGGCAGCGCCCGATAGGCCTCGGGATTGCTGAACGCCGGCCCGACCGACGGCAGCAGGTAGTAGCTGATGACACCGAAGACCCAGTTGAGGCACAGGGTCGTGGCGTACCAGGCACCGATGGCGTGGTTGCGGCTGAGGACGAGGACCGCGCCGAGGCTGATCGGGATGAGCGGGAGATACGCGAGGTAGGCGATCGAGAGCAGGCTCGCCATGACGTCGGTGCCGAGCACATCGTGGAGCACCACTGCCGGGTTGTGGCCACCGGTGAGCCAGTAGTCGAGGTGCAGCAGCTGCCGGTCGTAGAGGGTGCCGTCGCGGACGACCGGCAGCACGCTCTTGAGATTGCGGTAGGCAACGTAGCAGAGGTAGAAGCTCAGCAGGCCGGCACCGATGCACAGCAGACGATGGGTGTTCCACTCCTTCTTGGCGACGTCGACGAGGCTGCCGGACAGGTTCCGCCACCCGCTTCGTCTCACCGCCTCGACGAGGAGTCCGCCGCCGATGAACCCGAGAGCCAGCAGGGGCAGTCGGATATAGGAGGGTCCGAGGAACCCGTCGGGATCGCGCAGCGGGAGGTCGAGACAGAGGGATGGGATCACGGCGGCCGCTCCGACGAGCAGAGACAGCGCCATGGCAAAGGTGTAGGGCCAACGTCGCATTCTGGTCATCGGCACACCATAGTGATTCTGTTTCAGTGCTTCGTCGGATTTCCCTCGAAGCCGGCTGACCGGTGGGCGGTTCTGCGGTGTGGTAGCGGTGTGGAGAGCTGTGCGTTTCGTCGGTGCCGCGGCGGGCGTGGTGCTTCAGCGCAGCTGTCGGGCAGCGAATGCTGTAGCGTGGCGCAGCACCGTGGTGGTGTCGTCGAGGACACGTCCGAAGTGGAGGAACGAGTGGAGGACGTGCGGGTACTCCTCGAACGTCACCTCGGTGCCTGCGCGTTGAAGTGTTCTGGCCAGCGCGCGGCTGTCGTCGCGCAGCGGGTCGAGTCCGGCGGCTGCCACGAACACCGGTGGCAGACCGGTCAGGTCGGCGGTCAGGTGTGCGACGTAGGAGGATTCCGCGTCGTCGGGTGAGGCGAAGTATTCGCTCATCAGATTGTTGAGGTCGCCGGCTCCCATTCCGTCCCAGTCGCCGCCGAAGAGTCTGCGGCTGGCGGAGTCCACGAGTCCGTGACCGCCGTAGATCGAGATGAGGGCGCGCAGGGAGGCAAAGCTTGCGGGTGCTGCCGCCACGACTTCCGGTTCGTCGCGCAGCAGCAGTGCCGCACCGATCGCCAGACTGGCTCCGGCAGAGTCGCCGGCGGCGGCCAGCCGTGCACCGTCGAGTCCGTACTCGCGACCGTGCCTGGCCAGGTCATCGACGATCGCCGCGCATTCGTGGAGGGCCTGCGGGAATGCCGCCTCGGGGGAGAGGGAATAGTCGACGCCGATGACGGCGCTGCCGGTCGCCTCGGCGAGGACCCGCATGATCCGGTCATGGGTGTCGAGGTCGCCGACGCTGTACCCGCCGCCGTGGAGGAACACGATTCCGGGCAGAACCGCCTCGGCGGTAGGGCGGTGGATGCGGATGGGAACGTCGACGCCGGCGGCACGGATGTGTCGATCGTCGGTGCGGGCCATGATCGGCCCGCCCTCGTTCCACAGGGTTCGTTCGGCGCGGTATTCGGCGCGCTTGGCCAGGGTGTCGCGGTCGGCGGGGGAGAGTTCACCCGCTGAGTTCGCGGCCATTTCGCCGATCGCCCGACATTCCTCGGCCCGCGCGGCCTGGATCGACAGGACCTCGCGCATCTGCGGTGACATCGCCTCGACGATGTCGGTGGGAATCGTGGCGAGCAGCTCTTCGGTGAGCTCGGAGTCGACGGTTACGCCGGGAATCATCGGCCTCTTTCCTGGTCAGCAACTGTTTCGCCCAGTTTAGCGAGGCACGGTGGCGGACGCGGCAGCGGTCCGCTCTGGTACCCACGGAATATCCCGCGCCCGAGGCTGTTAATACTCTGGACGTGCGTGACCATCTGGCCGCGCCGCCTGAGGAAGCGACGGACACAGCAGGAGCGAACCTTTGACCGAAAACTTGCGCAACGAACACATGCGCCGACACGAAACCGACCATGAGGTGCCCTGGTCCCTGCCCATCGTCGTGCGCCGGTCGAAGACCGCTATCACCCGCCACATCGACGTCCTCGAAGCCACCGCCCGCGCCGTCGTGACCTTCCTCGACGATCCGCGCACCCAACCTGGCGGCCAGTGGCACGATGCCGTCGCCTACTGGCGCGATGGCGCCATCCGCAAGGTCGTGCGCCGCGGTGACGGCAAGAAGCTCGAGGATGCTCGGGCGTTGGGCAGCGTGAGCGTGACCTTCGGCGGCACCGACGATTTCGGCCCCGCCGAGGCGCTCGTGTTCGAGCCCGGCCCCGTCGAACCGTTGCCGCACGAGCTGAAGAAGCTCCAGGTCGGCGGCACAGAGTTCCCCGATGAGGGCGAATCGTCGGTCCCCGTCGCCGAGGCGGTCGTGACCGTCGAACTCTCACCCGAACTGACGCTGACGACCGGCAAAGCCGCTGCCCAATGTGGGCATGCCGCGCAGTTGGCGTATGAGCAGATGCCCGCCGAGGTGCGTGATCGTTGGCGCGACTCGGGCTTCAGTCTGCGCGTGCAGACGGCTACGAAGGACGCATGGGCGGACAACGAGCAGCAGGTCAGCGTCGTCGACGCCGGTTTCACCGAAGTCGACGGACCCACGGAGACCGTGCGCGCCAAGTGGTGAGCGGCGCGTCCTGCTCGGCTGGTGAAGAGGTCTCAGGCCTCGTCGAGGTCGTTCAGTTCATCCTCGGTCAGCGGCCGCGTCTTCGTGCCGTTGCCGAACTCGTCGAGATAGATCATGTGCTTGACCATCTCGCCGGTCTCTTCGTCCTCGACCTCGATGATGTCGCCGGGTTGGGTCGCCGGCTGGTAGAAATCCTCATTGACTCCGGTCATCGTGACCACCTCCTACAGGTATCTCGACCGTACTCCAGTGTGACAAGAGTCTCAATCATCCCCCTTACTACCTGACGGCGGCCCAGCAACCTGGCGCCAGGTTGCTGGGCCGCCGTCAGGTAGCAATAGAGGGTCTGTCGGGACCGGAATCGGTAGGCTGAGTGGATGGAACGTCTCAAACTGCACACCACAGGGGGCCGCGAACGCAACGTCGCCGAGGTGGCCCGTCCCAACGAGGACGAGTTCCGCGTCGATATCGAACGGATCCGATTCTCCCCGTTCTTCTCCCGGCTGGCCTCGGTCACCCAGGTGATCCCACAGGCCGGGTCCGGTACTGTCATCCACAACCGGCTGACCCACTCACTCAAGGTCTCCGCGGTGGCCCGGTCGATCGCGATCACGCTCAACAACGCCGATGAGCGGACACGGGAAGTTGTGGGTCGCCTCGGCGGGTGTGATCCGGTGGTCGTGCAGGCGGCAGCGGCCGCCCACGATCTGGGGCACCCACCGTTCGGCCACCTCGGCGAGAAGGAGCTCGACCGAGTGGCGCGGGCGCTGCTGCGCCTCGATGACGGTTTCGAGGGAAACGCGCAGACATTTCGGATCCTCACAGCGCTCGACAGCTGTGAGGCCACGGCGCGGGGGCTCAACCTCACGCGGGCGGTCAGGGCGGCGGTGCTGAAGTATCCGTGGGAGCGCGGGGAATGGAGCGGTGATCGGGTGGACTCGGCGGCGCGGATGCCGCGTGGGGTCGGCGATGAGGTCTCCGAAGGGGCGATGAAGTATTCGGCCTACGTCACCGAGGTCGACGAGATGGCGGAGGTGCTCTCCGCATTCCCGGCGATCGGGAGGTATCAGCAGACGCTCGAGTGTGCGGTGATGGATGTCGCCGACGATATCGCATATGCGGTGCACGACCTCGACGATTTCTACCGGTCGAACGTGCTGCAGTACACGGCGGTGTCGGCTGAACTGGGACGATGGCTGCGTGACTGCCGGGAATTGGCGGCATTGGATGATGCCGAACTGGACCGGCGTCGGCCGGGGCATGCGCTCGAGGCGATTCGCCGGCACACGCGGGAGAAGGATCCGTGGATCGCGTCCGAGGAGGCGTTCCGGGAATCGGTCGAGCGGATCAATCGGGACCTCGTCGAGGGCCTGCTCGCGGTTCCCTACGACGGTGGACTGGAAGCCGATCGGGCAGTCACCCGATTCACCAGGAGGTGGATCGATCGGCTGCAGGCCTCGATCGTCGTCGACCCGGATCCGCACATCCGCAGCGGGCATGTGCGGCTGAGCCAGGATGCGTGGCATGACGTGGTGGTGCTGAAGTTCGTGCATGCGAAGTTCGTGCTCGAGCGTTCTGATCTGGCGGTCTATCAGCGCGGGCAGACTCGGATCATCGCGTCTTTGGTCGAGGGGTTCCACGAGTGGCTGCTCGATCCGGATGAGGCGACGCGGATTCCCCGGCGTCTCGTCGATTCCGTTGAGGCGTCGACGCAGGAGTATCAGGACCTGTACGCGCGCAATCCTGCCGCGCTGGGGGAGGAGGGTGCGGCGGCGATCGTCCGGCGGGGCCGAGCCCGGGCGGTCGTGGACTACGTCGCCTCGTTCACCGATGCGCAGGCGATGTCGGTCAATGCCCTCATCACCGGAGCGTCCGAGGAGCCGTGGGAGGCCGGACGCGGGTTGTAGGTTTTGGGGCGTGGTGTGGGCGGCTGCTTTCGGTGTTCTGCGGTTCGGGCAGCGGGAGAGCTGGGGCACACGAACGGCGGGGCCACCGGGATTGGTGCCGACGACACGCAAACAGCGGGCACACGAACGGCGGGGCCGGAGTTCTCACTCCGACCCCGCCGTTGTGGCGTCAGCTCAGTGACTGAGCTGGGTCACCCTCAGTGTTTGCCTGCCGAGGCACGGTAGCGGCGGGTTGCCCACACCGCTGCGGCACCACCGGCGAGGAGCAGTGCGGCGAATCCGACCATGGCCGGGACGCCGTCGGCACCCGTCCGCGGAAGGTCTCCACCGGCGCTGCTGCCCGAGGCATTCGTGCTCGAGCCAGCCGAGGCGTTGGCACCGGATCCGGCATTGGCGCTCGCCGAGGTTCCGGCGTTGGCTGATGCGGCCTGGTCCGAATCAGCCGACGCCGAGGAGTTCGCCGACGTGGCCTTCTCAGAATCGGCCGAAGCGCTCGCCTCGTCACCATCTGCCGAGGCGCTGGCTGCGCCTCCGTCGGCCGAAGCATTGGCCTCGTCACCGTCGGTGGAGGCATTGGCCTCTGCACCTTCAGCGGCTGCGTCAGCCTCGTCACCGTCTGCCGCTGCCGCAGCGGAAGCCTCCGATGAGGAGTCCGCCGTCGATGCTGCCGAAGCGGCGGCCCCGGCGTTGGCGTTGGCTGCGGCGGATGCTTGTGCGTTGCTGTCATCCTCATTGTCGGCGTTCGCGGCGGCGTTGGCTGCCTGCTGTGCCGAGGCGTTCGGATCCGAGGTCGCGTCCGTCGAGGTCTCCGAGGAAGCCTCTTCGTCGGCGGCCGACTCCGCAGCTGCTTCGGCGTTCTCGTCCGCTGCTGCCGATGCCGTTTTGTTGGCATCGTTATCGGCTGCTGCTACTGCTGCTGCCTCGGCTGCCGCGTTGTTGTCGTCATCGGCGTTGGCCGAAGCCGAGGCCGAAGCGGCTGCGTTCACGTTG